>NZ_MVOI01000003.1:856797-1156797 GCF_002283555.1 Rubrivirga sp. SAORIC476 | reverse complement strand
CTCGAACGATTCAACCGTCGTCCGTTCCGTCCGCCGGGTCACCGAATCATTGCCCTTTCTGTCTCCGTCCCGCCCGCCTCGGCGCCGAGGTGGAGGGAGGCGACGGTCGGATCGCTCCTTCCCTGGGGCCAGCCCCCGTCCGTCGACCAGGGGCTTCCTGGCTCAAGGGCAGGGGGCGGTGCCTTTCTATAGCGTGCTCTCCATTCTATAGTGTGCTCTCCTCTTTCCCTCCTCTTTCGCCATGCACCGTCTCGCTTCGCTCGTCCTCGTTCTGGTCGCTCTCGCTGGTTGCGATGCCACGGCCCCTGCACTCGATAGCGGTTCGCCCGACGGCGGTGTGCTCAGAGCGCCTGTCACGCCAACCACGGCCTCCGCTGGGATCGTGGTCAGCCTCACCGCGCCCGACACCACCGTGGCGTTCGCAACGCCGCCGCCCGACCTCACCACGTACTACGCCGTCGGGGAAGGGAGCTACAGCACGCCGACGGGCGAGACCGTCTCCTGCGGCCCGACCGTGCTCCACTCGCTCAGCGTCTCAGCGTCGGACGGCCCCTATGTGGTCAGTCTCGATATCCCGGGGACGGAACTCCGCGAGGGGACGTTCGAGGTCAAGAAGCGCCACGGGGCGCTCTACCCCGAGGGCTGCATCAACCGCGACGACGTGGTGGTGAGCGGGCTCCGCGACGAGCGGACGCCGCAGTTCTTCTATGGCCTCGAGCAGGGAACGCTGACACTCGCCCGGGACGCCGCCGGCGACTTCGTCGGGACGCTGACCGGGACGTTCGTCTACAAGCAGGTCAGGGTCACGTACACGTCGTACACCCTGCCGGGGCTTCCCCGCTTCGATGGTGTGGTGGAACTGCGCATCCCGGCCGACACCCCGGTCGTCGACGCGGGCGGTCCGCCGCTCGACTGACCGTCCGCCGCGGCGTCGTCAGTTCGTGAGGCTCCGGATCGGCGCCGGGATGCGGCCACCGCGCCGCGCGAACACCACGTTCGAGGCCTGCGAGACCGGCTGGATGGGCGCTCGCCCGAGCAGGCCCCCGTAATCCGCCCACTCGCCGACGCCCTTCCCGGCGACCGGGAGCAGCCGCACGGCCGTCGTCTTGTCGTTGATCATCCCGATGGCGAACTCGTCGAACAGGATGCCCGCGATGGTCTCGGCGGACGTGTCGCCGGGGATGGCGACCATGTCGAGCCCGACCGAGCAGATGGCGCTCATGGCCTCCAGCTTCTCGATGGTCAGGTGTCCCGCCGCCGCCGCCTCGATCATGGCCTGATCCTCGGAGACCGGGATGAAGGCGCCCGACAGCCCGCCGACGTGGCGCGCGGCCATCAGCCCGCCCCGCTTGACGGCCTCGTTGAGCATCGCCAGCGCCGCCGTCGTGCCGGGCGCGCCGACGTGCTCCAGGCCAAACGCCTTCAGCACGTCGCCCACGGAGTCGCGCTCGGCGGGCGTCGGCGCGAGCGAGATGTCGACGACGCCGAACGGCACGTGCTGGCCCGAGCGCTGGGCCAACTCCTCGGCCACGCGGCGCCCGATGAGCTCTCCGGCGCGCGTGATTTTGAAGGCGGCCGTCTTGACGGCGTCCGTGACCGCTCCGAAGTCGGCCGTCGGCCCCAGCGCCTCGATGGCGCGGAGCACGACCCCTGGCCCCGAGATGCCGACGTTGAGGGCCAGCCCGGCTTCACTCGGCCCGTGGAAAGCGCCCGCCACGAAGGGGTTGTCGCCGACGGCGTTGCAGAAGGCGACGAACTTGGCGCACCCGATCGAGTCGCGGTCGGCGGTCCGCGCGGCCATTCCCTTGATCGCGTGGGCGACCCGGAGCACGGCGTCCGCGTTGATCCCGGCCGGCGTGCTCCCGCAGGCGACGGAGGCGCACACGCGGGCGGTCGTCGCGAGCGCCTCGGGCAGCGCCTCGATGAGGGCGGCATCGCCGGGCGTCATGCCCTTCTCGACGAGCGCGCTGAACCCGGCGAGGTAGTCGACTCCGACTTCGCCGGCCGCCTTGTCCAACGTCTCCGCGAGGCGGACGAAGTCGGCGGGCGAGAACCCGTCGGCGGCGAGGGCGGCGGGCGTGATCGAGACGCGCTTGTTGGCGATCCGCACGCCGTACCGCTTCTCGACCTCCTGCGCCGCGGCCAGGTGGTGGTCGGCCGCCCGCGTGACCCGGTCGTAGATGTTGCGCCGCGTCGACTCGGGGTCGCGGCTGGCGCATCCCCGCAGGCTGACGCCCAGCGTGACCGTCCGAATGTCGAACGCGTCCGCCTCGGTCATCCGAACGGTGTCGAGGATTTCGCCGAGGGAGAGAGGCATGGAGGGATGCGGGATGGAGGGGTGCGGAGGAGGTCGAGCTCAGCCCAGCGAGCGGACGAGGCCGTGGAGCATGCGGCGGATCTGGTCGACGGTTCGAAGGGACGTGGCTACTGTCTCCGGCGGACAGAGACCGATGCGCTCAGCGATGATGAGCTGGGGGCGCAGTTCGAATAGCGACCCGCGCGCGATCTTGAGGAAGCGGGCGTACTCGGCCTTCGACCCACGTCCCCAGCCTTCCGCGATGGTCGAAGGGACGGAGACGGCTGCTCGACACAGTTGGCTCGTCAGCTCGAATCGCTCGGTGCCGGGAAATGATCGGGTGATGCCATACACCAGTTCGCAGAGCACAACTCCTTTCTGCCAGACGCGGAGATCTTCGTAGCTCTGGATCTCGGGCTCCGTCACGAAGGAAGGAGCAGGCGTTTCTGCCCGTCCCTCCTCATCCCGCACCCCAAATCCCTCCCCGCTCATGGCCGATGCATCGCCTGGAACAGCTCTTCGTGCTGGAGCAACACCCGTGCGCCCATCGCCTCGCCGCGAGAGGTGAGCACGTCGCGGACGGCGCCGAGGTCGGTGCCCTCTGACAGGTCCGCGACGAGAACGACGGTGAAGTAGCCCTGGAGCACCTTCTGCGACACGTCCAGGATGTTGGCGCCCGATGCCGACAGCTCGGCCGTGATAGCGGCCAGCACGCCCGGCTGGTCCTGCCCGTAGGCGGTCACCACGACGCGCGTCGCGCCCGTGGCGGGCCCGTCCGGAGACCGAGGAGCCAGGGCGGGAGCACGCGCCGGGGCAGTCGGAGCACGGGCGTCCAGGACAGCCCGGGCGACGCGCTCGACGCGCTCGGGCGTGGCCTCCGGCCCGAGGGCGGTGGCGATGCGGTCGATCAGGGCGCGGACGTCGGCAGACATGGCGAGGCGGGCGGGGACGGAAGGTACCAGCGGGCGGACCCTGACCGACGCCCTCTCCCGGAACCCGAGCACCCGTCACTCGTGACGCTGCCCCCTCTCCGCGATCCCATGCCCGACTTCGTCCGCGTCGCTTCCACCGCCGACCTCGCCGACGGCGAGATGCGCCAGGTGTCGGCCGACGGCACCGAGGTGCTCCTCTCGCGCGTCGACGGCGCCTTCCATGCCTGCACCGCCTTCTGCACCCACTACGGCGCGCCGCTGGCGACCGGCGTCCTCGACGGCACGACCGTCGTCTGCCCGTGGCACCACGCCGCGTTCGACGTGGCCTCGGGGGCGCTGTGCGAGCCGCCCGCGCCGGACGCCCTGCGCACCTTCGAGGTTCGCGTCGAGGGCGAGGACGTGCTCGTCCGCGTGCCCGCCGACGCCGACGCACACGGCAAGGGCATCGCCTACCGCGAGAGTGACGGCGAGACGCCTGCGATGACCGACATCGACCTGGACGCAGACGACCGGCTCCTGCTCATTCTCGGAGCGGGGTCGGCGGGCGAGGCCTGCGCCGAGGCGCTCCGCCAGCAGGGCTATCGCGGGCGCCTCGTGATGGTCTCGCAGGAGACGCGCCCGCCCTACGACCGGACCGCCCTCTCGAAGGGCTACCTCGGCGGGGGCACCGCCGACGACGCGCTCCGCCTCCGCGACGGCTCGTTTTTCGAGCAACACGGCATCGAGCTCTGGACCGACCGCACGGTCACGGCTCTCGACCCCGACACGCGGACGGTCACGTTTGCCGAAGGCGACCCCATCACCTACGACGCCGCGCTCGTCGCCACGGGCGGCGTTCCCCGCCGCCTGCCCATCCCCGGCGCCGACCTCGACGGCGTGCTCGTGCTCCGGTCCTGGCAGGACGCGCAGGCCCTCGTCTCGCGGGTCGGAGACGCGACCTCCGTCGTCCTCATAGGCGCCTCGTTCATCGGGATGGAGGCCGCCTCGTCGCTGGTCGGCCGCGGGCTGAACGTGACCGTGATCGGCCAGGAGACGACGCCGTTCGAGGGCATCCTCGGCACAGAGGTCGGCCAGGTGTTCCGAGAGGCCGCCGAGGCCAAGGGCGTCACCTTCCGCCTCGGGGCGAGCGTCGAGCGCATCGAGACGGTCCACTCCGATCCCGAGGTGGGGCCGCCGACGCGCCTCCGCGTTGCCCTCGGCGAGGACGCCGTCGCGGCGGACGTGGTGGTGATGGGCGTCGGCGTCCGCCCGGCGACGGACTTCCTGAGCCGCGCGCCGTTCGTGCGCGAGGACGGGGGGATCGAGGTCGACGCGTACCTCCAGGCCGCGCCCGGGCTGTTCGCGGCGGGCGACGTGGCGGCGTTCCCTGAGGCCCGGCTCGGGCGGAGGGTTCGCATCGAGCACTGGCGGCTGGCCCAGCAGCATGGCCGCGCCGCCGCCCGCGGCCTTCTGCACGAGGCCGACCCGACGCTGCCCCGCACACCCTTCGACGCCGTCCCCTTCTTCTGGACGGGCCAGTTCGGCGTCAGCCTTCGCTACGTCGGCCACGTCGAGGACTGGGACGAGGTGATCATCGACGGCTCCCTTGCCGATCGGGAGTTCGTCGCCGCCTACGTCGAGGGAGGGGAGGTCCGAGCCGTCGCGGCGGTCGGGCGCGACAAGGACGCCGCCACGGCGCACCGCCTCATGGCGCGGGGCGCGATGCCGACGCCCGAGGAGGTCCGCAACGGCGTCGACTGGCAGTCCCGCCTGGCCCACCTCGGGTGACGGGTCGGGCGCCTCAGTGGGGACCGAACGCCCCGCTTCCTCCGCCGCCGACCGCCTGCGACCAGTCGCTCGGACACAAAGAGACCCCGCCCGACACATCGAGCGGGGTCCTAGACCCGGCGCGGTCGTCGGAGAGAAGAGACGTCTCTACTTCGTGAGCGCCGTCAGGAACGAGCTCGCCCCGGCCCGCACGCGGATGAGGAAGGACTCGCCCTCCTCTACCGCAGCCACGGCAGCCTCGAACTCATCGACCGAGGCGACCGGCTCGCGGTCCACCTCGGTGATCACCATGCCCGGACGGATGTTGGCGTCGCGGTAGGCCTCGCTGGTCCGCTCGATGTCCGTCACGGCGACACCAGTGATGTCCTCGCCGAGCTGGCGGGCGAGGCTCGGCGTGACCGTCTCCAGCGTCAGGCCCAGCATCTCGACCGAGGCGGGCTTCAACGTTGGCGCCGGGTCGCGGTCGGGCGCCGAGGACGGGCCCTGGCTGATCTGCTCGTCGGACGGGCGGCGGCCGAGCGTCACGCGGGCGACGCCCTCGGTGCCCTCCCGGTTGTACGTGATCTCGACCACATCGCCGGGGCGCTTGCTGGAGATCAGCGACACGATCTGGCGGCTGTCGGTCAGCTCCACGCCGTCGATGGCCGTGATCAGGTCGTCGGGCTGGAGGCCCGCGTCAGCGGCCGGCGTGCGGCCAGTGGCGTCCGGCGCGATGTCGGCGATGTTGGCCGCGCCTGGCCCGACGCCGTACAGGCGCCGCAGCGCCGGAGACGCCTCGTTGAACGAGATGCCGAGGTAGCCGCGCTCGACCGTGCCCGTGTCGATGATCTGCTCGACGGTCGAGCGGACGATGTTGGACGGGATGGCGAACGAGATGCCGTTGTAGGTGCCGGTCCGCGTGGCGATGGCCGAGTTGATGCCGACGATCTCGCCGCGGAGGTTGACCAGCGGACCGCCCGAGTTGCCCGGGTTGACGGCCGCGTCGGTCTGGATGTAGTTCGAGATGGTGGTCCGGCCGCGCGGGTCGGGGGCGCCCGAGAAGCGGCCGAGGCTCGACACGATGCCGCTGGTGACCGTGTTCGAGAGGTCGGCCGAGAGCGGGCTGCCGAAGGCCAGCACCCACTGCCCGACGCGGAGCGCGTCCGAGTCGCCGAAGGAGAGCGTCGGGAAGCCCTCGCCATCCACCTTGAGCACGGCCAGGTCGGAGAACGGGTCGGCCCCGACCACCTCGGCCTCAAACTCGCGGCCGTCAAAGAGGGCCACGATCAGCTCGTCGGCGTCCTCGATGACGTGGTTGTTGGTCACGATGTAGCCGTCGTCGGAGATGAAGGCGCCGCTGCCCAGGCCACTCTGCGTGCCGTCGCCGCCACCAAACGGCGACATCCCGCCGAACGGCGACATCGGGTTGGCGCCGCCCTGGGCGAGCACGCGCGTGGACTGGACCTGCACGACCGCCGGGTTGACCGCCTCGGCGACCGAGGAGAACGCCTGGCCGAGGTCCTCGGCCGTGGCGACGGCGTCCGCGGGGACGTCCGCAGTCTGGGCGCCGGCCTGGCCGAAGAGGCTGCTGAGCCCGGTCAGGTTGGCTGCGGAGGTGACGAAGACGATGCCGCCGAGCACTGCGGCGGCGACGAGGAGCGCGACAGAGGCTTTGCGCTTGACGTCGGACATGGGGGATCGGATCGGAAGGGAACGGGTCGGCGGTGGAGCGCCCACCGGAGGATGACGTGGGGCGGCCTGTCCAACGAGTCGAGGCGTGGCATGGTGCCCGACCCCGTGGTCCGACACGAGATCGAGACACTCTGCCGAGGGCGACCCCTCCGGGCGCGGCACGGCTAGAAACGAGATCGGGGCGCCCCTTCGAGAAGGTGGCGCCCCGACCGGCGTCCTGCGGACACACACAACCGCAGGAGGTAGCCTCCTCGAAACGGACCGATGCCCGGGTTCGTGTCCGCCTCTCGAAAAAGCTGGGAGCTGCCCTCCTGACTCAGCGCCCGCCGACCCGCTCGGCGGGGGTGGACAGCTCGACGCGGGTGCCGCCCTCGGCCCGGGGAGCGATCGCGAGCGTGCCCCCGTGTCGCTGGGCACGGGCGCGCATGGTGCGCAGGCCCATGCCGTCGTTGCTGGGGCGGGCCAGCTGGATGCCGTGCCCGTCGTCTTCGATGGCCAGCACCACGTCGTCCTCGGCGCGGTCGAGCGCGAGGCGGACGGTCCGCGCCCGACCGTGGCGGGCGGCGTTGGTCAGGGCCTCCTGGGCGATGCGGTAAAAGTCCAGCATGGCCTCGTCGTGCAGGTGGAACCCCGCCAGCCGGTCCTCGACGACCACGTCGACCCGGAGCACCTCCTGGGCATCGGCAGCAAGGCGTCCGAGCGCCTCTCCCATCCCGAGGCGGTCGAGGTCGACGGGGTCCAGACCGAGGGCGAAGGAACGGAGCTGGCTCTGGGACCGGATCAGGAGGTCCCGCAGGCGAGCGCCGTCGGCAGCCTGGGGCGTGCCCTGGAGGTCGCGCGCGAGCGCGGTCGCGATCATGGCTGCGCCCGTGAGCGACTGCCCGAGCCCGTCGTGGATGTCCTGCGCGATGCGCTTCATCTGGTGGTTCGAGACGTGGAGCAGGTCCTCCACGGCGGCCCGCCCCGAGGTCACGTCGGCGGCGAGGTAGAGGAAGCGCTCCGGCGCGTCTGGCTCGGCATCGGGGCGGACGGGCGAGAGGAAGACCTCGAACGTCCGGTCGTCGCCGTCGAGCGAGACGTCGAACCGGACCGGCTCGCCGGATCGGCGGGCCGACTCGGCAGCTGCCATCCAGCGGGCGACGGCGTCTTCGCCGATGGCCTCCAACGTCGCGCCCCCTTCGCCGCCGAGGCCGAGGGCGTCGCGCGAGGCGTCGTTGTGGAGGACGTGCAGCAACTCGCCGTCCGGCGTGCGCTCCAGCAGCCCCAGCGGGACGGCGGCGGCGGAGAACAGGCTCTGGAGGCGCTCTGCCGCCTGCATCCGCTCCCGCATCGCCTCGATGCGGGAGGTCACGTCGTTCTGCACGCCGATGATGTGGGTCATCACGCCAGCGGCGTCGCGCACGGGCGTCAGGAAGAGCTCGTTGTAGAACAGCGTCCCGTCCTTGCGGTAGTTGCGCAGCACCACGCCCGGGACGGGTTCGGCGTGCGCGATGCCGTGACGGATCCGGTCCAGCGCCTCCTCCTGTCCGTCGCCCGTGCTGTCGTACTCGCCGCGGTGCATCTGGAGGAAGCGGCAGTTCCGCCCGATCACCTCGTGGGTCTCGTAGCCGGTGAAGCGCAGGAAGTACTCGTTGGCGTAGACCAGGGGAGCGTCCGGGTGGCGGACGTCGGCGATGACCACCGCGTTGTCCGCCGCGTCGACGGCCTGGGCGAGCAGGTCCACGTCGATCTCGCGAGGGCCCTCCACCGCGAGGCTCACGAGCACCACGAGCCCGCCGTTCTCCCAGGCGCTCGCTCGAGCCTGAAACCGAACCTGCCCCGTGGCGCCTGCCACGCTCAAAGGTCGGCCTTCTCCCAGCCACCCCGCCAGCGCGGAGGGGGCGTCCGGAAGCGCCGCCCCTTCGGCGAAAAGCGACGACACGGCTCGCCCGACCGGGGACGCGGGAAAGAGATCGCGCGCGAGATCGTTGACCTCCGCCACGCACCCCTCGGCATCGAGCCGGAGCGCGGGGAAGGGCAGAGCGGAGAGCGGGAGGGCGTCCAGGGCGCTAGCGGGTCAGATCCAGGGACCAGTCCGCGCGTCGCGCGGTGCTCTTGCACATAAGGTATTGCCCTATGGTTCCCGGGGGGGATTCCAGGTGGAACGGTGGCGCGAGGGCTCGGGTACTCGGCTGCCCCGCACCACCCGATTTCGTGTCCTGGATCCGCCGCCTCGCCGTTCGCCCCGACGCCCGCCTTCGCACCGAGGGCCCGCCCGTCCCGGTGGCTCCCGACGCGCCCGATGCCGTCGTCATCGGCGCGGGCTTCGGAGGGCTCGCGGCGGCCCTCCGCCTGCTCGCACGCGGCTACCGCGTCACCATCGTCGACCGCCTCGACCAGCCGGGCGGGCGGGCGCGTGTCGAGCGCGTCCCCGGAACGGGCACAGACGGCACGCCAGGGCACTACACCTTCGACATGGGGCCGACGCTCATCACGGCGCCGTTCCTGTTCGACGAGCTGTGGGCGCTGTTCGACGAGTCGCGCGAGGCGCACCTCGACTTCGTCCCCACGACGCCGTTCTACCGCATCCGCTTCGACGATGGGAGCGTGTTCGACTACACCGGCGACCAGGATGCGATGGAGGCCGAGATCGCCCGGTTCAACCCGGCCGACGTGGCGGGCTACCGCCGTTTCCTGGCCAAGAGCGAGACCATCTTCGAGACCGGCTTCCTCGAACTCGGCCACGTCCCGTTCGACCGGGCCGCACACATGGCCAAGATCATCCCGTCCATGGTGGCGCTGGAGAGCCACCGGACGGTCTACGGGCTCGTCTCGAAGTACATCGAGGACCGTCGGCTGCGGAAGGTGTTCAGCTTCCACCCGTTGCTCGTCGGCGGCAACCCGTTCTCGACGACGAGCATCTACGCGCTCATCGCGTACTTGGAGCGCCACTGGGGGGTGTGGTATGCGATGGGCGGCACCGGCGCCATCGTGACGGGGATGGCCGACCTGTTCGCGCGCCACGGCGGCACCCTCCGCCTCGGCGAGACCGTCGAGGAGATCACCGTCGACGCGAGCGCGGGGAAGCCTCGGGCGACGGGCGTTCGCCTGGCGTCCGGGGAGTCCATCGAGGCGGAGGTGGTCGTGTCCAACGCCGACGCGGCCTGGACCTACCAGAAGCTGGTCGCCCCGGAACACCGGACCACGTGGACCGATGCCAAGCTGGCGAAGGCCAAGCACTCGATGAGCCTCTTCGTCTGGTACTTCGGGACGGACAAGACCTACGACGACGTCGCCCACCACACCATCCTGCTGGGCGAGCGCTACAAGGCGCTCCTCGACGACATCTTCCACAAGAAGGTCCTGGCCGACGACTTCTCGCTCTACCTCCACCGCCCGACGGCGACGGACCCCAGCATGGCGCCGGCGGGCCACGACACGTTCTACGTCCTCTCGCCGGTCCCGCACCTCGACTCGGGCACCGACTGGTCCACGGAGACCGAGGTGTACCGTCAGAAGGTCGAGGCGTACCTGGAGGCGACCGTGCTGCCCGGCCTGAGCGAACACGTGACGGCCAGCCTGACCCTCACCCCGCAGGGCTTCCTCGACGACTACCTCTCGGTCAAGGGCGCCGCGTTCTCGCTGGAGCCGCAACTCATGCAGAGCGCCTACATGCGCCCCCACAACGCCAGCGAGGACGTGGACGGGCTCTACCTCGTCGGCGCGGGGACGCACCCGGGCGCGGGGATGCCGGGGGTGCTCTCGTCGGCTCGTGTGCTGGACACGGTCGTGCCCGACCCCGAGGACTTGGTGGCCGGCTGAGGCTCTCTCGGGAGGCGCTGAGAATAGGAGGCCCGTCTGCCCCGTGCGGACGGGCCTTCGTGCGTCTGGTCGGTGAGGGAAGGGAGGGGCGGCCTGAGAGGCGGGCAGGAGGTGGGTCGTGCCCGAAGGACTCGTCGATCCAGAGTGCGTGAAGTTCAGGGAGGCACACTATCTGGATCTGATCTAAACTTAGACTGAGTCCAGATAGTGATCCGGGCCTCAAGCCACTCCCTCATGCGCGTCCTCGCCGCCGTCCTCCTGATCAGCGTTGGCCTTCCGGCCGCGGCGCAGTCGCGCGGGCAGGTGGAGGGGCGGGTGACGGCCTCGGCCACCGGGCAGGCCATCCCGGGCGCGACGGTCTGGCTGGTCGCGCAGAGCCGAGGCACCGCCGCAGACGGCGACGGCCGGTTCACCCTCGCAGATCTCCCCGAGGGCCGCCTCGTGCTGACGGTCTCGGCGGTCGGCTTCGCCTCAGCGGAGGTGGCCGTCGAGGTGCGGCCCGGAAAGACCGAGCGTGTCGAGGTCCGCCTCGACGAGGCGCCGGTCGAGACGGGCACGGTGGTGGTGACGGCCACACGGACGGCCCGCGCGCTCGAAGACGTGTCCGTGCCTACCACCGTCGTCGACGCGACAGAGATGCGGCAGCAGGGGGCGATCCGCCTCGGGGAGGTGCTGGAGGCGGTGCCGGGGCTGTTCCTGTTCGACGACCACGGGACCGGGCTTCAGGTGCAGGGCTTCGCGTCCGACTACACCCTCGTGCTGCTCGACGGCGAGCCAGTCGTCGGGCGGACGGCCGGCACGCTCGACCTCGACCGGCTGACCGTCGCGGGCGTGTCGCGGGTGGAGGTGGTCGAGGGGCCCTCGTCGTCGCTCTATGGGAGCGAGGCCCTCGCGGGCGTCGTCAACCTCGTGACCGACCTCCCGGCACCGGGCCTGGAGACCGGCAGCGTCCGGCTCCGCGCCGGGTCGTACGGGCAGTCCGACGCGACCGCCGAGGTGGCCGTCGGCCGGCGTGGGTGGGCAGCCCGCGCGCTCGTCAACCGCTACGGGTCGGACGGCTACGACCTGACGCCGGACGCCTTCGGCCCGACGACCCCGGCCTTCACCGACTGGACGGCCGACCTCCGGGCGAGTGCCGACCTGGGGGCGGCGCGGATGCGCCTCGGGGCCCGGCTGGCGGCTCAGGACCAGGCGGGCGCGTTCGCCGGGGTCGAAGACGGGGCCGAGGTGCCCTACGATGACACGGCGAGCCGGATCGACTGGAGCCTCCATCCCGAGGTGACGGTCCCGCTGGGCGACCGCCTCCGCCTCACGACGACGCTCTACGGCGCGCGTTACGCCACCGAGACGCGCCATCGCCGCCAGTCCGACGGCGCGCTGAGCTATGCCGACGACTTCGACCAGCGCTACGCGAAGGCCGAGGCCCAGGTCGACGCCGCGTGGAGCGCCCGCCACCTCACCGTCGCGGGCGTCGGCGTGATCGACGAGCGGTTGGCGGGCGACCGGTACGCGCCGGATGCCTCGGGCCAGGCCCCGAGCGCGCAGCAGGGGTACGCCTTCGCCCAGCACGAGTGGGCCCCGTCGCGCCTCCTGGCGGTCACCGCGAGCGCGCGGTTCGACGCCCACACGGACTACGCGGCGCGGCTGACGCCGAAGCTCTCGGCCATCGTCCGCCCGAGCCCGGCGGTGCGGCTGCGGGCGAGCGTGGGGAGCGGCTTCAAGGCCCCAGCCTTCCGCCAGCTCTACCTCGCGTTCACGAACGCTGCCGCCGGCTACAGCGTGTTCGGCTCGACGCGGCTGGCGGAGGGCGTGGCGGAGTTGCAGGCCCAGGGGCAGATCGCTCAGGTCTTCCTCGACCCGTCGGCGCTCGGCGCCATCGAGGCGGAAAGCTCCGTCGCGCTCAACGCGGGTGTCTCGGTCGACGTGGTGCCGGGCCTCTCGGTCGAACTCGGCGGGTTCTGGAACGAGGTGTCGGACTTGATCGAGACCCAGCCGGTCGCGCAGAAGACGAACGGGCAGTCGGTCTTCGGCTACTTCAACCTCGACCGCATCGTCACGCGGGGGCTGGACGCGCAGGTCACGGCCCGGCCGGCGGAGGGACTCGACCTGACCGCGAGCTACCAGTTCCTCCAGGCCCGCGACCGCGACGTCGTGGACGCCCTCGCCACCGGGACCGTCTTCGGTCGTGACCCCGACGGGCGCGAGGTGCGCCTCGGCGTCGGGGACTACGGCGGGCTGTTCGGGCGGTCGCCGCACGCGGCCACGGTCCGTGCGACGCTCACGCGGGGGCCCGCCTCGGCCTCGCTGCGGGGCCGCTGGCGGAGCCGCTACGGCTACCGCGACCTCGACGGCAACGGCCTCGCCAACCGCGACGACGAGTTCGTCGCCGGCTACGGGGTCCTCGACCTCACCCTCACGCGCACCATCGCGCTCCCTGTCGGCCGCCTCGACGCTCAGTTCGGGGTCAACAACCTCGCCGACGTCACGCGGGCCACGCTCGTCCCCTCCATGCCCGGGCGCACCGTCTTCGCGTCGCTCGGCCTCTCGTTTTAACTCCCCCCGAATCGCGCCGCTGGCGCTCTCTCATGTCTCGCCTCTTGCTTCTCGCCCTCACGGGCGCTCTCGTCCTCTCGGCCTGCGACTCCACCGGTCCGGAGTCCGAGCCCACGCCCCTCAACGTCCAGACCGCCACCGACGTGGAGGCCGACCCGACCTCGGGTCGCGACCCGAACACGGGTGCCCCGCTCGCCAACAACCTGTTCACGCTCTTCGACCTCGACACGGGCGAGATCGTTCTCTCGTCGTCCGAGACCGACGCTGCCGTGCGCGCCGCCGACTCGACCGGGACCGCCTGGGACCTCGGCTTCCGCGGCACGACGATCATCGTCAACGGCGGGACGAGCGGGCCGGGCGGGGGCACGGCCCAGGTCCTCACGGAGGCCTTCGCCGACGTCACCGAGGCCCCGGCGACGGGCTACGCGGCGGACGGAGCGAACGCCAACTGCCCCGCCGTCGAGACGCCCGGCGGCACCTTCCCGGGCGCGCCCTACGCGATCTGCACCGGGTCCGACAACGGCTGGTACAGCTACAGCTCGGCGACCAACCTGATCGTCCCGGTCGCGGGCCGGACGATCGTCCTGACGACGGGCGACGGCGACTACGCCAAGGTCCGCATCCTGAGCTACTACCAGGGCAACCCGGCCACGCCGAACCCGCAGACGGACGCGAGCCGCTACTACACGTTCGAGTACGTCGTCCAGCCGGACGGCTCGCGCGGATTCGAGACGACGGAGGACTGATGCGCGCCTTCCTCCTGACCCTGCTCCTCGCCGCCCCGCTGGTCGGGTGCGGCGAGGCCTCCTCACCGGACCGCGCGGACGCTCCGGCCCCCGACACGACGGCCGGCGAGTCCGTGCTGGCCGCGCCGATGCTGGCCGACGTGGACCCCGCGTCGCTCGACGCCTCGCGCGTGGTGGTACTGGGCGGACCGATCACCGAGACCGTCTACGCCCTCGGCCTCGGGGACCGCGTCGTCGGGACGGACCAGTCGAGCCTGTACCCGGCGGCGGTGCTGGAGATGCCGCGGCTGAACTACTTCCGCCAGACCTCGGCCGAGGGCGTCCTGTCCCTGACGCCGACGATGGTGCTGGCGTCCGACGAGACCGGGCCGCCGGCGGTCCTGGGCCAGATCGAGGCCTCGGGCGTGCCGGTCGTGCGCGTGCCCACGCCGAGCACCGTCGAGGAGGCGGTCGCCCGCGTGCAGGCGCTCGGCCGGGTCCTCGGCCGCGCCGCCGAGGCGGACTCGCTCGTCGGCCGGATGCGCCGCCAGCTCGCCGACGCTGAGGCGCTCCGTCCGGCCACGCCGCCCCGCGTCCTGTTCGTCTACGCGCGGGGCGCCGGGCTCGTCCAGGTGTTCGGCACCGGGACGGCTGCCGACGTCGTGCTCCGGCTGGCGGGCGCCGAGAACGCGGCCGATGCCGAGGGCGCGGTCCCGCTCACGGCCGAGGCCGTCGCCGCGGCCCAGCCGGACGTGGTCGTGATCCCGTCGCGCGGGCTGGAGAGCCTGGGCGGCGCGGAGGGCCTGTTCGCGCAGCCCGGCCTGGCGCAGACACCGGCCGGTGCCGCGCGCCGCGTGGTCGCCGTCGACGACGCGCTCCTGCTCGGCCTGGGACCGCGGTTCGGCGAGGGGGTGGCCGAGCTGGCCCGGGCGCTGGCCGACGCCGGGAGCCGATGAGTGCCGTGGCCTCCCTCGCCCCCGCGTTCGACCACGCCTCGGACGAGGCGCCCGTCGAAGGCGCGGCGGCGCTCGCCCGCGCGGCCGAGCACCGCGCGCGGCGGGTGCGCCTCGCGCTGGGCGGGCTGAGCGCCGCGCTCGTCGTCGCGTGCGTGATCTCCGTCGGCGTCGGGGCCGTCCGCGTGCCGCCGTCGGCGGTGCTGGCCGCGCTGGCCGGGGCGCTCGGCCTTGACGTGGCCGGCGGGACGGCGCAGCAGGAGGCCGTGCTGTTGGCGATTCGGCTGCCGCGCGTGTTGCTCGGCGTGCTCGTCGGAGCCGGGCTGGCCGTCAGCGGGGCGCTGATGCAGGGGCTCTTCCGCAACCCGCTCGCCGATCCCGGCCTGGTCGGCGTGTCGAGTGGGGCGGCGCTGGGCGCGGCGACGGCCATCGTGCTCGCCTCGACGGTCGGCGTGACGGCGCTCGCGCTGGGGCCGGCGCTCGTGGCCGTGGCGGCGTTCGCGGGCGGGCTCGCGACGACGGCCGTGGTCTACCGGATCGCCACGCGCGGCGGGCGCACGTCGGTGGCGACGATGCTGCTGGCCGGCATCGCGGTCAACGCGCTGTGCGGGGCAGGCGTCGGCGTCCTGGTCCTGTTCGCCGACGACGGCCAGCTGCGGGACCTGACGTTCTGGACGCTCGGCAGCCTGGGCGGCGCGACGTGGGGCACGCTCGCCGTCGTGGCGCCGCTCATCGGCGCTGTCGTGCTGGCCGCGCCGCGCCTGGCGCGGCCGCTCAACGCGCTCCTGCTCGGCGAGGCCGAGGCGGGCCACCTCGGGGTGCGCACCGAGCGCGTCAAGGGGCTCGTCGTGGTCGGCTCGGCCCTGGCGGTCGGCGTGGCGACGGCGGCGGCCGGACTGGTCGGGTTCATCGGGTTGGTGGCGCCGCACCTGGTCCGCCTCGGGCTGGGGCCGGACCACCGGGCGCTGCTGCCCGCCTCCGCCCTCACGGGCGCGCTCCTGCTCGTCGCCGCGGACCTGCTCGCGCGGACCGTCCTCGCGCCCGTCGAGGTCCCCATCGGCATCGTGACGGCCCTCGCCGGCGCGCCCTTCTTCCTGTGGCTCCTGCTCCGCCAGCGGCCCGCCCTTTAACTCATGCTCACGCTCTCCTCCGCGACGGTCCGGGTCGGCCAGGCGACGCTCCTGTCGGACGTCTCCCTCGACGTGCGGCCCGGCGAGGTGCTCGCCGTCGTCGGCCCCAACGGGGCTGGCAAGACGACGGCGCTCCGCGTGATCGCAGGGGAGACCCCGCCCACCACCGGGGGCGCGACGCTGGGGGGCCGGCCGCTGGCGGAGATCGAGCCGCGCACGCTCGCGCTCCGGCGCGCCGTGATGCCCCAGGCGTCGACGCTGCCGTTCGACTTTTCGGTGCTGGAGGTCGTCCTCCTGGGGCGGACGCCGCACCGAGCCGGGCAGGCCGCCGACCTCGACGCGGCCTTCCGGGCCATGCGGGCCGGCGGGGTCGAGGCCCTCGCCGCGCGCCGCTACCAGACGCTCTCCGGCGGGGAGCAGCAGCGGGTCCACCTCGCCCGGGCGCTCGCCCAGCTCGACGCCGAGGCGGGCCCGGGCGAGACGCGCTACCTCCTGCTCGACGAGCCCACGAGCGCGCTCGACATCGCCCACCAGCACGCGGTCCTGCGAACCGCCCGGGACCGGGCGGCGGAGGGCGTCGGCGTGCTCGCCGTCCTCCACGACCTCAACCACGCCGCCCAGTACGCCGACCGGGTGGCGGTCCTCGCCGCCGGCCGCCTCGTCGCCTGCGGCCCGCCCCGCGAGGTTCTGACCGCCGACGTCGTCGCCCGCGCCTTCGGGATGACGGTCGTCGTGACCGACCACCCGTGCGCGGCCTGCCCGCTCGTCGTCCCCGTGCCGGACGGCGCCCTTCCCCTCGTTCCCCTGACGCTTCCCACGCTCCCATGACCGACCTCCGAGACCGCTACGCGGCGTTCCGCGCCGAGCACCCCACCACCCGCATCCGCACCGCCGCCCGGGACCTGGACACCAACGAGGCCGCCCTGGTCGCGACCGGCGTCGACGGCCCGGCGACCCGGCTCCGCCCGGAGTTCGAGGACCTCTTCCACGCGCTCGAAGCGCTCGGGCCGGTGATGGCGCTCACGCGCAACGACGCCTGCGTCCACGAGAAGACCGGCGTCTACGACGACGTGCACACGGGCCTGGCGCACCGGATGGGCCAGGTGCTGGGCAAGGACATCGACCTGCGGCTGTTCCTCGGCCGCTGGCGGTTCGCGTACGCCGTCGCGACGCCCTGGGACGGCAGCGCCGACGGCCTGCGCCGGAGCCTGCAGTTCTTCGACGCCCACGGCGACGCGGTCCACAAGGTGTTCTGCACGCGCAAGAGCGACCTCGACGCCTTCGCCGCCCTCGTCGAGCGGTTCGCCGAGGCGGAGGCAGGGGCTCCGGAGACGGAGCCGCGCCCGGCCCCGACCGCCGACCGCCCCGACGCCGAGATCGACCGCGACGCGCTCCTGGCCGACTGGGCGGAGCTGCAGGATACCCACGACTTCTTCCAGCTCCTCGGGCGGCATCGCGTCGGGCGGGCACAGGCGCTGCGGCTCGCAGAGGGACGGTTCACTGAGCGCGTCGCGCCCGGTGCCATCCGCCAGACGCTGGAGGCCGCCGCCGCCGACGAGGTCCCGATCATGGTGTTCGTCGGCAACCGCGGGTGCGTCCAGATCCACACCGGGCCGGTCGCGAAGCTCGTCGAGCGGGGGCCGTGGTACAACGTGCTCGACCCCGGCTTCAACCTCCACCTCGACGAGACCGCCATCGCGGACGCCTGGATCGTCACGAAGCCGACCGAGGACGGCGACGTGACGGCGCTGGAGCTGTACGACGCCCGCGGCGAGGCCGTCGTCCAGGTGTTCGGGGAGCGGAAGCCGGGCCGCGCCGAGCGGGAGGAGTGGCGGGCCGTGCTGGCGACGCTGACGCGCGCCGAGCCGGTCGGCTAAGACGACACCGCCCGCCTCGGCAGGACACCGAGGCGGGCGGAGCCGATGGGGACAGGGCGAGCTAGGCCGGGATGCCCTCCGAGTGGGCCTCGTCGTACTCCTTGCGCACCACGTCGATGCCGGCGCGCTGGAGCTTGCCCTCCAGGCGCTCGTAGCCGCGGTCCAGGTGGTAGATGCGGAGCACGTCCGTCTCGCCTTGGGCGACCATGCCGGCCATCACCAGCGAGACGCTCGCGCGCAGGTCGGTGCTCATGACCGTCGCGCCGGAGAGGGGGCGCGTGTTGCCCGCCACGTGGACCGTGTCGCCGTCCACCTTGAGGTCAGCGCCCAGGCGGCGCAGCTCGGGGACGTGCTTAAAGCGGTCCGTGTAGACCGTGTCGCGGACCGTCGACGGGCCGTCGGCCTGCGTCATCATCACGGTCCACTGGGCCTGGAGGTCGGTCGCGAAGCCGGGGAACGGGGCCGTCTCGATGGACACCGGCCGGATGGTCTCCACGCCCGTGACCTCGACCACGTCGCCCTTGAACTCGAACGGCACGCCGGTCTCGCGGAAGTAGTCGGTGAATGCCGGGCCGAGGTGGTCCGGGTTGGCGCCGGTGATCCGGAAGACCTCCCCGGCGGGCGTCGCCATGGCCGCCGCCATCATGTAGGTGCCCAGCTCGATGCGGTCGGGGCAGTTGGTGAACTCGACCGCGTTCATCGTCTCGACGCCCTGGATCGTGATCGTGTCGGTGCCGAGGCCCTCGATCTGGGCGCCCATCGCCTGCAGCATCTCGCCGAAGACGACCACGTCCGGCTCGGCGGCGCAGTTTTCCAGCACCGACTCGCCCTCGGCCGTCACGGCCGCCAGCATCACGTTGATGGTCGCGCCCACGGAGACGGGCTCGAAGCGCATCCGCCCGCCGGGGAGGCGGCCGCCGGGGGCCTCGGCGATCACGTAGCCCGCCTCCTCGCGAACCGTCGCGCCGAGCGCCTCCATGCCCTTGATGTGGAGGTCGACCGGGCGCGGGCCCCAGGCGCAGCCACCGGGCAGCGACACGCGCGCCTTGCCGCCGCGGCCGAGCAACGCGCCCAGCATGTAGAACGACGCCCGCATCTGCTTGACGAGGTCGTACGGCGCCTCGAAGTGGTGGATGTTGGACGCGTCGATGGTGATGGTCTCCGGCGTGTTCGGGTCGTCGTCCGGGGACCAGTCGATCGTGCAGCCGGTCACGCGGATCACGTTCGAGAACGTGGCGACATCCTTGAGGACCGGGATGTTGTGGATCGTGGTCACGCCGTCGGCGAGAACGGCCGCGGCCATGAGCGGGAGCGCGGTGTTCTTCGAGCCGCCGACGTGCAGCGTGCCCTGGAGAGGGGCGCCGCCCTGGATGACGAGCTTGTCCATGTGAGGAGTCGAGTGGAGGAGGCCGGGAGGGCCGAAAAAAAGGGGCTCGGTCGAACGCGGCGACCCCGTGCGAGGGTTCGAGGGACGCGCAGGGCAGCTGGAGCCGACGGGAAACCAGGAAGCTAGGTCGCCTCCAGGGGGGGCTGTCCACCCCGTGCGCTCCACGAAACGGCCCGATGCTCGGAGGGCACGTCGAAGGGACTGGCACGATGGCCCGGTTGTTGAGAAGAATCAGTGAACGAATGTCCCCCCGACGTCATGCCTGCCCTCTCGTTCCGTCTGTTCGATGCCGCCTCCGACGCCGAGGCCGCGCGCTACCGCATCCTCGCGGGCCTCGCCGAGACCCGCGCCGCCTTCCGCTCCAACCAGATCTCACCATGGCTGGGCGACCTCGTGACGCTCCATCGCGGCCTCGCGGCGCTCGTCGCCGGGGCAGCGTCGGTCGAGACCCACGCCGGCCCCGTCGTGGACGTGGACTGGGAGGCGGGGCGGTTGGTCCGCAGCGGCCCCGAGGCGCCGGTGGCTGTCGGACTGGCGCGCTGGGCGTTGCCCCAGATCGCGGGCGCCATCCGGGAAGGCCGAACGCTCTACGAGTTCGTCGCCGAGCGGGCCGCGCTCCGTGCCGTCGGCGTGGTCCCGTCGTATCGCGACGAGGGCTTCCTGCTGGTCCGTGACGTCGCCTCGGTGTGTGTGCTGCGCTACCGCGTCTCGCCGCTGGCCGCGCCCGACGGGCCGTACCGCGCGTTGCGCACCGAGCGCCTGGACACGGTCCTGGACCCGATGGCCCCACCCTCTGACTGGAAGTCCACGCTCGCCGAAGTCGCGCCCGACCTGCCCGCGCCTGCCGCCTTCCGCCTCGACGCCGAGGTGGACCTGCCCGTGGATGCCACGCTGGTGCCGGTCGCCAAGCGCAAGCTGCTCGGCCTCATCGGCGCCTGGGGCGAGGCGTAGCGGGCGAGAGGTGCATGAGGATCGGTCCGTGGGGTCGCGCGGTCGGTCTCGCTCCGTGAGGCCGGAGCGAGACCGAAAAAAAGCGCGCCGCCCCCGGAGGAGCGGCGCGCTGCAGTCGATCCGGCGACGGGCTCGCGGCCCGTCGTGCGTCCACCGGTTCAGCCCCGCGAGCCCCGCGCGGTGACGCGGAGGCGCTGGCCGACGTGGATCACGTCCGAGGAGAGGTTGTTCCACTCCTTGAGCTGCGACACCGTGACGCCGTAGCGGCGGGCGATGTTGGTGAGGTGGTCGCCCGATGCGACGCGGTGGGTCGTCGCGCGGGCCGGCGCGGCAGCGCGCGGCGCCGGGGCTGCGGAGGCTGCGGAGGGGGCCGGGGTGCCGCTCACGCGGAGCCGCTGGCCGACGCGGACGTTGTCGCCCACGCCGGGGTTGAGCGCCCGGAGCTCGTCGAGCGACATGCCGTACTGGCGGGCGATGCGGAGGAGGTACTCGCCACGCTGGACCGTGTGGGTCGTGGTCCGCTCAGAGGTCACGCTGACCGTGCGGACCGGCGGCGCCGTGCTGGGGGCGGGCGGCGGCGGCGGCGTGAAGGTGACCGCGACGGCGGCGGGCGCCTCGGTCGGCTGCGGCGTCGCGATGTCGAGGTCCTCCACGATCTCGGGCTCCGCGGGAGCCGCGGCGGCGGTCGCCACGAGGCGGACGGCCTCGGCCTGGGCGCGGGCAGCGTCGCGGGCCTCGGCCTCACGCGCCTCCGCGATCTGCTGCTCGGCGGCCTGCTGGGCCTGCGGCACGCTCGTCGGCGTCGTCGCGGCGTAGCGCACCACGGGCTCATCGCGGACGGCGCGGCGCACCGGCGCCTGATGCGCCCGGCGCACCTCGCGGCGCGCGACCAGCGCGGCGACGGCCTCGCTGTGCTCCTGCGGCGCCAGCGGGCGAACGGCGCGCGGGCCGTACGACACCGACCCGGCGGCGAAGCGCTCGCCCGAGGCCTCCGGCGGCGCGAGACGGTCGAGGGCCTCGGCGTGCTCCACGTAGGTCCCCATCGGGATCCGAAGCATGTGGGGCACGCGGACGTTCGGCACGCGGCTCTGGCGCAGCGACGGGTTCAGCGCGGCCAGCACCGACTCGTCGACGTCGATGATGCGGGACACGTCACGGAGGCGGGTGCCCCCGGCGACCGGGATCTGGTCGAACACGTACGACGGGCCGGGCTCGTGGGCCGGGAAGCCGTAGGCGTCCGGGTTGGAGAGGATGAGCGCCGTCGCGATGAACATCGGCACGTAGGCGCGCGTCTCGCGCGGGATCACGTGGTCGATGTCCCAGAACGTCGCCGTCTGGCCCGTCCGCTCCTCGAAGCGGCGGACGCCGCGGGCGATCACGGCCGGGTTGCAGTTGTAGCCCGCCAGCGCGAGGTGCCAGCTTCCGAAGCGGTCGTACAGGTCGCGGAGGTGACGGGCCGCGGCGCGCGTGGACGCCTCGGGGTCGAGGCGGTCGTCCACCTCGCGCTCGGCGCGGAGGCCGTAGGCGCGGCCCGTGGCCGAGATGAACTGCCACATGCCGGCGGCCGCCATGTGGCTGCGCGCGACCGGGTTGAGGGCGCTCTCGACCATCGCGAGGTACTTCATCTCGTCCGGCACGCCCTCCTCGGCGAGGATGCGCTCGACCATCGGGAAGTACGTGTCGGCGCGCGAGCGGAGGCGCTGGACGTGGCTGGGGCGGTTGAGCAGGAACTGGATGTAGCGCTCGACCTCCGGGTTGATGTCCATCGGGATCGTCGCCACGAAGGTGTCCACGTCGGGGAGCGTGACGTGCTCCAGGAGGGGCGTGCCCTCGTCGAAGCCGCGCTCGATGGCGCGCGTGCCCGCCGCGCGGATGGCGTACACGTCGCCGCGGTCGACCAGCGTGCGGTCGTAGTAGCGCTCGTACTCCGTCATGACGGAGCCGAAGAGGTCGCGGAAGCGCGGCTGGGTGAGCATCCCCGGCCGGAGGGCCGCGGCCTGGACATCGGCCACGAGGTCGTCCAGGAGGATTGTGTAGCGCGCGACATCGCCGTCGGCGTCGGCCTGGAGGAGGTCGGCCTGGCGGGCGTAGAAGGCGGAGAGGCGGCGGGCGAGCTCAGCGTCCGAGGGCGCGTCGGCAGGGACGGACTCGGGCAGGCGGGCGTCGGCAGAGGCTTCGAGAGCCTGAGCGGCGCGCACCGGCGCGGTGTCCGTCCGTGCCGTCTGGGCATGGACGCTGAGAGCCGGCGCCACGGCGACGAGTGCCGCGACGAAAAGGCTGCGGGGCATGGCGGAGGAGAAAAGGGAGAAACGCATGACGAACGACGGCGAGAGGGCACACCGGCCACTCTCTACAAACCACAGGCCCAAAACTACGTGCAGGCGGCGGCGGTGGCGTCCTCCCGGCTCAAAAAGAGGCTGCAACGCTGGCCTAGGGAAGCGCTAGCCCTTGAAACTCAGGCTCTTCCCCAGTCGGACGGCATGGATGCGTTCCGAATCCACCTGTTGATGGGTTGGCTCTCCCCGCCTCGGGGCTCTCTGCGGAGGGGGCGCACGGTCGCCGAGGTGGAGGGACGGGCCGCTCGTGATCGGCGAGCCTGGGCGGCTGACGGCGCCACTCGCACATGGTGGGGAGGGGAGTCGTGAGCGTGGTCTGAGTGATTCGTGTGCGGCGACGACGACCCGTGACCCTCCCGGCTGCCAAACGACGAATGGGCTAGCAACACATTCGGCGGTCCCAGGGGATCGACCGTGCAACGGCTCTCTTTCCTCCTCCTGCGGAATGCGCATCCTTCTCTTTCTCTTTCTAACCGCTGTCTCGGCCTCACCCTCTGCCCAGACCTTCGTCTGGACCGCCGGGGGCGCTGGTGACTGGACCACTGGCACAAACTGGAACAACTGCATCGAGGTCAGCCCCGGGCCTCCGTGCTTCCACCCCCTCAGCACGGACCACACGGCCATCTTGCCTGCAGGCACAGTCGTCACACTGGACGAGAGTCGGTTCATCGGCGCCTTGCAGGTGGAAGGCAACGCCGTGCTTCGAGGCACCGGCTACGTGGGCACTGGTGTTCTGGAGATCAGTCCCGGCCGACAGTTCAGCATCGATGCCGAGGTGGGCACAGACGCCATCACCGCCGATGCCTCGACTCAGATCGGCGGCACCGGCCGACTGCGCATTACCGATGGCATTGCGACCTCCACCGCCCTCTCGGTGGGGACCGTCGAGTGCAACAACAGCCTGGGAGAGACGTGCGACCTCACCGGCTCAACCGTCACCTCCCCCGCGTTGTGGATGACGGGTGGCGGCCTGATGCTCGTCGACGGCTCCGCAGCGTCCTCTCTCGACGCCATGCGCGTCGATGCCCGGCCGCTGGGCAGCGGGGGGCCGGTACCGGGCGACATCACGTTCACCGGTGCCCCCGCCACATTCGACCTCAGCTCCGTCATCACGTTCGACTCGTTCGGCACCATCGACTTCAACGGCGGCTCGGCCTCGGTCGAAACCGTCGCACTGCAATCCGCCAACGTGGACGGGCTCCGCAACCTCGCCGACCTGACCGTCACCGGCGAGATGGATTGGAACAGCGGGACGATCGAGACGGCGGGCGTGTTCACCGTTTCACCGGGCGCGACGGTGCTGTCGAGAGGAAACAATCACATCAAGGGGCGGATGGAGGTCGCGGGCATCCTCGAGTGGACGAACCTGCGGCTCACCCTCGGCTCTAACGTCAACGACCCGACGCCCGCTTCGGGCGATCTCGTGATCCTGCCTGAGGGCCTCTTCCGGGCCTACAGCAACTCGAACCAGATCGCGGGGCCGGGCGCGCTGGTCGTGCAGGGGACGCTCCAGTCGGACGCCAGCATCGGGCCCTTCCCGTTCCCGTCCTTCGACACGGTGCGGCTGGTGCCGGACTCGCTCGCCATCGACGGCGGCGACGTGCGCGTGCTGGCGGGCACGCTCCAGCTGAACACCGGCATCGAGCCGGGGGGCATCTCGATAAACGAGGCCAGCATCCTCATCCCGACCGGGACCATGATCGAGCTCTTCAACCAGGACCTCGCCATCGACGCGGCCACGACGGTCCGCGGAGGCGGCACGCTGGGGCTCTACGGCAGTTCGAGCGCGGTGAGCACGCTCACGAGTGCGGCGGATATCCGGGTGGGCGCGCTGGAGGTCAACTCCAACTTCGACCTGGTGGATCTCTCCGCCGGGGCCGTCAACGCCGGGACGGTGACGCACTACGCGGGCTTGCTGCGCCTGCCCGGTGGGGCGCCGGTGCGTGAGCTTCTGGTGCCCGGCATCAACGCGCAGGTCGAGTACGAGCCGGGCGGGACGCTCCGCTTCCGCACGCTCGACGTGTACGGCAAGGTCGATTTCGGCGGCGCCGATGTGGTGGTCCGCACCCTGTTCGCGTTCGGCCAGGGGGCGTCCACGACGCTGCTCGACAACATCCGTCGGCTCACGATCAGCCGACGCCTTGCCAGCGGGACGTGGGGCACGGGCACGATCAACGCGTCCCAGATCATCATCGAGAGCGGCGCCGAGCTGGACCTCGTCGGTGGCGCGCACACCTACACGGGCACGCTCCGCAACTCGGGACTCATCCGCCACACGGGCGGCGACCTCCGGATCAACGGCTCGTTCTTCAACAACGGCCTCTACCTCTTCGAGGCGGCGCTGGGTGACAACGTCGAGGGGAGCGGCAGCTTCACCAACCTGGGGGTCTTCGAGCGCTCCGAGGCGGGGACGGAGGGCGTCGTCGGCGTGCCGTTCGACAACCGGGGCACGGTACGCCTGCCCGGCGGCGCGCTCCGGTTCGGCGGTCCGCTGACCAACACCGGCACGCTGGCCGGGACCGGGACGCTCGACCTGCCGTCGCCGCCGCTCGTGGGCGGCGTCCTCGCCCCCGGCCTGTCCCCGGGCGTGCTGACCATCGACGGCTCGATCACGCTCGACACCGACGCCCGGCTGGACGTCGAGATCGGCGGGCTGGCGGTGGGCACCGAGTACGACCAGCTCGCGGCGACCGACACGGGCACCCTCGGCGGCACGCTGGCGGTGACGTTCGTGGACGGCTTCGTGCCGTCGCCGGGCGAGAGTTACACGCTCGTGACCTGCGCCACGGCCTGTGTGGGTGCCTTCGACACAGTCGACCTGCCCCTCGGCGTGGTCGGCGACGTGACGGTGTCGGCCACCGACGTGGCACTCTCCATCACCTCGGTCGGCGTCGCGCTGTCGCGCTTCGAGCCCGTCGGCGCCGTCGTGGTCGGGCCGGAGGGCGGCGACTTCCGCATCAAGTACGAGATCAACAACCCGACCGGCCAGACGGTGACGACGCAGACGTGGACCACGCTCACGACGCCCGGCGGCACGACCTCCGAGGTCCAGAGCGCCGCGGCGCTGACCCTCGCCCCGGACGAGGCGGTGGCCCGCGCGACGCGGATCGTGCTCCAGGCGGGCGCCGCGGACGGCACCTACACGTACCGGCGCTACGTCGGCACGCAGAGCGTGGACACGCTGGCGGTGGCGAGCTACGCCTTCGACAAGAGCGCCTCGGCGGCGCTGGCGACGGTCCAGGCGAGCGACGCAGTCGTCGGCGAGGCGACGGTGACGGTCGGCGAGACCGGCGTGACGAGCGACGCGCCCGCGACCGTGGCCGCGGCTCCGTCCGCCTCGGTGGCGCTCCCGGCTGCGACGACGCTCCGGGCGCCGTACCCGAACCCGGCGCCGGGCCGGGCGACGGTGGCCTACGAGGTGGCCGAGGCCGCGGTGGTGCGCGTGGCCGTCTACGACGCGCTGGGCCGCGAGGTCGCCGTGGTGGCCGACGGGCCGACCGAGGCGGGCCGCTTCGAGGTGGCGGTGGACGCTAGGGCGTGGGCGCCGGGCGTCTACGTGGTCCGGCTCGCGGCCGGGTCCGTGGTGGCGACCGAGCGGCTCACCGTCGTCCGCTGACGGCGCCGGTCTGAACGGCTCGCGGCCGGACGCTCGCCTGGAGAGGCAGCGTCCGGCCGCGGGTGTATCGGGGAGAGGTCCGGGTCAGGCGCCGAAGCCGTACTCGCGGAGGTGCCCCTCCTTGTCGCGCCAGTCGGCCCGCGTCTTGACGAACAGCTGCAGGTAGACGCCGCGGCCGAGGAAGGCCTCCATCTCCTCGCGCGCCGCGCGCCCGAGGTGCTTGAGCGCCTGCCCGCCCTTGCCGATCAGGATCGCCTTCTGCGAGTCCCGCTCGACGACGATGTCGCAGGCCACGAAGTCCTTCTTGCCCTCGCGCTCCTGGTAGGTCACCACCACCACCTGCGTCGCGTACGGGACCTCGTCGCGGAAGCGGTGGAAGATGGCCTCGCGGACGATCTCAGAGATGAAGAAGCGCTCCGGGTGCTCCGAGAGTTGGTCGGCCGGGTAGTAAGGCGGGCCTTCGGGGATGCGGTCCAGCACCAGCTCCAGCAGCGCGTCGGTCCCGGCGCCCGTCCGCGCGGAGATCGGGACGACGGCGTCGGGCGCGCGGCCGAGCGCCTCGGTGTAGAGCTCCACGAGCGGCAGCGCCTCGTCCACCAGGCCCAGCTTGTCGACCTTGTTGAGCGCCAGCAGGACCGGCCCGCGGGCGTTCTGGACGCGCTCGGCAGCGCTCAGCGCGTCGTGCGTGAGGCGCGTTTCGGTGGCGTCCGCCAGGAAGACCGTCACGTCGGCGTCGCCGAGCGAGCGGTCGACGTCGCGCATCATGTGCTGGTGGAGGCGGTACTTGGGGCGGACGACGCCGGGCGTGTCGAGCAGCACCAACTGGTAGCCCGCAGGGCGGGCCTCCACCTCGCCCGCCTCGGCGGTCAGGATGCCGAGGACGCGGTTGCGCGTCGTGCTCGGCCGGGGCGACACGATGGACAGCTTCGTCCCCAGCCACCGGTTCAGCAGCGTGGACTTGCCCACGTTGGGCGCGCCCACGATGGCGACGTAGCCGCTCTGGTGGGTGGGCGGCGGCGCGTCGGCGGCGGGCACGGGGACGCCGTAGGCCTCCGCGGCCTCGTCGGGCGTGGCGAGGGTGGGGCGAGCCTCCTCTGCCTCGGGGCCGAGGTGGGGGGAGTCGGGGTCGAGAGGGGCGTCGGGAGTCATGCGGGGCGGGGGCGAACCATCCGAACGCGCGACGTCGTGCCCCGTTCGCCGCGGGTCACTCTTCGGCGAGCACGGCCGCCGTCCGCTCGGGCTCGGTCGCCGCCAGGCGCTCGGCGAGGTCGGCCCGGAGGATGCGCGACGAAGTCGGCTCCTGCGGCGTCCATGTCAGGAGGAGGCCCCCCGCGAGGTGCGTCAGGTGCGTCAGAAAGGCGACCCAGAGGAGCGTCATCGCCACCATTTCGAGGCTCTCCTCCACGATCCGCGAGAGGTGGAGGACCACCGCGGGCCCCGGCAGGCGGAACGAGGTCTCCGCCACCGCCTCGACGCGGGCCATCGACCCCACGCGCCCGATCAGGTCGAGGGGGTGCCCATCCGGGAGGCCGTCGACGAAGTCGATGGCGACGGCCGTGCCCAGGAGGGCGAACGCGCCGCCGACGAGCCGCCAGAGATCGCTTCCCCGGAACTCGCGCCACAGGAAGACGGCCATGAACAGACCTGCGCCCGCGAACACCGGCCCGAGCACGAGTTGCCAGTAGTAGCTCGGGAACGCCGCCCCGACCCCGCGCTCGCTCGCCTCCGAGGCTCCGAAGGCTCGTCCCACCCGCTCGTGAATCTGGGTGCCGTCGTCCAGGGCGAGGTACGACACGAAGGTCGCGAGCGCGACCCACCCCGCCACGCGTGCCCGCGACGCGCCGGTCCGCCGTACGACCGCGACGACGACCCACAGCGTGAGGGCGACCAGCACCGTCTGCGTGACCGACAGCCACGAGCCGAGCCCGCGCTCGCTCGCCGCGTCGAACCACCCCGCGAGGTCGGGGGAGGCCACGCCGCCGCCGAGGTGGAACCAGACGTCGAGGGCGACCACCATCGCCGCCGCCCAGACCATCCCGAACCGGAGGTTCGAGAGGGCCCGGGCGGCGGGGAGGGGAAACGAGAGCGGGGCGGGCGCCATGGCCCGGAGTATCGGCCGACCGTCCGTCGTCCCTAATGGCTCGAAGGAGACGCCTGGGTCACGAGCCGCCGGAGCCGCCGGAGCACGAGCCGACCGTGGCCCCGAGGGCGAGGTAGCCGTCCAGGGCGGACGTGCTGATCTGGATCTCGGCGCCCAGCAGGCAGATCGTCACGGTGGCGTTGCCGCCGCCCGGAGGCGCCGTGGTGGGCAGGCCGTTGGCCTCACACGTGCCCAGGCGGCACCCGTGGTTGAGGTGATTCTGGACCTTGTCGCAGTCGACCGTTCGATCGCGCCAGATGCCCTGACCGTTGGGCTTGTTGCAGATCTGGACCTGGTCGCCGGGCGACGCGCAGCCCGGGGGCAACTGGCAGACACCGGGCAGGTCGCCGTGGGCGAGGTGGTTCTGCAAGCTGCTCGCGTCCAGGGTGAGCGTGTTCTGGTTCCCACTCGCAGAGACGTGGCAGACGGCGTTCGAGCCCGAGCCGTCTCCGGCCCGCATCTCCGCGGCCGTCTTGTGCGACGTCGAAGAGGACACGAGCACCACCTGGGTGCCGTCGAAGTTGAGCCGCTCCGACAGCTCGGCGACCTCGCGGATGTCGAACGTCAGCGTGACATCCGGGCCGAAGCTCAGGTGTGCGCCGAACGCCTCGCCGTTGCGGATCTTGGTGCGCCACGCCTCCTCCTCGGCGGCGTGCGTCGCGATCTCGTCGGTCCGCATGTGCCAGTAGAGGGTCGACTCGTAGAGCCGCGCGTCGTCGCTGGCGCGGTGGACGCGCACCGCGAGGGCGCCGCGGCGGTTCCAGTCCTGCCCGATGCAGATGGGCCACTCGACGCACGCGGGGTCGTCGAAGCCCTTCTTGAGGGCGCGCAGGCTCAGCACGTCCACGTCGAAGGCGCGGAGCGCGTTGGCGGGGAAGGACTTCGTGCGCAGGTCGTTGCCCGCCGCCGCGAAGCGGCCGAAGCCCGCCTGCACGGAGCGCTTCAACACGCCCTCGGTGCCGTCGGCGCCGGCGACGTCCAGCCGGAAGCGCGAGTGCCCGTCGTTCTGCGGGTTGCCGAAGGTCAGGTAGACCGGCGTGGCGCCGAAGCGCGACAGGAACTCCTTGAACTGGACCACGCTCTCGTGCCGGCCGACGCCGCTCTCGGTGAAGAACACCCGGTCGCCTCGCGGCGCGGACGCCGGCGTGATGTCGAAGGCGTGCATGTGCTGGTGGAAGGGGAAGCCCGGCTTGGTCGTCCAGGGGTACTGCTGCTCCGAGACGTCGCCCTTGGGGATGGCGGGGTTCATGCCCGCCTGCGCGCGGTACACCGACACGTCGAGGTGGCCGCCCGGCGGGAACGCCTCGTGGACGACCACCATCATGCCGGTCACGTCCACGACGCCGTCGAGATCGATCGGCAGCACCGCGTCGGTGCCGTGCACGATCACGATGCCGTTCCACGTGAGGTCGGCGCCCGGCAACACCGTCAGCGCGCCGCCGACCAGCAGGACGCCGTGGCCGGAGAGCGACCCGGCGACGGTGAGGTCGCCGTCGAAGAGCGTGATCTGGGTGCCGCTGGCGGCCGTGCCGAAGGTGGCGTCGGGGAGGGTGCCGCCGGGCGCCGCGGCGGCCGGGAGCATCGCGGCGGGCGCGAAGGCGAACGTGGCCACGCGGGCGCCCAGCATCGGCACGGTGGCGAGCGGGCCGCCGCCGAACGTCGTCCCGCGACCGGACGCCATCGCGGCCGGGGCGCCGACCGTCCAGTCGCCGTCGTACCGGATGTCGCCGTTGTCGGTGTCGAGGGCGCCGAGCGCCTTCTGGTAGAGGCCCTCCGCGTCGTCCACGTTGAGGCCGTCGAGGAGGCCGCCGGTGCCCGCCCAGGCGTCGGCGGCCGGTACCGAGAGGTTGCTGTGCGCGGTCCCCATGGCCGCTCCGATGTCATCGTCGATGTCGTCGAGCGGGAGGAGGCTTTCCAGTTCGAGGTCGTCGTGCTTGCGGCGGTCGAACTGCACGTCGTGCCCGTTGCCCGAGATCTTCGTGCCGCCGACCGCCGAGGCGGTCGCGTAGGGCACGTCGAGCCAGAGCGGCCCCGGCGCGTCGAGCGGCTGGATCGCGTAGGTGCTCTCGATGGTGTGGATGGCGCCGCCGTGGGAGCCGGTCACCCGGAGCGTGGCCTCGGCGCCGCCGGCGCCGGGGATGTACTCGATCTGGAACTGGCCGCCCTCGTAGTCCTGCGAGTCGCCGAGGCGGACGGTGGGGTCGCGGAAGGCCCCCCCGCCGACCATCTCGCTCAGGGCGACGCTCTGGCCCGCCTCGGCGATCTCGCGGGCGAGCACGTCCGCCTGGGTTTCAGCGTGCTGCTGGAGGGAGCCCGAGAGCGTGCCTCGCATGCTGAGCGTGAGCAGGCCGCCGCCGACGACGGCAGCGAGGACGAGGAAAAGGAGATAGCGTCCCATGGGTTTGGGGAGGGTCGAGACTGTGAACGAAAGGGGTGGGCCGTGGGGCTGAACGGCGCGGTCAGGTACCGATGCCGCCGGAGCCGCCCTGGCCGCCGGAGCCGCCCTGGCCGCCGCCGCTGCCCTGGCCGCCGGAGCCGCCGTGGCCGCCGTGGCCGCCGGAGCCGCCGTGGCCGCCGGAGCCGCCCTGGCCACCGGAGCCGCCCTGGCCGCCGCCGCCCGTGGTCGGGGGAGGCGCAGAGGAGGGCGACGACCCCGCCACGAAGCCAGGGTCGCCGGGCAGGAGCGGCGGGAGGCCGCCCGGGAGGGTGGCGTCCACGGGCGCGTCGCCGGTCTGAGCCAGCGCGCCGGTCACGCGCGCGGTGCGGGCGAGGCGGGTCGAGGTGACCATGTCCCGGGCCTGATCGCTGGTCTGCTGCCTCACCACGTCGGGCGCGAAGCGGAGTTCGACGTGGACGCGGACCGGCGTCTCGGCCATCTGGGCCTGCGCCGTGACCTCGGTGCCGTCGGCGGCGAACGCCGTCACGTCGAAGTCCACGATGCGGGTGTAGACGCCCGTCCGGCGGAGCGGGCCGCCGCGTGGAAACTCGAACCGGGCCACCTCGAGCAGTGGCCGGTCGCGGTTGTCCACGCGTGCGGTCCCGGCGGTCTCGGTCACCTCGTAGATCACCGTCTGGATCGGCGAGGCGTCGAGGGCGTCCGGGTCGCTGTGGGTCGGGAAGACGAGCTGGCTCGTGTAGACCGTGCCGTCGGAGGCAGTCGCCTGACGGATGCCGAAGCGGTAGCGGTCCGTGCCGAAGCGGCTCGCGCCGGACGCGACCTGGTAAATCCGCTCCGTCTCGGCGCGGCTGCGTGCGTTCTCCAACTCCCGCTCGACGGTCGTGGTGAAGGTGTTGGCCTGCGTCTGCGCCTGCTGGAGCTGGACGGCCGCCACGGCGGTCTGCTGCCCGCGCTGCTGGAGCACGAACAGCGCGCCGATCAGCACGGTGCCGACGACGATGGCCGTCAGGTTGTCGAGGAGGAACGTCATGGGGACGGCGGGGTGCGGGAGGCGATGCCGGCGGGCGTGACCACGCGGCGGAGCGACGCCTCGGCTGGGGCCCGGTCCATGGTGCCCTCGGGCACTTCCACCACGCTGACGAGGATCTCCTTGGTCAGCGTCGCGCTGGCGGAGGGCGTGGTCGGCGCGAGGTTGTTCACGTAGCGGACGCGCACAGTCGTGCGGAAGCGGAGCGAGCCCGCGCCGACAGGCACGTCGGTGGTGGCGTCGCTGCCCGCCCAGTCGTCCACGTCGTCGAAGTCGGCCGGGGAGGTCTCGCCGCCGTCGGGCCCGAGGGGCGTCGAGGATGGCTGCGCCCGGATGCCGGTCCGGTCGATGTCCTCCTCGTCGAAGGCCAGCCGCTCGATGGCCGTCATCCGCGCCGTGGCCGCGTCCACGGCAGCAAGCTCCGCCTCCATCGCGATCGTGTGCCGCGTGAGGTCGTTATCGTGCCGCTGCCGCCCGAGGGCGAGCAGCCCGAAGCAGAAGATGGCCGCGATGGCGAGGAGCGTCTGAGGCATGGAGGAGGGAGCCGGGGCAGTCCTATGCCCTCGCGACTTCCGTGCCCGCGTCGGCGCTCCGGCGTGCAACCACAATTCTGCGCCGAGATGGAGCGATTCGGTTCCACCAGGCCGCTGGGTAGTCTCCGGGCGCCCTCTCCCCTTCGAGGGGGAAAGTGACTGAGCGGGAGCGGGTTACCTCTCTCTGTGTGCTTTGTACCGGCACCCCTGCCCGGCTTCGAAGCGGACCCGCCCTGAACGGCCACGCCGCCGCATCCAGAGGGACACGGCGGCGTGGGAAAACGAGGCGGCTCGGAGACTACGTGCAGGTCCCGAACGGGTCGCCGTGTCCGAGGTGGATCGCGATCGAGAGGACGCTCACGACGAGGTCGCTCTCGGCCCCGGTGCCCGGCATGTGGCACACCTCCACCAGTCCGTCGCCGTCCGGGTCGGGGTTGCCGGGCGTGGGCGTCGTGGGAGGGGCCGACGGCCGGCCGGCCGAGGCGCGGGGCGCCTCGTCGAGGCTGCTTTCGGTCGAGACGTGGACCACCTCGTTGCCGTCGAACCCGACCTTCTCGGCGAGCGAGACGACGGGGCCGAGCTCGTAGGTGATGGCCGTGTTCGGGCCCATCGTGAGGTCCGTGCCGAAGGGGATGGAGCCGTCGCTGACGCCCGTGCGCCAGGCGTCCAACTCGGCCTGGTACTGGGCCTCCTCCGAGCCGACCTGCATGTGCCAGTAGACCGCCGCTTCGTAGAGCGCCACGCCGCCGCTGGCCCGCCGGATGCGGACCGTCAGCGCGCCCTCGCGGTCGTTGCGGTGGAGGCCCACGCAGACGGGCCACTCGGGGATCGGCGACTCGGAGCAGACGCCCGCCGAGTCCCAGAGCTTCTGGAACGACCGGAGGCTCTGCGGCCGGATCACGAGCCGCTCCAGGTCCTCGGCCGGGAACGTCTTCGAGCGGTACCGGGTCGCGCCCTGGAGGTCGGTCCCGGCGAAGCCCAGGTTCAGGCCGCGCTGCATCGGCGTCTCGCCGTCGACCTCCACCTCGACGATGGACTGGCCGTTGGCGCCGACGTTGGCGAACTCGACCTGGACGGGCGTCGAGCCGAGGTGGTCGAGCAGTTCGCGGAGGCCGGTGTAGCTCTCCTGCGGATCGCCCGCGTCGTCGTCGACGAGGTGGATCTCGCCGCGGCGTCGGTTGGTGTAGTCGACGTCGCCCGGGGTGGGGTGGTCGAACTTGTGGATGTGGTTCCAGAAGGGCCACTCGGGCGTGAGGCCGCGCGGCGTCGCGTGGAGGGCGCCCGGCCCGGCCTCACGGCGGCCCCAGGCCTTGGTCCAGTTGCCGTCGGGCTGGCGGAAGACGGTCAGGTCGCTGTGGCCGCCCGGCGGGTAGGCCTCCTGCGCCACCACCAGCGCGCCGTCGATGGTGGTCGGGCCGGTGAGGTCCACGGTCAGGTGGTCCGCCTCGGTGCGGACGACGACGAGGCCGTCCCAGTCGAGCCGGCCGCGCACCACGAGGTCGCCCTCGATCAGGAGCGCGCCCTCGCCGGAGAGGCGGGCGCCGGGGCCGACCGTGAGCGGGCCCTCGATGCGCGTGATCGACTGCGGCGCGGTGCCGAGCGTCTGCGAGCCCGTGACCGTCAGGCCGCCCGCCATCACCTGGTCGCCGTCGCTTGTGTCGACGGCGTTGCGGAGCGCGTAGTACAGGCCGTCGGCCGTGGTCACGCCCGCGCCGAGGTCGGCGGTGCGGCCTTTGCCGTCGTTGGTGGTGCCGCCCATGTCCCAGGCCGGGAGCGACGCGCCCGGGGCGACCACGTCGGAGGCACCGGCGAACGCCGCCCGGACGCCGTCGAGCGTGAAGCCGAACTCCGAGATCTCCAGGTCATTGTACTTCTGGGGGTCCACCTGCGGCGTGTAGCCGAAGTCGCCGCCGGACAGCTCGGCGTTGGCGTGGACCGCGGCGACGGCGTGGGGCACGTCCAGCCAGACCGGGCCGGGGAAGTCCATCGGGTCGAGCTCGTAGACGCTCGCGAGGCGGTGCGTCGCGCCGCCGAACTCGCCGCTCACCCGCACCGAAATGCGCTGCCCGTTGGGCGTCGACGGGGTCAGCGAGTCGTCGTAGGACTCGAAGCGGATCGTCCCGTCGTTGTAGTCGCGCTCACTCGGGAAGAGGCCGTCGTTCGAGAACCCATCGTACTGGGTCACCTCCGACAGGGCGATGGCCATGCCGCTCTCTGAGATCTGCCGGGCGAGCATGGTCGCCTGGGCGCCCGAGCGGCGCCCGAGCGTCTCGTTGCGCGCGCTCAGCGAGTTGATGGTGAGGTAACTCCCGCCGAGGACGGCAGCAAGGACGATGATCAGAAGGGCGCGTCCCATGGAAGGAGAGGTCTAGAGGCCGCCGGCACTGGTGCCGGTCGTGTCGAAGGGAGGGGGCGCCGGGGTCGGCGGCGGCGGCGGGGTGCTCGGGCCCGGCGGCGGCGGCGGCGGCGGAGTCGGGGTGCCCGGGCCGGGACCACCCGGCGGCGGCGGCGAGGGCGGCGGCGGCGGCGGGACCGCCGGGACCCACGGCACGCGGGGGATCAGGGTGCTGCCCTGGGACGGCGGCAGCGACAGGTTGCCGGTGCCAGCGGCGTAGATGCGCGCCGTCGCCCCCTGGCGCGTGAGGCCGTTCTCGGCTCGCGAGGTCTGGTCCGCCGCGCGGCGGCTGGGCGTCTCGAAGGCCATCTCGACCGTCAGGTCCACGCGAGGCGGCAGCGTCGTGATGCGGCCGCTCGTGCCGCCGGGGAGCGCGTTCACCCGGAACCCGACCACGGTGGGCGGGCTGGCCCCCTCGGGCAGCCAGGACCCGGTGCCGGTGCCGGTCCCGTCGTACACGTAGCGGACGATGCGGTGGAGGTTGCGGATCTGGCCGCTGGCCGTGACCTGCTCGCCGGTCGGCTCCATGCGGTAGGCCACCGCGATCAGGTCGGAGGTGGTCGTGGCGTCGTCGTCGGCGCTGGCCTCCGGGTCGGCGAGGGTCACGAACTGGATCCACTCGGTGTCGGCGGTGCCCGGAAAGAGGTGCAGGCCGAGCGAGCGGACGGTCGAGCCGCCGAGGGAGTCGGCCTCGTAGGGGCCCAGGGCCGTCCGCGACTGGTCGCGCGTCCGTGCGTTCTCGAGGTCGCGGGCGAGCGTCTCCACGAACGCGGTCGCCTGGGACTCGGTCTGGTACCGAATCGTCGACTCGACGGCCGAGGTGCTGTTGCGCTGCTGGATGAACAGGAGCCCGACCAGCAGGAGGGACCCCACCAGGATGGCGGTCAGGTGATCGAGGAGGAAGGCCATGGGGCTAGTTGGAGCTCGGGGTGACGACCTGGGACAGGGTGGCCGCGATCTCAGGCCGCCCCACGAATCCCTGGGGCGCTGCGCGGACCGTCACGGTGACCTCCTTCATCAGCGTCGGCGTCCCGGAGAACGTGATGCCCGAGGTGCCGACGGCGACGTAGCGGACCGACACGGAGTCGGTGAACGCGATCGTCTCGTCCATCCAGGGCGCGGAGACGGCGCGTGCCGGGGCCCCGTGCGCGTCGTCGACGTCGTCGTAGTCGGCCTCGGAGGTCTCCGTCAGGAGGCCGTCGTCCGGGCCGAGGGGGGAGAGGCCGGTCGGGCTGGTGCGCACGCGGCTCTCGCCGACGTCCGCCTCGTCGAAGGCCCGCGCCGTGATGGTGGCGAGTCGCTGCCGCGCCAGCCGCGCGGCGGCCATCTCGATCTCGCCCGTGATCGCGAACCGCTCCACATCGGCCGTCGCCGAATGCTGCGACAGCGCGAAATACGAGAACATGAGAATGGCTGCGAGGGCCAGCAGGGTCTGAGGCATGAGAGCACGGGAGGGCGCGCACACGCCAAGCGAGAGCCGTTCCGTTCTCGGATTTTGCCCCGTCAGGCCTGCGATAGGGAGGCAAATCGTTCCTGAGGCACGACTTTGCTCTTCGCCTGGGAAGGCCTCGTCTCAGGTCGTCTCGACTTCCCAGGAGGGTGTTTCGAAACGTGGGAACGGGCGGAGCCTGGGGCTCACGCCGCGTCGTGCGCCGTCTGGATCACCTCGACGTAGGCGCGGACGGTCGCGTCGAGCCCCATCACGAGCGCGTCGGCGAGGAGGGCCTGCCCGATGGAGACCTCCGCGACACCGGGCACGGCACGGAGGTAAGGGGCGAGGTTGCCGAGGTCGAGGTCGTGCCCCGCGTTGACGGTCAGCCCCACTTCTGCGGCGGTCTCCGCGGCGGCGCGGTGGCGGTCGAGTTCCGCCTCGGCGTCGCCACGGGCGTGGGCCCAGGCGTAGGGGCCGGTGTAGAGCTCCACGCGGTCGGCCCCGAGGTCGGCGGCGACGCGGACGGCGGCCGGGTCGGGGTCGAGGAAGAGGCTCACGCGCGCGCCCTGCGCCCGAAGCTCGGCGACGAGCGGGCGGAGGCGGGGGCCGTCGCGGGTGAGGTCCCAGCCGTGGTCGCTGGTGCGCTGGCCCTGCGCGTCCGGCACGAGCGTCGCCTGCGTGGGGCGCGTCTGGCGGAGGAGCGCCATGAAGCCCGGAAACGCGTAGTCCCCGTGGGTGGCGGGACCCTCGAACGGGTTGCCCTCCACGTTGAGTTCGTGGCCCGCTGCCGGGAGCCACGCCGCGAGCGCGGCCACGTCGCTGTCGAGCGCGTGGCGGCCGTCGGGCCGGGGGTGCAGCGTCAGGCCGACGGCCCCGGCCTCCACGGCGAGGCGACCGAGGCGGGAGAGGTCGGGGCGGTCGCCGCCGCGCGCGTTGCGCATGAGGGCGGCCTTGTTCAGGTTGACGCTGAGGCGGGTCACGGGGTGCGTAGCAGGACAGGCGGAGGCGGAGGGAGCAACCTACCCGCGGCTGCGGGGTCTGGGGAGGCCCGCCGTCTTGCCAATCCGGCCGCGCCGGGGGTATCCTGTGCAGCCGGCCGGACCCGGCCTCATCCCCTCTCTCGACCCACCCCGCCTCCTGATGGCCAACACTGGCGCCAGCGGATCCGACCTCGCGATTCGCGCCCTCCTCGGCCTCCTCATCATCGGCCTCTGCGTCGTGCTCTTCTTCGTCACGGTGGTCCCGGCGCAGCGGGCGGCGGCGGCCCAGCGCGAAACGGACCTGACCCGCGAGCGCATGTCGGACGTCCGCACGGCTCTGATCTCCTACCGCGACTCGCTCGGGAACTACCCGTCCACCCTCGACTCGCTCGTCCTGTTCGCGCGCACCGACTCGGTGTTCGCGGCCCAGGCCGGCGGCGAAGAGGAGCGCCTCGGGCCCCCGATGGCCGACTCGCTCGCGGTCTCGCCGCGCTCCGGCACGCCGTTCCTCTACGAACTCGTCAGCGACACGACCGGCGTCGAGATCTACTGGCTCGCCGACCCGGACAGCGAGGCCGACTCGATCGGCTCCCGCGACCCGAACCCGTCCCTCCGCAACGCGGCCTCCTGGGAGTAATCCGATGAGCGAACCCGCCCGCGCCGTCGCTGTCGCCGGCCTCAGCGGGCGGACGCTCCGCTTCGCCGAGGTCGTCCCCGGCGAGACCGGCCCCTCCCTCCGTCGCCTCGGCGCCGCCGACTTCGACTTCGACGCCGAGCGCGCCATCTTCGAAACCGGCAACGGCGCCGCGCTGGAGACCGTGGCCGAGGCGCTCGTGGAAGGCCTCGGCGGGACCGCGGCCGACACGCTGGTCCTCGCGGCGCACCCGACCGTGACGACGTCGTTCTTCTCGCGCCTCCCCGTCGCCCTCGCCCCGGACGTTCGGGCCGGGCAGCTCCGGCAGGAGACCGCGCTCCTCGCCGACCTCTCGCCCACCCAGGCGGTCCGCGTCCGGTCGCGCTCGGTCCGCGTCGAGGCGACGCCGCAGGGCGACCGCGAGTGGGTCCACGTGGTGCACGTCGACGAGACCGTCCACGTCCGCCTCGCGCGCCTCGCCGAGGTGCTCGGCGTCGGCGGCTACGACCTCGCCGACTCGACGCGGGCCGCTGCCGCCGTGGCCGGCCCGGGCGCCTCGCTGGTGGTCGGGGCCTTCTCCGAGCACACCGAGGTGGCCGTCGCCCGTGACGGCGTCTTCCTCTTCGGCACGCACGGCCCCAGCACGGCGCCTGCCGACACGGCCTACTTCGCGCTCGCCGCCCTCCAGCAGGCGGGCATCGGCACCGCCGACCTCGCAGGCCTCCGCGTCTACGGCGACGACGCCACCGACGAGCGCCTGGACCTGACCGCCGAGTTCACCGGCGCGGAGGCGACCTGGATCGACCCCTTCAGCCCGTTCCGGCGCCGCCCCGAGGCCGATCCTGCGGAGTTGGCCGCCTTCACCCCCGTCCTCGGCGCAGCCCTGTAAGGATGGGACAGGCCGCGGAGCACGAGGCGCGGCGGTGCCCTTCCGTCTGTTCGGGACCCGGTACCTCGCCATGAGAATCACCGGCGGCACGCTGGCCCGGCGCCCCATCGAGGCGCCCAAGGGCGACCGGACGCGCCCGACGGCGGACCGCGTCCGCGAGGCCCTCTTCAGCGCACTTCAGTCGCGGATCGACCTCGGCGGGGCGCGGGTGCTCGACCTGTTCGCAGGTAGCGGCGCGCTGGGGCTGGAGGCCGTGAGCCGCGGCGCCACCCACGCCACCCTCGTCGAGCGCCACGGCCCGACGCTCGCCCTCGCCCGCCGCAACGCCCAGTCGCTCGGCGTGCTGGACCGCGTCGCCACCGTCCGCGCCGACGCCCTGGTTCACCTCGGGCGCCTCGCGGGCGAGTTCGACCTCATCCTCGCCGACCCGCCCTACGCGCTGGCCGAGCTGCCGACGCTTCCCTCTGCCGCCCGCCCGCACCTCGCGTCGGGCGGCCTGTTCGTCCTGGAGCACGACGCCCGCCACGACTTCGCCGAGGCCGACGGCCTCGTGTGGACGCGCGCCTACGGCCGCACCGTCCTGAGCGTGTTCGAAGGGGGGAGGGAGGAATGAGCAGAGTGCGCGCCGGGGACCGATCTTCCCGCATCGCACCTCCCGCACCTCTGTGGAACGCCTCGCCCTCTACCCCGGCACCTTCGACCCCGTCACGTACGGTCACCTGGACGTGCTCGAGCGGGCCCTCCACGTGTTCGACCGGATCGAGGTCACCGTCGCCGTCAACGCCTCCAAGCAGACGCTCTTCTCCATCGAGGACCGCGTCGGCCTCGTGCAGGCCTGCGTCGCCGACCTCGACGGCCACGACCGGATCTCGGTGACCGCCTTCGAGGGACTCCTCGTGGACCACGCCCGCGCGACCGGCGCCGTCGCCCTCGTGCGCGGCCTCCGGCAGGTGTCCGACTTCGACTACGAGTTTCGGATGGCGCTCGCCAACCGGCGCCTCCACCCGGAGCTCCAGACCGTCTTCCTGATGCCGGCCGAGGCCCACACGTTCGTGGCCGCCTCCATCGTCCGCGACATCCACCGGTGGGGGGGGGACGTGTCCTCGTTCGTGCCGCCGGTCGTGGTAGAGGCGCTCGCGGGCCTCCGCGACACCCCCCGACCGTGACGCGCCGCTGATTGTGAAGGCAATCCGAGACGGCATCGGAGCCCTCCGAGACGGCATCGGAGCCCTCCGAGACGGCATCGGAGCCCTCCGAGACGGCATCAGAGCCCTCCGAGACGGCGTTGGAGCCCCCCGACACGGCGTCAGAGCCCTCCGGCACGGCATCGGAGCCCTCCGGCACGGCATCGGAGCCCCCCGGCACGGCATCGGAGCCTTCCGACACGGCATCGGAGCTCTCCGACACGGCCCCCGTCGCCTCCGACACGCCCCCAGACAGTGTCGAGGCGCCCCGTGACCTCCTCGAGGCGGTCCGCGAGGCCCTCGACCGCGCCCCCTCGCTCACCGGCTGCCTGACTCCGCGAAGAGAAGCGCTTCCAGAGCGCCGCCCGTCGCCCCCCCGAGGCGGACCGGCCTACCTTGCGCCGCCCCTTCCACGCCTCCATGACGACCCCGGCCCCCGCCCTCGACACCCTCAGCCCGCGCGTCGCGGCCATGCAGCCGTCGGCGACGCTGGCGATCTCCGGACGCGCCGCCGCACTGCGCCGCGAGGGCCGCGACGTGATCGCCCTCTCGGCCGGCGAGCCCGACTTCCCGACACCCGCCCCCATCGTCGAGGCCGCCCACCAGGCGCTCCGCGACGAGCGCTTCAGCTACACGCCCAACCCCGGCATCCCGGAGCTGCGCGAGGCCATCGCCGAGAAGCTGCGGACGGAGAACGGGCTCGACGTGACCGCCGCCCAGGTCGTCTGCTCGAACGGCGCCAAGCAGTCCGTCGCCCAGGCGCTGCTCGCCATCTGCCAGCCCGGCGATGAGGTCCTGATCCCGGCGCCGTACTGGGTGAGCTACCCCGAGATGGCCCGCCTCGCGGGCGCCACGCCCGTCGCCGTGGAGGCCACCGCGGCCGCAGAGTACAAGCTCACGCCCGACCAGCTGGAGGCCGCCATCACCGAGCGGACGCGCGTGCTGATCCTCAACAGCCCGTCCAACCCGACCGGCGCGGTCTACTCGCCCGACGAACTGGAGGGCCTCGCGGCCGTCCTGCGTCGCCACGAGCACGTCGCGATCATCTCGGACGAGATCTACGAGCGCGTCGTGTTCGACGCGACCTTCGCGGCCTTCGGCGCGCTCGACGGCATGGGGCACCGGACGGCGACCGTCAACGGCTTCTCGAAGGTCTTCGCCATGACGGGCTGGCGGCTGGGCTACCTCGCCGCACCCGCATGGTGGTCCGGCGCGACGGCCAAGATCCAGAGCCAGCTCACCAGCGGCCCGTCGTCCATCACGCAGTACGCCGCGATGGCCGCCTTCACGCTCGGCGCCGAGCCCATCGACACGATGGTCGCCGCCTTCCGCGAGCGCCGCGACGCCGTCCTGGCCCGCCTCCGCGCGCTCGACGGCGTCACCTGCCCGACGCCCCAGGGCGCCTTCTACCTCTTCCCGGACGTGTCGGCGCTGTACGGCCGCACGACGCCCGACGGCACGGAGATCACGGGCAGCGTCTCGCTCTGCACCTACCTCCTCGAAGCGCACGACGTGGCGCTCGTCCCCGGCGAGGCGTTCGGCTCCGACGCGGGCGTCCGGCTCTCCTACGCCACCGACCTCGACACCTTGATGCGCGCCTGTGATCGCATCGAGGCCGGCGTGACGGGGCTGCGGTAGGGCGGCTCGGTCCGCCTCGGTGCCGAGGCGGGCCGACCGGAGGCCCCGCCCCATGCCTCAGAGCGTGTTGAGCCGCTCCAGCAGCGGGCCCCGGTAGGTGGCCCCGACCGGGATCACCTTCCGGCCGACCACCAGAGACGAGTCCTCCACGTCCCCGATGCGGTCGAGGCGGACGAGGTAGGAGCGGTGGACGCGCACGAACGCGTCCGGCAGCCGCGCCTCCAACGCCTTCATCGTCGAGTGGACGAGGTGGTCCCTGGCCTCGGTGTGGAAGAGCACGTAGTCTTTCTGCGCCTCGATCCACGCCACCTCCCGAAGGTCGAGACGGACCAGCCGCCCGTCGGCCTTGACGAACAGCGTGTCGGGGTCGGCCGGGGCCGACGGCGCGGCCTCGGTGCGGGCGAGGGCGCGCTCGACGGCCTTCACGAAGCGCCCGTACGTGGGCGGCTTGATCAGGTAGTCGGTCACCTCCACGTCGAACGCCTCGCGGGCGTACTCCTCCTTGGACGTGATCAGGATCACCTGGGGGCGCGACCCCGACGGCCCGGCGCCGATGGCTTCCGCCAGCTCCAGACCCGACATGTCGGGCATCTCGACGTCGAGGAACAGGAGCTCCAGCGGCATCTCGGCTGCGCGGCGGCGGGCGACCACGTTGGCCGCCTCGACGGCGTCCTCGCAGGCGCCGACCAGGGTGAGCGCGTCGTGGCGCTCGACGAAGCGTTCGACGAGCGCCCGCGCGATGGGATCGTCGTCGACGACGAGGCAGGTCATGGTGTCGTGAGGGTGGGGCGAAGGCGGTGCAACTCGTCGACCGCGGCGGCGGCCGTGGCGACGGTGGCTTCGACGGTCTCGGGGAGGCGGGCGGGCTGGCCCTCGGTGGCGAGCCGCTCGACCTCGGATAGCAGCGCGTGGAGCGGGCCGATGCCCAGGATCCCGGCCGACGACTTCAGCTTGTGAGCCGCCGACGCCAGGCCCTCCAGGTCGTCGGTGGCGAGGGCTGTCTCCAGGGTGCGGACCGAGACAGGCACGAGGTCGATGAACAGGTCGATCAGGCGCAGCATGAAGGGGTGGTCGCCCTCGACGTTCTCCTCCAACTGCGCCAGGTCCACGAGCGTGTCGGCGGCGCCCGCGGTCGCGTCGGGGTCGGGCGGGGCGGTCGTGCGGCCGAGGTGCGCGGCGACGGCGCGGCGCAGGTGGACGGGCTTGAACGGCTTCAGCACGAGCCCGTCCATGCCTGCGGCGTCCATCTGGCCGCGCTGCTCGACGAGCGCCGACGCGGTGAGCGCGAGGACGGGCAGGTCGGCCGCCGCGTGCTGCCCGCGAATGCGGCGGGTCGCCTCGAAGCCGTCCATCTCGGGCATCTGGATGTCCATCAGGACGAGGTCGAACGGCGCCCCCTGGGCGTGCGCGGCCTCGACCGCCTCGACGCCCTCGCGGCCGTTCTCGGCCACCTCGACGGCGGCGCCCCAGCTTTCCAGCATCCGGCGGGCGACGAACTGGTTGAGCGGGTTGTCCTCGACGATCAGCAGCCGCGCGCCCGTCAGGTCCGCCTCGGCGGCGTCCGGCAGCGCCTCCGGGGCCGACTCGGCGAGGGCGAACGCGAGGCAGACCACGAACGTGCTGCCCCGGCCCTCGGTGCTCGTGACGGTCACCGTGCCGCCCTGCCGCTCGGTCAGCTCCCTGACGATGGCCAGCCCGAGGCCGGTGCCGCCGAACCGGCGCGTGGTGTCGCTGCGGGCCTGCGTGAAGCGCTCGAAGACGTCCGCCAGCTTGGCCTCCGGGATGCCGACGCCGGTGTCCTCGACGGTGAACCGCAGGGCGACCTCCGTGTCGCGCACCGCGTCCACCTCGACGCAGAGGCGGACGCGCCCGCGCTCGGTGAACTTGACGGCGTTCGAGAGCAGGTTGAGGAGGATCTGGTTGAGCCGCACCGGGTCGCCGACGAGGCGGGTCGGGACCGCCGGGGCGAGGTCGAGCGCCAGCGCGAGCCCCTTGTCGGCTGCCCGGAACCGGAGCGCCTCGGCCACACCCTCGACCACCTCGTCGAGGCGGAAGGGGACGCGCTCGAACTGGATCTGGCCGGACTCGATCTTGGCCACGTCCAGCAGGTCGTTGATGAGCGCCAGCAACTGGTCGGCCGAGAACGAGAGGGCGTCGAGGAAGTGGCGCTGCTCGCCGTCGAGCGCCGTCTCGCGGAGCAGCTCGCCCATGCCGAGGACCGCGTTGAGCGGCGTCCGCATCTCGTGGCTCATGTTGGCGAGGAACTCCTCGCGGGCGCGGCTGGCGCGCTCGGCCGTCTCGCGGGCGGCCACCAACTCGTCCATCACGCGGCGGCGCTCGGTCACGTCGCGGGCGACCGCCTGCACGCCCACCGGCTCGCCGTCCTCCATCAGCAACTGCACGTTCTGCCCGATCCACACCGTCTCGCCGTCTGCCGTCACGATGGGCAGTTCGAGGTACGTGTTGGGCTCCAGGTCGGCGATCTGGCGGGCGTAGAACGCGACCACGTCGGCGCGCTGGTCCTCGGCGACGAGGTCCCAGAACGGCATCCCGATCAGGTCCGCCTCGGGGTGGCCCGTGCGGTGGGCGGCGACGGCGTTGGCGAACGTGAACCGTCCGGAGAGGTCGGCCCGGTAGATCAGGTCCTGGCTGTGCTCGACGATCTGCTTGTAGCGGCCCTCGCTCTCGGCGAGCGCGTCCTGCGCCGCCTTCTGCTCGGTGATGTCGCGGAGCGTGGCCGTGAACACCTCGCGGTTGTCGTCGAGGCGGACCGGGTTGATGGCCAGTTCGCAGGGGAACTCGGAGCCGTCGGCGCGGAGGGCAGGGACCTCGATGCGCGTGCCCAGGACGGGGCCGTGGCCGGTGGCGAGGTAGCGCTCCATGCCCGCGCGGTGCGCGTCGCGCAGCGCCGGAGGCACGATGAGGTCCGCCATCACGTGGCCGATCACGTCGGCGGCGCGGTGCCCGAAGGTGCGCTCGGCGGCGGGGTTGAACTCGAGAATGCGCCCCGCCGTGTCGATGGTGATGACCGCGTCCAGGGCCGACTCGAAAACGCCGCGCTTGAGGGCTTCGCTGGCTGCGAGCGCCTCCTCGGCCGCCTTCCGGTCGGTGATGTCGAGCCCGTAGCCGAGCACCTGGGTCGTCGTCCCGGCCTCGTCCACGACCGGGCTCACGAAGCGGACGAAGTGGCGCATCGCGCCCTCGCGCGTCCGGAACGACTCCTCGAACTGGATGGGCTCCTGCGAGGCCGCCACGTCGCGGATCGTCTGCATGCGCTTCACCGGGATCTCGGGCGGGAGGCCGCGCATGACCGCATACTCCTCGTCGGTCCGCCCGATCACCGCCGCGCGCCGCTCCGGGTCGCCGATCGCGCTCGGCGTGACGAAGAGGTAGCGCCCGTCCGGGTCGAACACGGCCAGCTGGGCCGGGATGGACTCCAGGACGGACTCGTAGAACTGGCGGAGGCGGTCGATCTCGCGTGCGCCGCGGAGGCGGTCGGTCACGTCGCGGTACTCCCAGAGGTGCCCCGCGTAGGTCCCGTCCAGCAGAATGGGGACGTAGTCGCGCTCCAGCATCCGGCCGTCGGCCATTTCCAGCACCTCGCTGGTGACGCGCTCCCGGGCGTCGAGCAGCCGGTCGACGTTGGCGAGGAAGGCCGGCGGGTCTGCGAAGAGCGCCGCCGACTCGTCCGCGGCGGCGGCGCAGTCCATGCCCACGAGGGCGTCGGGCGGGGCAGGGATGCCGAAGAGATCGCAGAAGGTCTGGTTGGCGAGCGTCACGCGCCGGTCGGCGGTTTCGACGAGGACGGCCGCCGGGGACGTGCGGATCAGCGCCGCCAGCCGCTCGGCGGCGAGGCGGCTCGCGCTCTCGGCCCGGTCGCGCTCCTCGGTCCCGCGCTGGAGCTGGCAGTGGGCGAGGGCGCCGCGCAGCGACACGGCGAACTTGTCGACCACCTGGCCGAGGGCGTCGGCCTCGATCTCGATGAACGGTCGCTCGTCGGCCCGATGGAAGGCGAGCACGCCCACCTCGGGGAGCGGCAGCACCGCCGTGGCGCCGGCCAGGGCAGGCGCGTGGCGGGCCGCGTCGCGCGTCGCCTCGGAGACCGGCACCGGCTCGCCGACGCGGACGAGGAGGTCGAGCCCGTGGGTCGTCACGGTGGCGTCCAGTGCGCACGTGTCGGCCCACACCTCGGCGCCATCCAGCCCGAGGCGCTCCACCAGGGCCGCCGCGAACGTCCGCGCGGCCTCCCGCGGGTCCAGCGAGGACCCGACGGCGAGCGACAACTCGTAGAGCAGGGCGGGGTCGCGTCGGGAGAGCGGCATGAGCAAAGGGAGCGACCGATGGCATCGGCCAACTCAGCGTAAACTAGAGGGCACCTCCCCCCGCATCATGCCCGACTCCTCACGAACGGTGCTGGTCGTCGACGACGACCCCGTCATGCTCGCGTTTCTGGACCGCGCCGTCGGGGCCGAGTACGCGGTCGTGTCGGCGGCGGACGGGGCGGCCGCGCTGGACCGGGTCCGCGCGGGCGGCGTGGACCTCGTCGTGGCGGACCTCAAGATGCCCGGCCTGGACGGGTTCGCGTTCACCGAGGCTCTCCGGGCCGACGAGCGGACGGCCCGGCTGCCGCTGCTCATCCTGTCGGGCAGCGACACCAGCGCGGACCGCATCCGCTGCCTCCGCCTCGGGGCCGACGACTTCGTGGCGAAGCCGTTCAACCCCGAGGAACTGATGGCGCGCATCGCCAACCTGTTCCGTCGGCTGGGGTAGGAGCGCCGTTCGTCGAGACGCCGGGGGGCGTTCGTCGAAGCATGGGCCGGTTGGTCGAAGCGGCACCCGAGGTGGGGCGCCGGAGCCGGAGACTGCGAGCCGTGACCGCACGACGCGGTCCGCTCCCAGCCCTCCCGACTCATGGTCTCGCTCCGATTCGCTCTCTTCGTCCTCGCCACCCTCACGGCCAGCGGCCTGGTCGGCTGTGACGCCACGGCCCCCGACGCGCCCGAGGCGGAGGGCCTCGCCGGGCTGACCGTCCCGGCCGGGTTCGACTTCGCCACCACGCGCGCCGTCGAGGTCCGCGTCCGGGCGCTCGACACCGCCGGGCGTCCGCTGGCGGGCGTGCCGGTCGACATCAACGACGCGAGCGGGCGGCGGCTGGCGACCGGCCTCACTCCGGCCGACGGCACCCTCGTGCTGTCGCTCGCCGTCCCGGCCGACCTCGACGCGCTCACGGCGCGGCCCCGCTACCTCGGCCTGCCCGACTCGGTCGCGCTGACGGTGTCGGGCGGCGTCGCCGCCGGCACGGTCGGCGGCGTGCCTCGGGCGGTCGGGGTCGGCCGCGTGGCCGGGCCGTCGGCGCGGATGGCGGCGGGCTTCGCAACGCTCGGCACCTGGGATGGCAATGGCGTGCCGGACTACCTGGAGCCAACGCGCGACCCCATCGACGCGGGCCTGCTGGCGACGCTCAACGCGAGCCTCCCCGAGAACGCGCCCGTCCCCGACGCCCACCCGCAGTACCTCGCCGACGGCAACGACACCGACGTGGTGCTGACCGACGAGGCCGACGTGTGGGTCACGTTCGTCCACGAGGGCGCGGGCTGGCGCAACGCGCTCGGCTACTACACCTACGACGCGAGCGCGCCGCCGCAGTCGGCCGCCCAGATCGACGCCCGGACGATCGTCTTCCCGAACGTGTCGTTCGCGGGCAGCGGCGGCGGGCTCGTCTCCGGCGACAAGGTCCGCCTCGGGCGCTTCCCGGCGGGCACCGGCATCGGCTGGTTTCTCGTCGCTAACGGGTGGACGGGCGGCGGCGTCGGCGACGGGACGCACGTGGTGTACTCGAACCCGGCGTTCAACCCCGAGCCCGACGCTTCGCTCCGCCAGCACAACGTGTTGCTGCGCGACGACGAGCGCGAACTGCTGCTGCTCGGCTTCGAGGACGTCCGCCGGGACGACATCCCGTTCGTCTGCGACCAGGACTTCAACGACGCCGTGTTCTTCGTCTCGTCGAACCCCGTCGAGGCCATCGCCTCGGGCGACGTGCCGACGGTGACCGACCCGGGCTCCGACCCCTCGGCCGACGCCGACAACGACGGCATCCTCAACGGCTCCGACGCCGACCCCTACGACCCGTCCGTCGCCGCCGTCTTGCACCTGCCCGCCGAAGGGACCGACGGCTCGGTCGCCTTCGAGGACCTGTGGCCCGGCCGCGGCGACTACGATTTCAACGACCTCGTCGCCGACTACCACCTGACGGTCGGGCTGGACGCGCAGAACCGCGCCACGCGCATCGACGCCGAGATCGCCGTCCAGGCCATCGGCGCGGGCTACCGGAACGGGCTGGTGCTGGCGCTCCCGATCCCCCGGGGCGGCATCGCGTCCGTCACCGGCGCGTCGCTGACGCGGGGCGTGTTCGCCCTGGCCGGGAGCGGCGCAGAGAGCGGTCAGTCGCTGGCGATCGTCCCCCTCTTCGACGACGCCTACGCGCTGGTGCAGCGCCCCGGCGGCTACTTCGTCAACACCCAGAGCGAGGCGCCGCGCACCGACGCCGGCCGGGTGACGGTCCGCATCGCGCTGTCGAGCCCGGTCGCCGTCTCGGCCCTCCGTCTCGACGAACTGGACCTCTTCCTGGTGGTCGACGGCGAGCGGGGCCGCGAGGTCCACCTGCCCGGCCGCGCCCCGACCGCCAAGGCCGACGCGTCGCGCTTCGGCACCTCCGCGGACGCGACGGAGCCCGGCACACCCCGCACCTACGTGACGGCCGAGGGGCTGCCGTGGGCGCTCCACCTGCCCGAGGCCTTCGCCTACCCGCTGGAGCGCGCGCCGCTCGACGCCGGGCATCTCCGGTTCGTGACCTGGGCCCGCTCCGGCGGCAGCACCGCCGACGACTGGTACCGCGACCTGCCGGGCCACCGCGACGCCGGGTACCTCTTCGCGCGCTAGTCCACGCTTCTGCTCTCTTTCAGACCCTTCGTCCGATGCTGACTCCTCGCCCCAGCCGCGCCAAACGCGCCTTCGACATCGTCGCCTCCGCAGGCGCGCTCGTCGTCCTCTCGCCTGTGCTGCTGCTGGCGGCCCTCGCCGTCCGGCTGGAGTCGCGCGGGCCGGTGTTCTATGCCTCGTGGCGCGTCGGCGCGGGCTATCGCCGCTTCCGCCTCTTCAAGTTCCGGACGATGTACCCGGACGCCGACCAGCGGCTCAAGGACCTGGCGCACCTCAACCAGTACGCCGCGCCCGTGTCCGCCCCGACCGGCTGCCCCGACTGTGCCCGCCTCGGGGCCGAGGCCGAGGGGGCGACGTGCTCGCCGCTGCTCGTCGGCGACGCCGGGGCGGTGGTCTGCGAGGCCGCGCACCGCCGCCAGCAGGCTGCCGGGCCCGCCTTCTTCAAGCTCCAAAACGACCCCCGCATCACGCGCGTCGGCCGCTTCCTGCGCAACACGAGCATCGACGAGCTGCCGCAGCTGGTCAACGTGCTCCGCGGCGACATGTCGCTGGTGGGCAACCGGCCGCTGCCGCTCTACGAGGCCGAGCAACTCACGGCCGACGGCGCGGTCGCGCGCTGGATGGCGCCCGCCGGGCTGACCGGTCTGTGGCAGGTCACCCAGCGCGGGACGGGCGAGGTCTCGCCCCAGGAGCGCATCGCGCTCGACAACACCTACGCCGAGCGCCACGGGCTGGGCTTCGACCTCCGCCTGATCCTCAAGACCGTCCCCGCGCTCTTCCAGAGCGAAAACGTCTAGGCCGCTCCCGGTCCCTCTCCGCTTTTCAGCCACCCGGCCGCTCGCGGCCACCCCCTTCAGACTCATGAACATCTCCGTCATCGGCACCGGCTACGTCGGCCTGGTTTCCGGCACCTGCTTCGCCGAAATGGGCCACACGGTCCGCTGCGTCGACATCGACGCCGACAAGGTCACCGCGCTCCAGAACGGCGCCATCCCGATCTACGAGCCCGGCCTCGAGGTCTTCTTCGACCGCGGCGTCCGCGAGGGCCGCTTGACGTTCACGACCGAACTGGCCGGGGCCGTCGAAACGACCGACGTGGTCTTCCTGGCACTCCCGACGCCGCCCGCCGAGGACGGCTCGGCTGACCTGCAGTACGTGCTCGGCGTGGCCGACCAGATCGGTCGGCTGCTCGCGGACAACGACTGGGGCTACAAAGTGCTGGTCGACAAGAGCACCGTGCCGGTCGGCACCGCCCGGCGCGTGGCCGAGGCCGTCGAGGCCCACGGGCTGACGGCGGGCGTCGACTTCGACGTGGTCTCGAACCCCGAATTCCTCCGCGAGGGCGCGGCCGTGGACGACTTCATGAAGCCCGAGCGCGTCGTCGTGGGCACGTCGTCGGCGTCGGCGGGCGAGATCATGCGGCGGCTCTACGCACCGTTCGTCCGCTCCGGCAACCCGGTGATCGTGATGGACGAGGAGAGCGCCGAGATGACCAAGTACGCGGCCAACGCTCTGCTGGCGACCAAGATCACGTTCATGAACGAGATCGCGAACCTGTGCGACCGCGTCGGGGCGGACGTGGACCAGGTGCGCCGAGGCATCGGGACGGATAGCCGGATCGGGCCGAAGTTCCTCTATGCGGGCATCGGCTTCGGCGGCTCGTGCTTCCCGAAGGACGTGCAGGCGCTCCACCGGACGGCGCGCGAGGAGGGCTACGACTTCCAGATCCTGGACGCGGTCCTCCGCGTCAACGACGCCCAGAAGCACGTCCTCGTCCCCCACGTCCTGGAGGCGCTGGCGGACGGCGCGGGCCGCCTCGACGGCCGCCGCATCGCGCTCTGGGGCCTGGCCTTCAAGCCGCACACCGACGACGTCCGCGAGGCGCCGGCCCACGTGCTGATCCGCGAGTTCGTCCGCCTCGGCGCCGAGGTGGTGGCTTTCGACCCGGAGGCCGTCGAGACCACGCAGGCCGCGTTCGCCCGCGAGCCGCTGGTCGGCCCGGGCTCGCTGACCTACGCCGCGACGGTCTACGAGGCCGCCCAGGACGCCGACGCGCTGGTGGTCGCGACCGAGTGGCCCGAGTTCCGGCGCCCCGACATGGAGCGCGTCCGCCGGTCGATGGTCCAGCCCGTCGTGTTCGACGGCCGCAACGTGTTCGAGCCGGCGCAGATGGTCGCGTCCGGTTTCACATACCGCTCCATCGGCCGCCCGACGCCGTCGGCCCCGGTGGAGCACGCCGCGCCCTTCGCCGACCGCCCGGCCCTGGCGAGCTCGCGGACGGCGCGCACGATCCCTTCTCGGGAGGTTGGCTGACCGACCGAGACCGCGCCCGTCACGGACGGACCGACGGCACCACACGTCGGGCCGGGGCGCGGATGGGCGGGCGGTGGCTCTCGGAGCCGCCGCCCGTTTTTTGTAGTCGCACGACGGCCCCGAGGCGGGCAGGGTGACGACGACAGCCCAGCGTTCGTCGAAGCGGGCGGGGCGTTCGTCGAAACGCGGCCGGAGAAAGAGAGAGGACGGGGGACGTTGCGATCGGTCAGCCAACCACACCCTGATGCATCGCTTCCTTCTCCTGCTCGCGCTCGCGCTCCCTGCGGCCGCCCCTCACGCCCAGGCCGACGACGGCCTGCCGGCCCTCCCCACGCTGGACACCGTCCTCGCTGCGGTCCACCGTCAGTCCCCGTCCGTCCGCTACGCGGCGGCGACAGTCGCCAAGAACGAGGCCCAGCTGGACCGGACGCGCAGCGCCTGGACCGACAACCTGGGCGTCAACGTCGGGGCGACGGCCGGGACGTATGGCAACGACCTGGTGGACCAGCTGTCGGTCGGCGCGACCGTGGGCGTGAGCGTGCGGCTGTCGCTGTACGACGTGCTCGGGCGGCGCCACGAGGCGCGGCAGGCCGAGGCCGAGCTGGCGCAGTCGCGCGCTCGCCAGGCCGAGGCCGACGAAGAGCTGGACCTGGTCGTGATCGCGCTCTACCGGCGGACCGAACTCGCGTACCGCCTCGTGGGCGTCCGCTCCGGCGGCATGGAGTCCGCGCGGACGCACCGGGCGATGGCCGAGGCCGAGTTCGTGCAGGGCGACGTCGCCGTGGGCGAGCTGGCGCGCGTCGACCAGATCGCCGCCGAGGCGCAGGCCGCCTTCGAGACGGCGCGCACCGACTACCTGACGGCCTACGGACAACTCGACCGCCTGTGCGGCGGCACGCTGTCGGCGCTGACCGCGCAGGCCGCCGCCCCGACCGCCGCCCCGGCGGCCGTCGCCAGCGCCCCGGGTCGATGAGCCTGCTCCACGTCCTGCGGCTGCTCGGCCGCCACTGGCTGCTGCTGACCGCCGTGCCCCTCGGCATGGCCGCCGTCGTCTTCCTCGCCACGCGCGACCTGCCCCGCGAGTACGCCGCCTCGACAACCCTCTACACGGGCTTCGTGTCCGGCTACTCCATCGACTCCGAGAGCGGCAGCCGGGTCGACTACCTGACCACGCAGACGGCGTTCGACAACCTGATCCAGCTCATCAAGAGCCGCGAGACGGTCGAGCGCGTCGCCCTCCAACTGATCGCCCGCCGCGCCGACGGCCGACTGCGGCTGGCCGAGGAGGTCGAGATCCCGACGGTGCCTGGCGCCGTCGTCCGGGCCGTGTCCGCGACCGAGGGGGCCAGCGCCGCCCGCCTCGCCCGCCTCAGCGCCGAGGCCGACGATGTCGGGAGCCCGATCTACGCGGCGCTCTACATCGACGAGTCGCCGGTGAACGTGAGCACGCTCCAGGGCGCCATCCAGGCGAACCGCGTCGGCGGGTCCGACATGGTCGAGATCCGCTACACGTCGCCCGACCCGGTGCTGGCGCAGCTCGTGCTGGAGCTGATTCTGGACGACGTGATCGACGAGTTCCGCGACATGAAGACGCGCCAGACGGGCGGCGTCGTGGAGTTCTTCGAAGAGCAGACCGCCCTGGCCGACAGCGCCCTGCGGAGCGCCGTCGGCGGGACGCGCGCGTTCGGCGTCGACAACCGGATCATCAACTACTACGAGCAGACGAAGTACGTCGCCTCGCAGAAGGAGAGCCTGGACCACGAGGTGCAGCAGGAGGAGATGGCGCTGGCCGCGGCCGAGAACGCGCTGCGCGACACCGAGCGACGCCTGAGCGAGCGCGAGGCGGTCCTGATCCAGAGCGACGCCGTGGCGCAGCAGCGCCAGTCGCTCTCGGCGGCGACCGCCCGCGCGGCCCGCGCCGAGGCGCTCGGCACGGCCGACCCCGCCGCCCGCGCCCAGGCTGACTCGATGCGCGCGGCGCTCAACGGGAGCGTCCGCGGCCTGCACCGGCTCAGCAACTCCGAGCAGGGCGTCGCCCGGAGCGCCCTCACCGGCGCCTGGCTCAACCACGCCACGAGCGTCACCGAGGGCCGCGCCCGCCTGGCCGTCCTGCGCCAGCGGCGCGACGAGTACCAGCGCGTCTACGACGTGTTCGCGCCGCTCGGCTCGACGCTCTCCAGCCTGGAGCGCGAGGTCGACATCGCGGAGGGGACCTACATGGAGATGCTCCACAGCCTCAATCTGGCGCGGATGCGGCAGCAGAGCATCGCGCGGGCGGCCAACCTGGACGTGGTCGCGCCGCCGCAGCGCCCGGCGCGGCCCAACTCGTCGAAGCGGCCGCTGCTCGTGGTCGTCGCCTTCCTGGCCGGGCTGGCGCTGTGCGTCGGCGGCCTACTGGCGGTCGAGGTGTTCGACCAGTCGATGCGGACGCCCGAGCGCGCCGCCGAGGTCTCGGGCCTGCCCCTCGCCGGCGCCTACCCGACGGCCCCCGCCGACCCGGCACTCCTGAAGCCGCTCGACGCCCAGTTCCTGCGCAACGTGTCGCTCGTTCTGCGTGAACGCGACGCCCGGGAGCCCCAGTTCGTCGCGGTCGCCAGCGGCCAGGCGGGCGAGGGCGCGGGCTTCGTCGCCGCCCGGCTGGCCGAGCGCTTCGCCGCGCGCGGGCGGACGGTCAACTACCTCGCCCCCCACGCCGACGGCGGCGCGACGCCCTACGCCGTGACCGACGCCTTCCCCGAGGCCGAGACCCTCGACGCCATCGCCGGGCCATCCGACGCTGACCTCACCATCCTGGAACTGCCGCCCGTCCTGGACGCGCCGCTGCCGGTCGGTCTGCTGGCCCACGCCGACGTGGTCCTGCTCGCCGCCCGCGCCAGCCGCTCCTGGGCGACCGCCGACGCCCACACGGCGTCGGCGCTGGAGCGGGCCAGCGGCCACGCCCCGCACCTCGTGCTGACGGGCGCCCAGCCGGTCCGCCTGGAAGGGCTGGTCGGCGAGGTGCCGCGGCGGCGCTCGTGGCTCCGCCGCACCGTCAAGCGCGCCGCGCGCTTCGAGTTCAGCCGCTGACCCCACACGCCTCCCCCGCCCGCCTCGGTGCCGAGGCCGACCGACCCAACGCTCATGCCTGATTCCCCGAAACCCGCCCTCGTCTGCCTCGCCCAGCCCGCCTGGGACGGCGACTACGTCAAGTCGACGGTCCGCTTGATGGAGGCGCTGGCGGCCCACTACCGCGTGCTCTACGTCGACTATGCGCACACGCTCGCCGACGCCGCCCGCGCCGCACTCGGCCGGGGGGGCGCGCCGCTGGAGCGGATGTTTGGCCGGGAGGACCGCCTGCGCCGCATCAACGGACCGCACGGTCCGATCCACGTCCTGACCCCGCCGCCCGTCCTGCCGACGCGCTGGATGGACGAAGGGCCCGCGTTCCGCGCCGCGCTGGCGGTCAACGCCCGGATCGTCGGTCACGTCGTCCGCGCCGCGATGCGGGAGTTGTCGATGACGGACCCTGTCGTGGTGACGGCGTTCGCGCCGCAACTCGGGCTGCCGCTGGTCGGGCAGCTCAGCGAGCGGGCGCGGGTCTACTACGGCTACGACGAGATCGCGGCCGCGCCGTGGGTCGGCAAGCACGGGGCGCGGCTGGAGGCCGAGTACCTGGCGAACGCGGACGCCGTCGTGGTCACGTCCGAGGGCCTGCGGGAGAGCCGGGGCGCACAGCACGCCAACGTCCACCTGGTCCCCAACGGCGTCGACTTCGACCTCTTCTACCCGGCGGCTACGTGGCAGCCTGAGGGCGACCGGCCGTGCGTCGGCTTCATCGGCAGTCTGGACGGGCGGGTGGACTACGCGCTCCTGGGCGCGCTCGTCGAGCGGCGGGCCGACCTCGACTTCCTGTTCGTCGGCCGCGCGACGGCGCCTGAGGCGGAGGCGCTGGCAGCGCACGCGAACGTGACGCTGGCCGGTCCGCACCCGCCCGACGCCCTGCCCGGCTTCCTGGGGCAGATGGACGTCGGCATCATCCCGTTCCAGGTGACGCGCTTCACGCGGAGCATCTACCCGATGAAGCTGAACGAGTACCTCGCCGCCGGCCGGCCCGTGGTGACGACGCCCTTCGCGCCGCTCGGCGACGCGGAGGCGCACGTCTACACGGCGTCCGACGTCCCGGTCTTCTCGCAGGCGCTCGACCTGGCGCTCCGCGACCGGGGCCTGGCTGCGCGCCGCCGCCGCGTCGCCTTCGCGCGACAGAACACGTGGGCCGCTCGCGCCCGCGCCTTCGCGGCCGTCGTCGAGCAGGCCCCGGCCGCTCCGCGTCGCCGGGCCGCCTGACATGCGCCGCCTCCTCGCCCTCGCTCGCGGACCGCGCGCCCTCTCGCTCGCCACGCAGGCCGCCAGCGCCGTGCTCGGCTTCGTCGGGTTCGCGCTCGTCGCCCGCGCGCTCGCGCCCGCTGCGTTCGGCACCTGGGTGCTCTACCTGACCGTCGCCACATTCGTCGACATGCTGAGGAGCGGGCTGGCGCAGTCGGCGCTCGTCCAGCAGGCGTCGGGCCACGGCCGTGCCGAGGCGGACCGGGTCGTCGGCGCCGCGTGGACGGTCGGCCTCGGGGTGACGGCGGGCGTGGCCGGGCTCGGCGCGCTGGTCGTATCGGTCGTCGGCGGCGTGTGGGTCGTGCTGCCGGTCTTGCTGGTGGCCGGGCTGCCGCACACGGTCGCGGCGTGGGAGGCGCAGGCCCGGGAGCGGTTCGGGCGCGTGCTGGCGCTGCGGCTGGCGCTGAGCGTCCTGTTCGTCGGCGCCGTCGTGGCGATGGGGGAGGGGGTGACGCTGGGCGCACTTGCGTGGGCCCACGCGGCGGCGCACGGCATCGTCTCGCTGGGTGCGCTCGCGCTGGGCTGGGCGCGGCCAGAGACGGTCCGCCAGACGCGACGTGCCGACGTGGCGCGGCTGCTCCGCTTCGGCCGCTTCAGCGCCGCGACGACGGTCGGCGCCAACCTGCTGCGCAGCGCGGACGCGCTGATCCTGGGCACCGTCCTCGGTCCGGCGGCGGTCGCGCTCTACGGCGTCCCCCAGAAGCTCGTCGAGGCGGCCGAGGTGCCGATCCGGGGGCTCGCGGGCGCGGCGTTCCCCGCGATGGCGCGGTCGGCCCGGGTGGGCGACGGGGCCGCGCTCGCCGCCCGCCTCCGCCGCGACGTGGCGACGCTGACGTTGGTGCTGCTGCCCGCCGCCGCGCTGGGCTGGGTGTTCGCGACCGAGGCGACGACGCTGCTCGGCGGCGAGTCCTACGCCGAGGCCGCCGCGCCCTTCCGCTGGTTCCTGCTCTACGCGCTGCTGCTCCCGCTCGACCGCTTCCTCGGGCTCGCGCTCGACGCCCTCGGGCGGCCCCACCTCAACACCGTCAAGGTGGGCGCGATGCTGGCCGCCAACCTCGGCGGCGACGCGGTCGCGCTGGCGCTCGGGTTCGGCGTCTCCGGCGTGGCCGCGGTGACGGTCGGGATGACGGCGGTCGGCGTGGTCGTGGGCGGGGTGCTGGTGGCGCGCGAGGTGCCGCTCGTGCCCGGCGCGCGTCGGCCGATACCGGAGGTCGCGTAGTCTGATGTCCCCCGTGCTCGACCTCCCCTCCGGCTCCGTCTCGTGGTCCGCCCGCCTCGTGCGTGGCGCGGCGACGGTCGTCCTGGCCGTCGTTCTCGGCCTGGTCGTGGCGAAGGGCGGCGTCGTAGCCGGGCTGGCGCTGGTCGCGCTCGCGCCCGCGTTCTTCGTCGCCCGCGCCGTCTTTCTGGACCCGCGCTGGGGCCTCGTGGCGACGCTCGTGGCCGCGTTCGTGGGCGTCGGCGTGACGCGCTACGTCCCCGCGCCGACGGGCCTGCTGGTGGACGCGTTCCTCGCGCTGACGCTGCTCGCGGTGATCGTTCGCCCCCGCGCGTGGGACTGGGACCGGCTGAAGAACGGCGCCGTCTGGGCGGTCTCGATCTGGATGGCCTACAACCTGTTCCAGATCGTGAACCCGGAGGCGCGAAGCCTGGCCGCGTGGTTCTACGCCGTCCGCGGGGTGGCGCTGTATCCGGTGCTGGCGGTCCCGCTGTGCCTGCTGCTGCTGCGCGACCGGCGCGACCTGGACCGGCTGCTGGGGCTGTGGCTCGCGTGGTCGGTCGTCGGCGCGCTCTGGGGCATCAAGCAGAAGGTCGTGGGCCTGGACGGCTCCGAGCAGGCGTGGCTCAACGTGCCCGGCAACCTGTCGACGCACCTGCTGTTCGGCAAGCTGCGCGTGTTCTCGTTCTACTCCGACTCCGGCCAGTTCGGCGCGGCGATGGGGCACGCTGGGCTGGTCGCGATCATTCTGGCGCTCGGCCCCGCCTCACGCGGACGCAAGGTGCTGCTCTGGATCGCGGGCCTGCTCGGCCTCTATGGCCTGCTGATCTCCGGCACGCGCGGAGCGATGGCGGTGCCGATGATCGGCTTCTTCGTCTACTTCCTCCTCAGCGGCAACTGGCGGCTGCTGGTGGTCGGCATGGCGGCGCTGCTGCTGGTCTACGGCGCGCTGCGGTTCACGAGCGTCGGCAGTGGCATCTACGAGGTCCAGCGGATGCGGACGGCCATCGTGGAGGGCTCCGACAACGCAAGCCTGCAGGTGCGGTTGGAGAACCAGAAGAAGCTCAAGACCTACCTCGCGAGCCGCCCATTCGGCGGCGGCGTGGGGTCGGGCGGGTACTGGGGCCAGCGCTTCAGCCCGGGCACGTTCCTGGCGGAGCTGGCGCTCGACTCGTGGTACGTCAAGATCTGGGCTGAGCAGGGGCCGGTCGGCCTGTGGCTGTACCTGATCGGGCTGGCGTCGCTGCTGGGCGGCGCGCTGCGGCGGCTGCTCCGCGTGCGCGACGCGGCGCTGAAGCAGCGGCTGCTGGCGCTCTTCGCCGGGCTCTGCGGGATCGCGGTCGCGAGCTACGGCAACCAGGTTCTGGGCCAGATGCCGACGGGCATCCTGGTGGCCGTCAGCGTGGCCGCGCTCTACCTCGCGCCCCGACTGGACGCGCAGGCGGCCGTGCCGCCCGAGTAGCCCCGCCTCGGTGCCGAGGCGGAGGCGGTCACCGACCGGCGGCGACGATGTCGGCGACGGTGTTGCCGATCAGCGTCTCGCGCTCCGGGAGGGCGGACCACGTGTGGCCGGCGTCGGGGTAGGTCACGAGCAGGGCGTCGGGGTCGCCCCAGATCTCGGCGTAGCGACGGCTGTAGCGCACCGGCACGACGTCGTCCTCCAGCCCCTGGTGGATGCGGGCGGGGCCGGTGTAGGCGTCGATCCCGTCGTACGGGTCGGTGCCTCGGAGGTCGTCGACGAAGGCGGGGCCGAGGGCGAGTCCCTCGATGTCGATGCGACCGTGCGTGTCGAGAGCATTGGTCGACTGGCCGTGCACGGTGCCCTCGGCCACGTCGTCGGCGGAGACGGCGGCGGGGGCCCAGAGCGCGAGCGACGCGATGCCATCGGGCCGACGGGCGGCGGAGAGGGCGGTCTCGACGCCTCCCAGCGAGTGGGCGACGAGGTGGATCGGGCCGCCCGCACGGTCTTCGGCCCACCGGCGCATGCCGAGAACCTGCTCGACCTCCTCGGAGACGGTGATGTCGAAGAAGTCGCCGTCGCTCTCGCCGTGCCCCAGCCGGTCGAAGGCGACGGCGGTGACGCCCGCCTGGCGGAGCCGGTCGGCCAGGAGCGCGAAGAGGCGGCGGGGGCCGATCCGCGAGCCGCCGAAGCCGTGGACCAGCAGCGCCCACGGCGCGTCCGCTCCGGCGTCGTAGAGGCTGCCGGCGAGCGTGCGCCCGTGGTGGGTCAGGGAGACAGAGATCGGGTGGGTCATCGCGGCGGTCGAGTCGTTCGTGGCCCCAACGCGGCCCCCAGACCGCCGTTCCACCACCTCCGCCTCGGTGCCGAGGCGGAGGTGTTCGTCGAAGGGGAGGGGGCGTTCGTCGAAACGGGACCGGGCGGAGAGTGGGCGGGCGAGATCCTCCAGGCACTCCGCCCCCCGATCCATGCCGCCACTCGTCTCCATCGTCACGCTCAACTGGAATCAGGCCGAGGTCACGTGCGACCTGCTGGCCTCGCTGGAGCGCGTGACCTACCCCCGCGTCGAGGTCGTCGTCGTCGACAACGGCTCCGAGCCGCGCGACCTGGCGTTGCTCGACGCCTACTACCCGCACCCGCGTCTCATCAAGAGCCCCACCAACCTGGGGTTCACCGGTGGCAACAACCTCGGGATGCGGCAGGCGCGTGGCGGGTACGTGCTGCTCCTCAACAACGACACCGAGGTCGAGCCCGACTTCCTGGAGCCGCTCGTCGCGGCGATGGAGGCGGACCCCGGACTGGGGGCCTGCTCGCCCAAGATTCGCTACTTCCACGAGCCGGAGCGCATCCAGTACGCCGGCGGCACGGCGGTCGACCCCTGGCGCGGACAGGCCCGGTGGATCGGCTCGGGCGAGGTCGACCGAGGTCAGCACGACGTCTCCGGCCCGACGGAACTCGGCCACGGCGCGGCGCTGCTGATCCGGCGGCGCGTGCTGGAGGAGGTCGGCCTGCTGGGCGAGGACTACTTCATCTACTACGAGGAACTGGACTTCGGGACGCGCCTCCGCCGGGCGGGCTGGCGGGCCCACTACGTCGCCGAGTCGACGGTCTGGCACAAGGAGTCGGTGACCGTCGGCAAGGCGAGCCCGCTCAAGACCCGCTTCCAGACCCGCAACCGGGTGCTCTACCTGCGCCGCAACGCGCGCGGCTGGCGGAAGGCCCTCAGCATCGCCGCCCTCGTCGCGGTCGTCGCGCCGGTGCACGTCGTCCGCCACGCGCTGGCGGGCCGGTGGGCGCATGTGCGCGCGGTCGTCCAGGGCCTCGCGTGGCACCTCGCGCACCCCTCGCTGACCCCGGATGCACGGTTGCCCCGGCGACCCTGGCCCCGCGTCGACCGCCCGGCCGCCGCGCCGCGGCTCCTCTCCGCCGACACGCTGCTGGAGGTCACCCGATGAGCGCGCTGCTGCTGGTGCTCTGGGTGCCTCTGGCGCTGTCGGTGGGCTACCTGCTGGTGTTCGCCGTCGCCGGCCGACTGCGTCGCCTGCCGACGCCCCCGGCAGGCGCCCGCTTGAGGACCGCCGTCCTGCTGCCCGCCTACCGCGAGGACGCCGTGATCGTGGCGTCGGCCCGCGAGGCGCTCCGCCAGGACTACCCGACCGCCCGGTTCGACGTGATCGTGATCGCCGACGGGCTCCAACCCGAGACGCTCGGCGACCTCCGCGCCCTCGGCGTGCAGGTGGTCGAGGTCGCGTTCGAGCGGTCGACCAAGGCGAAGGCGCTCCGGGCCGCGCTGGCGACGTTCGCGCCCGGCCAGTACGAGACCGTGGTCGTGCTCGACGCCGACAACGTGATGGCGCCCGACGCCCTCGCCCGTCTCGACGACGCGCGCACCGAGGCGGCCGTGGTGCAGGGGCGGCGCGTGGCGAAGAACTTCGACACGCCGCTCGCCCGCCTCGACGCGCTCTCGGAGGCAGTCAACAACCACGTCTTCCGGCAGGGCCACGCCGCGCTCGGGCTGAGCGCCGCGCTCATCGGCTCTGGCATGGCCTTCGACGCCGCTCTTTTTTCGGAGTTGATGGCGACGGCCGAGGCGGTCGGCGGGTTCGACAAAGAGCTGGAGCTCGACCTGACCCGGCGCGGCATCCAGATCGCCTACGCGCCCGACGCCGTCATCCTCGACGAGAAGGTGTCGACCTCCGACGTGTTCGTCCGCCAACGGAGGCGGTGGCTGGCGGCGCAGTTCCACTATGCTCGCGCGCACGCGCTCCCGGCGCTCGCCACGCTCGTCCGCACCGGGAATGTGGATTACGCCGACAAGGCCCTCCAGATGCTGCTGCCGCCCCGCGCGGTTCTGCTTGCTCTGTCTCCGGTCCTGTTCGGGGTCGCAGGGCTCGTCGGCGCCTCGGTGCTGCCATGGGCCGGGCTGTGCGGCGCGCTGGCGGTCGCCATCGGCCTGGGCATCCCGGCCGACCTGCGGCGCGGGCTCCTGGGCGACCTCCTCCACCTGCCCCGCGCGCTCGCGCTGATGGGCTGGGCGCTCGCCAAGAGCCGCGGCGCCAACCGGACGTTCCTCCACACCCCCCACACCGCGGCGACGGCCGCCCGGCCATGAGAATCGGCATCGAAGCGCAGCGGCTGTTCCGCGCACGCAAGCATGGAATGGACGTGGTGGCGCTGGAGCTGCTCCGGCGGCTCCCGGCGCTCGCGCCCGAGCACACGTTCGTCGCGTTCGTCCGCCCCGGCGAGGACCCCTGCCTGGAGCCGAGCGCGAACCTGGAGGTCGTCGAGGTGGAGGGGCGGTCGTACCCGTCGTGGGAGCAGGTGGCCCTGCCCCGCGCCGCCGCCCAAGCGGGCGTGGACCTGCTGCACTGCACCGCCAACACGGCCCCGCTCCGCTCGCCCGTCCCGGTCGTGCTGACGCTCCACGACGTCATCTTCCTGGAAGGCGGGAGCCCGCTGACGCGCGGCGGCACGGCGTACCAGCGGCTCGGCAACCAGTACCGTCGCTGGGTCGTGCCGACGGCCGTCCGCCAGGCCGCGCGCGTGACGACGGTCTCGGCGTACGAGGCCGGGCGCATCGCCGAGCGCTTCCCCGATGCCGCCGACCGCCTGGCCGTGGTGTCGAACGCGGTCAGCGAGCGGTTCGCGCCGGTGAGCGACCCGGTCCGCCTGGCCGAGGTGCGGGAGCGCTACGGACTGTACGAGCGGTTCGCGTTCCTGCTGGGCAACACCGACCCCAAGAAGAACATCCCGGCCGCCGTCGAGGCCTACGTCCGCTACGCCGAGCGCGTGCCCCAGGCCGTGAAGCTCGTCGTGGCCGATCTCGCGCCGGAGCGGCTGGACGAGATGTTGCGCGGGCTCGGTGCCGGGCACCTCCGCGACCGGTTTGTGCTGCCCGGCTACATGGCCCACGCCGACCTGGCGGCGGTCTACTCGCTGTGCGACGCGTTCCTCTACCCGTCGCTCCGCGAGAGCTTCGGCCTGCCCATCCTGGAGGCGATGGCGAGCGGCGCGCCCGTCATCACGTCCGACGCCGCCTCCATGCCCGAGGTGGCCGGGGACGCCGCGCTGTTGGTGGATCCTCGCCGGCCCGAGACCATCGCGGACGCGCTGGAGCAGGTGCTCACGAGCCCGCCGGTCCGCCGGACGCTGCGGGAGCGCGGGCTCCGTCAGGCCGCCACCTTCTCGTGGGACCACGCCGCCCGCCTCATGCTGGCGGAGTACGACACGGTGCTGGCGGCGTAGGGCTCGGCGTTCCGGACGGGAGACGTGGAAGGGTGCGACGGGCTCGCGTCAGGGTGCCGGCCCCTCTACTCACCCAGGAACGCGCACAGGCGGGCGTGGACGGCCTCGGGCTGCTCCAGCATGACGAGGTGCCCGGCGCCATCGATCATCTCGACCTCGGCGTGCGGCATCGCGTCGCGGGCGGCCTGCGCGACGGCCTCGGTCGTCAGCGTCGGGTGGAGGTAGGGATTGGGGATGAGGCGGTCGCCCGCACCGTAGAGGACCAGCGTCGGCATGGCGATCTCGCCCAGGCGCTCGTAGACGCGGCCGTCGAGCATCCCGGCGACGCTGGCGGCGTTGGCGGCGGCGTAGGCCTGGAAGTCGGCCCGCGCCATGACGGCGAGGCGCTGGTCCAAAATCCAGCCATCGCGGGCCTCGTCGTAGGCGGCGAAGTTGGCCGCGATGTTGGCCGCCACCTGCGGCTCGGGCGTGTTCGCGATGGCCGCCGCTGTGACCAGCATCTTCATGCCCGCGCTCTCCTGCTCCGTGAACGTCTCGATGCCCGCAGGCGAGAGGAGCGCGAGATGCCGCACGCGGTCCGGGTGGTCCAGCGCGAGCGTCATCGCGATCTGGCCGCCCATCGAGATGCCGACTACGTCGGCCTCGGGCACGCTGAGGGCGTCCATCGTGCCCGCGACCGCTGTGGCGAAGCCGCCCATCGTGCCGTCCACGCCGTCCTTGTCCGAGAGGCCGTAGCCGGGCAGGTCGAGTGCGATCACGCGGCGGCCCTCGGCCTCCAGCACCGGGATCGTCCCGCGCCAGAACGCGAGGTTGGTGCCCAGCCCGTGGAGGAGCACGACCGGCTCGCCCTCGCCGCCGGTGTCGTAGACCGCGACCGCGCGGTCGTCCACGTCGACCATCGAGATCGGCGCGGGGTAGTACGGGAGGTCGACGGAGTCGGCCAGAGCCGGGGACGGGACGGCCATGAGCGCGGCGAGGCAGAAGGCGAGCATGTCAGGAGTCGGAGACGAGAGCGGTGAGGGCGGTTTTCTGGATCTTCCCGCTGTGGCCGACGGGGAGCGCGTCGAGGAAACGGACCGCGCGGGGCACCTTGTACCCGGCGAGTCGCTCGCGGCAGAACGCGAGGAGGGCCTCTGGCGCCAGAGGCGCGCCCACGACGACGAAGGCGAGGCCGGCCTCGCCCCAGCGGGCGTCCGGCACGCCGATCACGGCGGCCTCGGTGACCGCGGGGTGCTCGCGCAGGACGGCCTCCACCTCGGCGGGGTAGACATTCTCGCCGCCCGAGATGTACATCTCCTTGAGGCGGCCGACGACGTACACGTAGCCCTCGTCGTCCTGGCGGACCAGGTCGCCGGAGCGGAACCAGCCGTCGGGGGTGAAGGCCGCCGCGGTCGCCTCGGGGTTGCGCCAGTAGCCGGGCGTGACGACCGGCCCGCGGAAGACGAGCTCGCCCGTCTCGCCCGTCGCCACCTCCTGTCCGTCGGCGTCCAGGATGCGGATGTCGACGAACAGGTTGGGGAAGCCGATCGAGCCCATCTTGCGGACGGCGTCGGCCTCGGGGAGCGAGAAGCAGTTGACGCCCACCTCGGTCATGCCGAAGCCCTGGCGGACGGGCACACCCTTGGCCTGCCAGGTGCGCGTGAGCGGTGCGGGCATCGGCTCGCCCCCCACGATCGCGTAGCGGACGCTCGCCAGGCTGGCGTCCTCGAAGGCCGGGCTCTCGGCCATCATCTGCAGCATCGTCGGCACGCCCCACAGGATGGTGATGCCTCTGGCGTCACACAAGCGCAGCAGTGCGTCTGCGTCGAAGCGGTCGAGCAGGATGGTGGTGCCGCCCGCGAGGAAGAACGGCGTCAGGAGCACGTTCCAGCCGCCCGTGTGGTAGAACGGCGCCGCGTTGAACGACACGTCGCCGGGCGTCAGGCTCAGGCGGTGGATGGAGTTGACGGCGTTCCACACCAGCATCCCGTGCGTGTAGATCGCGCCCTTGGGGCGGCCCGTCGTGCCGCTCGTGTAGAGCAGCATCAGCGGGTTGTCGTGCGTGACCGGGGCCTGGGGCGCGAACGTCGCGTCGCCCTCCGCCAGAGGCCGCACGTCGGCCAGCGGGACCTGCTGAACGTCCGAGGCCAGCGTGCAGGCGTCGGCGACGAACACGACCGTCGGGTCGCTGTCCTCCACCAGGTAGGCCAACTCAGGGCCGGTCAGGCGGTAGTTCAGCGGGACCAGGATCGCGCCCGACTTCTGGCAGGCCACGAAGAGCAGCACGTGCTCCAGGCTGTTCTCGGCGAGGATCGCCACGCGGTCGCCCGGGTCGACGCCGAAGCGCTCCTGGAGGGCTCGGGCGAGGGCGCTCCCGAGGCGGTCGAGGTCAGCGAAGGAGAGCGACTCGCCCGTCGGCTCCCACACCACGGCAGGGCGGGCGCCGTGGTAGAGCGCCTGTCGGGCGAGCCAGTCGGTGCGGATGGCGTCGGTCATGCGGCGGCGGGCTCGGCCGGGCGGCGGGCGACGAGCAGCGAGAGCGAGGCGACGGCGCCCGCGGCCAGCAGCGCGAAGGTGGCGGGCACGGCCGGGTTGTTCCAGTACGGCCCGATCTCGCCGTAGTACATCCCGAAGTGGACGACGAGCGCGGCGACGGCCGCGGCCGAGACGCCCCAGGTGGTCACGCGCGGCACGAAGACGCCGAACAGGATGGGCACGAACGTAGCCGCGAACAGCCCGTAGACGCCGTTCTGCGCCAGGATGGCGACCGACAGGTCGGGGCTCTGGATCTGGCCCCACGAGAGGAGCGCGACGACCGGCGCGAGCGCCAGCAGGAAGAGCTTGCTCAGCCCGATGGACTTGCGCTCGATGGTTTCCTGCGCCACGCCGCGGCTCCGCGCCAGCGGCGAGTACACGTCGTTGGCGAAGATGGTGGAGAGCGCCACGAGCAGCCCTTCCAGCGTCGAGAACCCGGCGGCGACCAGGCCGACCGTGACGACCGACCGGGCGACGGGACCGAATTGCTCGACGAGGTAGGTCGGCACCACTTGGTCGGGCGGGAGCAGGTCGCCGGTGAGCGTGACGCGGGCGTAGAGGCCGATGGCGAGGACGGAGAAGAAGAGCGTCAGCGCCACGAAGCCGACGCCGAGGTAGACGTTCACGTCGCGCTCGTCGCGCAGGTAGAGCGCCTTCGACATCACGTGCGGCTGCGTGATGACGGCCACGCCGATCACGAAGTTGGCCACGAACACCTCGAACGGGCTCCGGAACAGAAGGCTCTCGGGGTTGACGGGCTCGGCCAGGACGGGCGAGATCTCGGCCAGCCGCGCCAGCAGTCCGGGCTCGCCGAGCAGCAGGTCCAGGCCGGAGCCGACCAGCATCAGCGCCACGGCGATCATGATGAGCGCCTGGACCGAGTTGGTCAGCGTGTGCGCGCTCGCGCCGCCCAGCATCACGTAGATCAGCGGGATCACGATCACGATCGCCATCGCGCCGAGTGTGGGCAGCGCCAGGACGTTCGAGAGCACGAGCGTCAGCCCGACCACGATCAGGACGAGAAACGTGATCTGGAGGAGCGAGAGGCCCGCGAAGAAGAACCGCAGCGAGCGGCTCCCGTAGCGGTCCGCGATCCACTGCGGGACCGTCAGCGCGGCCGTGCGGTCGCCCACGCGGCGGAACGCCTTCGTCAGGACCGTCAGCCCGAGCAGGATGCCCAGGGGCGTGGCGACGGCGTAGCCCAGCATCCCGGACAAGCCGTAGAGGTAGATCAGCCCCGGGTTGATGACGAACGTGGCCGCGCTGGTCAGGTTGGCCGCGAGCGCGAGCCCCACCCAGACCGGGCTCGTCTTGCGGTCGCCGACCGAGAACGACGTGAAGCTCTTCACGCGCCGGATGCCGACGAACGCCGCCGTGCCGACGAGGGCGAGGTAGCCCAGGAAGAAGGCCCAGGAGATGGCGACGTCGGTCATAGATGCAGGCCTCTGGCGGCGGTGGGAAGACGAATGGGAACGAGGCGCCGAGAGGAGGCCTCTGGCGCCAGAGGCTAGTCGGTGCCCCAGCGGAGCGCCAGGCCGGCGATGGCCGCGCCGCCGCCCGAGGCGATCAGGACGACCAGGTCGCCGGGCCGGAAGCGACCCTGGGCGTCGGCGTCGGCGAGGGCCATCGGGACGCAGGCGCTGCCGGTGTAGCCGTAGCGGTCCATGACGAGCACGGCCTTCTCCATCGGCTGCCCCAGCGCGTCCATCGCCTCGCCGATGCTCTCGACGTTGATCTGGGTGAACACCCAGTGGTCCACGTCCGAGACGGCCACGCCGATGCGGTCCGCCAGTCGGCGGGCGACGGCGCTCCACGCCTCGCGGTTGAACTCGCGGGGGAACTTCTCCCGGAACTGGAGCAGGTGCTCCTGCGCCTCGACGCGCTCCAGCGAGGCCGGCGCCGCGGCCCCGCCGACGTAGATCCCCATGTGCTCGGCGAACTCGCCGCGCGTCTCCAGGTCGCTCGCCAGCACGCCTCTCGCATCCCGGCCTCTGGCGCCAGAGGCCGGACCGAGCACGACCGCCCCGGCGCCGTCGGCGAAGAGCGTCGCGGTGTTCTTGTGCCGGTAGTCGATGAACCGGCTCATGAGGTAGGCCCCGGCGACGAGCACGCGGCGGTACTGCGGCCGCTCGGGGTCGTCGCTCGCGATGTACTTGTTGGCGATGTCGAGCGCCGTCACGAAGCCCGCGCATGCCGTGTTGACGTCGAACGAGCCCGCGCCGATCGCACCCAGCTTGTGCTGCACGATCGCCGCGGTCGACGGCGAGAGGTAGTCGGGCGTGTCGGTCGCGACGATGACGAGGTCGAGGTCGCTCGCCTCGACGCCAGAGGCGGCCAGGGCTGAGCGGGCCGCTTCCACGACCAAGTCGCTCGTCGCCTGGTCATCGGCGGCGTAGCGGCGCTCGCGGATGTTGCGGCGCTCGACCAAGAAGGAGGACACGTCCTCGCCGTACATCTCGTCGAAGTAGGCGTTCGGGACGACGCGCTCGGGGGCGTACAGGCCGGTGCCGAGAATCTGGGCGCGGCGCATGGGCACAGGGGAGAGCTTCGGGCGCCGGACGACGCCCGAGGCGAGACTAGAGGACGAGGCCGCCGTCGACGTTGAGGCAGGTGCCCGTGATGAAGGCGGCGTCGTCGGAGGCGAGGAAGGCGTAGGCCGCCGCGATGTCGTCGGGCTGGCCAAGCGTGCCCAGCGGCGTCTTGCCGCGCAGGCCGTCGAGCACCTTCTCCGGGACCGTCAGCACCATCTCGGTCGCGATGAAGCCCGGGGCGACCGCGTTGACGCGGATGCCCTTGCGGCCCAGCTCGCGCGCCCACGTCTTCGTCATCCCGATCACGCCCGCCTTGGTAGCCACGTAGTTGGTCTGGCCGAAGTTGCCGTTGTGCGCGACCACGCTGGCGGCGTTCAGGATCGCGCCCCCGCCGCGCGCTTCGAGGTGCGGCACGGCCGCCTGCGTGCACAGGTACACGCCCTTCAGGTTCACGTTGATGACGGCGTCGAACTGGTCGCCGGTCATCTTCTTGAGCGTCGCGTCGCGCGTGATGCCCGCGTTGTTGACCACGATATCGAGGCCGCCGAAGTGGTCTATGGCGGCCTGCATCGCGCCAGAGGCGCTGTCGGCGTCGGTCACGTCGGTGTGGACGAACACGGCCTTGTCGCCGAGGGCCTCGGCCAGTTTGGCGCCTGCCTCGTCGGCCACGTCGGCGATGACGACGGAGGCGCCGTCGCGGACGAACCGCTCGCACGTGGCGCGGCCGATGCCCTGCGCGCCGCCCGTGATGACGGCCACTTTGTTGTCTAGCATGATGGAGTCGTAGACCGCGCCCGCCAGAGGCTCCGGCGGGCGCGGGGAGGAAGAAGAGCGCCGAGGACTAGCGTCCGAACGCGGGCACGTCGGTGCGGAGCGTCAGGGTGAAGAAGCGCGGCGTGGGGGCCGCGGCGACGAACTCGCGCTGCTCGACGCCGAACAGGTTGGTCACCGACGCGCCCAGCGAGAGCGCGTCCGAGAACTGGTAGCCGAGGCTCAGGTCCGTCGTGACGAAGCCGCCCAGCGGGCCGTAGTTGTAGTTGAACGGCACGTTGCCGCCCGGCGTGGTCAGGATCACGCGCTGGCCCTCCTGCTCGGTGCTGGCGAAGTGCCGGCCCGAGACGAACGAGTACTCGGAGACGCCGCGGACCGTGAGCGCGCCCGTGAGGCCGGCCATCCCGAGGTCGCGGGCGGTGAGCGTGAGCGCGCCCTTGTGGCCCGGCGTGTTGAGCGAGATCTCGTTCGGCGAGACCGTGCCGTCGCCGTTGAGGTCGAAGCTGTCCTCGTCGATGTCGGCCGAGAACGTGGAGTAGACCGCCGTCGCCGTGATCTGGTCGGAGACGACGTAGGACACCGAGAGGTCGGCGCCGTAGTTGGTGACCTCGCCGAAGTTCTGGTAGGTGAGGACGATCTCGGGCCCGCTCAGCGGCTGGTCGCCGATGGCCGTCACCAGGTCCGGCACCGTCGTCAGGGGCGAGATGAAGTTCTCCGAGGTGGAGCGGTACGCGTTGACGTCAACGAACAGGCGCTGGCCGAACAGCCCGCGGTAGCCCGCCTCGACGGTGCGGACGACCTCCGGAGACAGTGCTGCGACGCCGGCACCCGGCGACCCGTCGGCGTTGATGGTGTCGAACCCACGCCCGTTGCCGCGGATCACGATCGGGATGGTGCCGACCGCGCCGGACGGGATGTAGATCTCCTGCTGGAGCACCGTCGGCGCGACGTAGGCCTGCCCGTAAGTCAGGCGGACGCTGCTGGCGGCGTTGGGCGTCAGCACGAGGCCGAGCTTGGGCGAGAACTGGCTGCCGTAGTTGGTCTGCCAGTCGTAGCGCCCCGCGGCGACGACGCGGACCGGCCCGAAGCCGCGCTCGGCCTGGGCGCTCAGGCCGTACTGCTCGAACTCAAGGCCGCCGACGCCCGTGGTGTCGGAGAGGTAGGTACCCTCCGAGACGGCCGTCTCCAGCTCGTAGTTGGCACCCGCGATGAAGCGGAAGCCCTGGACCTCCACGTTGCCCTGGATCTCGGCGTTCGTCCGGCGGCTCTTGTCGATGAAGCGGGCCGCCGCGAACGCAGCGTCGGGCGAGAGCCCGGCGCGCGAGAAGGCGGCGTAGTTCTGGAGCGCGTACGTCTCGCCCGAGTTGCTCCACGTCTGGTAGACCTGGGCGAACACGCGCGGGTGGACGGCGCGCAGCTGGAGTTGGTGGAGCGTCCAGTCCTCGACCTGGTTGCGGCCCAGGTTGGTGGGCCCGAGGTAGCTGTTCTGGCTGCCCGCGTAGGAGAGCACCACGTCGGTGTCGGCCATCGGGCTGGCGAACAGCTCGGCGGTGCCGCGGAGGTGCTCCACGCCGAAGTCGGGCTCCTCGGCCGTCGGGCTGGGCACGCTGGTGTAGACCGTGTCGACGAACGCGTAGTCCTCGCCCCGGGTGAACTCGCCGGTCGCCTTGAACGCGAAGCGGTTGTCCAGGAACGCCTGCGCGTAGCGGCCCCTCGCGGAGTACACCGAGCTCTCGGCGCCGCCGGCCCCGCCCGACGCCACCACCGTCAGGCCCTGGCTGTTGCGTGGGTCGCGCGTGACCACGTTGACGATGCCGTTGTGCGCGTTGGCGCCGTAGAGCGCCGAACTGGGCCCGAGGATGACCTCGACGCGCTCAATGTCCTCCTTGATGACCGGGTTCATGGCCGCGAAGGGCAGGCCCGCGCCGGGCAGCATCTGGCGGCGCCCGTCGGTGAGGAGCAGCATCTTGGTGTTGAACGCGCTGTTGAAGCCGCGCGCGTTGATCCCGATGCCCGTCACGCCGGAGCGGACGAAGTCGACGCCCTTGACGGTCGCGAGCGCCTGCTCGTACGAGACGCCAGGGAAGGCCTGGAGGTCGGCGCCGGAGAGGACCGAGACCGTCGCGGGGCTGTCGGTCAGCCGCTCCGCGGTCCGGCTCGCGCCCGTCACGATGACCTCGCCCGCCTGGGCCGCGGCCTCTGCGAGGACGAAGTCCTCGACGACGGTCTGGCCCCGTGCGGCGGTGACCTCGCGTCGCTCGGCCTGGTACCCGATGAACGACGCCCCCAGGGTGTACGTCCCAGCCGGGGCAGAGAAGGCGTAGCGGCCGTCGGCGTCGGTCGCGTCGCCGTAGACGCTGCCGTCGATGAGGACGGTGGCGCCGACGAGGGGGGCGCCGCCGTCGGTGGTGACGCGGCCTTCGAAGCGGGCGTCCTGGGCAAGCACGCCAGAGGCGAGGCCGATGGCGAGGAGGAGGCTCGCGAACAAACGGTACATGAGGGCGGGGACTGAGCGTCCCCTCACATCGCCAGCGGACTGATCTCCGGCAGGGCTAGGCGCGGCCGTCGAGGCGTGCGGGCTCGGCCTCCCAGCGCTCGGCGAAGTCCTCGTAGAAGGACTCCATGAGCGTGTAGAAGGCCCGCATCTGCTCCAGGTTGCGGACGGCCTCGGCGTGCTGCTCGTCTCCACCCATCTCCTCCAAGAACTGCTCGGCGGTCCGGCGGTTTTTCCGGACGATCGCCATGTTGTGCTTGAAGTTGTTCAGGAAGAGATCCGGGTGGGCGGCGTAGTAGTCGCGTCGGCGGTTGGGTCCGTCCACCTTGCGGAGGAGGCCCGTCGAGGAGAGGTCCCGGACGGCCGTCGAGATGGGGCCTTTGCTGCGGGCGAGCATCTCGGCCATGTCGTCGAGCGAGAGGGGCTCCGGCTGGACCAACAGCAGCCCCACGATGAGGCCCTTGAGGCGCTGGAACCCGTACTGCTCGTAGATCGACCCGAACTCGGTGACGAGGTCGTGCTGGGCGGGGGTGAGGGGGGTGGGCATGGAAGGAACGGGGAGGACGTCTGCTAATCGTTTGAAACGTTGCAAACGTTCGGAGAGATGATAGGAAGCGCTTCCGTGATTGTCAAGGAGTCGTCAAGGTCGCGCCCGGTCGGCCTGCGGCACACGGCGCAAACCCGGACTCGTCGGGACCAGTTGCGGGTTCGTCGAACGAGGGCGGCGCTTCGTCGAAGAGCGAGCCAGAAACGAGGCCTGGGGGCGGATTCTGGAGCATCCGCACAAGGCGCCATGCCCCTTCTTCAGCCCACCGCTTCCATGACCGCTCCCGTTTCCCTCGTCACCGGCGTCGCCGGCTTCATCGGGTCCCACGTCGCCGACGAACTGCTCGCGATGGGCCACACCGTCGTCGGCCTCGACGACCTCTCGGGCGGCTACGCCCACAACGTGCCGGTGGGCGTCGACTTCCATCAGGGCTCCATCGCCGATCCGGTGCTCGTGTCGCGCCTGTTCGAGCAGTACCGGTTCGACTACGTGTATCACCTCGCGGCCTACGCCGCCGAGGGCCTGAGCCCATTCATCCGCCGGTTCAACTACACCAACAACCTGCTCGGCACGGCCACGCTGGTCAACGCGGCCGTCAACGTCGGCACGGTGAAATGCTTCGTGTTCACGTCGTCGATGGCCGTCTACGGGTCCAACCAGGTGCCCATGCGCGAGGACATGACGCCGATGCCCGAGGACCCGTATGGGGTCGCCAAGTTCGCGGCCGAGATGGACGTGAGGCAGGCCAAGGAGATGTTCGGGATGGACTTCGTCATCTTCCGCCCGCACAACGTCTACGGCGAGCGCCAGAACCTGGGCGACCGCTACCGGAACGTGATCGGCATCTTCCTCAACAAGATGCTGGAGGGCGAGCCGATGACCGTCTACGGCGACGGCCTCCAGACGCGCGCGTTCAGCTACATCACCGACGTCGCGCCGATCATCGCGCACAGCGTCGAGCGGCCGGAGGTCTACGGCCAGACGGTCAACGTCGGCGCGGACCAGCCCTACACGATCCTGGAGATGGCCGAGGCGGTGTCGCGGGCCATGGGCAAGACACCCGACATCATCCACCTGGAGGCGCGCAAGGAGGTCAAGCACGCCTGGACCGACCACGCCGTGCTGAACCGCTACTTCGGCGACCTGCGCCAGGGCGTGACGCTGGAGGAGGGCCTGGACAAGATGGTCCGCTGGGCGCGCTCGGCGGGTCCGTTCCAGCGGAGCCTGTTCGAGGGCATCGAGATCAGCCGGGGGCTCTACTCCTTCTGGCAGGACGCCATCCGTACGCCCGAGGCCGACGCGCTGACGGCCGGCGCGCCCGCGCCCGACCGCGCGCCCGTGCCGACGCCCCGTCCGCGACCGATCGTCGCCGCCTAGTCTCCGCTGACCCGGAGGCGGGGCCCCGGCGCCCGGCCTCCACCGCTCGCACCGCCATGGATGTCACCCTCGATCGCACCCTGACCCTGCCCACCTCGGCCCCGAGGCGGAGGGACCTGGGCCGCCTGGTACGGGGCGGACTCCGGTGGCTGAACGCCCAGGTCCGCCTGCGGCGCTGCCGGTTGGGTCGCAGGGTGACCGTGTGGGGCAACCCGCACGTGACGGCGACCGGTGAGATCGCGCTGGGCGACCGCGTGACGGTCCACTCGTTCCTGTCGCGCGTGCAACTCTCGGCCGGTCCCGGCGCCCGGCTGACGGTCGGCGACGACACCTACATCAACAACGGGTCGGTGCTCTCGGCGCGGCGGTCGGTGACGGTCGGCGCGCGGTGCCAGGTCGCGACCGGCGTGATCCTGATGGACGCCGACTTCCACGCCGTCGGCGACCTGGACGCGCCGGGCAAGGCTGCGCCCATCGTGATCGAGGACGACGTATGGCTCGCTACGCGCGCCGTCGTGCTGAAGGGCGTGACGGTCGGCCGCGGCGCGGTCGTGGCGGCCGGCGCCGTGGTGACGAAGGACGTGCCGCCCTACACCCTGGTCGCGGGCGTCCCCGCGCGCCCCATCCGCTCCCTCCGATGACCGAGATCCTGTTCTGGGCCGCCGCGGCCGTCCTGTTCTACACCTACGTCGGCTACGGGCTGCTGGCGGCGCTGCTCGTCCGGCTCCGAGGCGACCGCCCGGCACCCGCGCCGTTCGCCGAGGCCGACCTGCCCGCCATTACGGTCGTCGTGGCCGCCTACAACGAGGCGGCGTGGATCGAGGAGAAGGTGCGGACGACGCTCGCGCTGGACTACCCGGCCGACAAGCTCCGCCTCCTCGTTGTCGCCGACGGGTCGACCGATGACACGGCCGAAATCGCCCGCCAGGCCGGTGCCGAGGTGCTGTTCGAGCCCGCGCGGAACGGCAAGGTGGCCGCCATGAACCGGGCGATGGCGCACGTCACGACCCCGCTCGTCGCCTTCACCGACGCCAACGCCCGGCTCGCGCCCGACGCCCTGCAGCATCTCGTCGCCCCGTTCGCGGAGGCCGAAGTGGGTGCGGTGGCCGGCGAGAAGCGCGTCGACACGTCGGCCTCGGGGACGGCGGGGGAGGGGCTGTACTGGCGCTACGAGTCGGCGCTGAAGCGGCTCGACCACCGGCTGGGCTCGGTCGTCGGCGCCGCCGGCGAGCTGTTCGCGCTGCGCACCGAACTGGTCGAGCCGCTCGAACCGGACACGCTGCTGGACGACTTCGTGCTGTCGCTCCGCGTCGCCCAGGCGGGGTACCGCGTCGCCTACGCGCCCGAGGCCGCGGCCATCGAGGGACCGTCGGCGACGCTGGAGGACGAGTGGACGCGCAAGGTGCGCATCTGCGCGGGCGGCTGGCAGTCGATGGTCCGTCTGCGCGGGTTGCTCAACCCGGTCCGCCACGGCCTGCTGACGTGGCAGTACATCTCGCACCGCGTCCTGCGGTGGACGCTCGCGCCCGTCCTGCTGCCGCTGGCCTTGGTGCTCAACGTCGTGCTCGCGGTCGGCTCGCCGCTCTACGGCGTCCTGCTAGGGCTGCAACTCGCCTTCTACGCGGTCGCCGCGTCCGGGTGGGTCCTGCGCGACGCCGATGTGGCCGTGCCCGGCTTCCGGCTGCCGCTCTACGTCGTGTTCATGCACGCCGCCGTCTTCCCCGGTCTCGTGCGCGTGCTGCGGGGCCGCCAGTCGGTCAACTGGGCGCGGGCGGCGCGGGCGGCGTAGCGCGGTCTCGGCAGAAGCGGGGCGCTCGCCCGGGCGCGGCCTTCCGCCGATCGCCCCGCGCGAACCCCCCCGGAGGCCCCGCGTACGCCGCGGCCCCCGACCCCGACCCGTGGAGACCCGCCCCCCCGATTCGCCCAGCGTCCTCACGGACTACGAGCCGCCGACCCCGGACGGCGACCGCGTCTGGCTCCACGTGCTGCTGTTCGTCGCCACGTTCGCCTCGATGGTGTGGTGTGGCGGGATCCTGGTCGCGCGGATGGCGCTCTGGCCGGAGGTTGCCGAGGGCACCTCGGATACGGTCGCGATGCTGTCGCTGCTCGGCAGCCGGGCCTTCCTCACCGACGGCTTCCTGTATGCGGTCCCATTCCTGGGCTTTCTGACGGTCCACGAGTTCGGCCACTACTTGGCCGCGCGCTGGCGGCGGACGCGCGTGTCGCTGCCGTACTACCTCCCGATCCCGATCCCCGGCACCCTGGGTACGTTCGGCGCGGTGATCCGCATCAAGGAGCCCCTTCGGCGCACCCAGCAGTTGTTCGACATCGGCGCGGCGGGGCCGCTGGCGGGCTTCGTGGTGGCCGTGGGGGTGCTGATCGCGGCCGTGCTCACGCTCCCCGGCCCCGAGTACCTCCGCGGCGTCGGCGGGCACGAGGACCTGATCACCTACCTCAACTCGTTCGGCCACTTCCCGGCCTTCGACCGCTCGCACGTCGCGCCGGGGACGACGGCCCTGGTCCTGGGCGACACGCCGCTGTTCCACCTGATCGGCAGTCTCGGCTGGGCGCGCGTCTCGCCCGACGAGATCATCCACTACCCGGTGCTGGTGGCGGGCTGGTTCGGTCTCTTCTTTACCGCCCTCAACCTGCTGCCGGTCGGCCAGTTGGACGGAGGGCACGTGGTGTATGCGCTATTCGGCCCGGCCGTCCACCGCGTTGTGGCGCGGGTGACGACGCTGCTCCTGCTGCTCTCCGGCGGCATCGGGTTCGTACTGGACCTGGGCGATCCGGTGGGCATGTCGCTTCCCCCGGAGGCGCTCTGGCCGGCTCTCGCGCTGATCTACGCGGCGGCCGTGGCGCGGCTGTTCGGCGACGAGTGGCTGCTCGTCGGGTCGACGGTGGCGTTCCTGACCGCGGCGACGGCCTTCCTGGTGGTCCTCCTGCCCGGCCTCGCGCTGTCGGTCGGGTGGGCGGGGTGGTTGTTCTGGGTGGGGATGATCCTGCTCGTGATCCGGGTGGACCACCCGCCGGTGCTGATCGAGGAGCCCCTGACGCCCACGCGCAAGGCCCTGGGGATCTTGTGCATCGTGATCTTCCTGCTCTGCTTCTCGATCCAGCCGCTCCAGTTCATCACGGGGTGAGGCGCGTCGTGGAAGCGGCCCGGCCGGCCTCTCCCGCCTCGGCGCCGAGGCAGGGCGCGCTGGCGTCCAGTCCCGGGTGGGGGAAATCCGAGGGCCCGGCGCCGTCCTACGCGGTGAGCCTGCCGACTGTCGGTAGCTTTGCCCTCCGCCCGCCCACCAGCCCGCTCGCGACCCGCCGGACCGCTACGCCGTCTTTCTTCCCTTCGATGCCCGTAGCCCTTCGGTCCGTCGTGGCCCTGGTCGCGCTCACCCTCGCCGGGTGTGACGCCGCGCCCGGGTTCGCCGACGAGGTCTCCCGCCCGATTCTCGCGGAGGTCGCCATCACGCCCGCCGCGTTCTCGCTCGACGGGGACGCGCCCACGGCGACGGTCCCGCTGGCCGTCAGCGGCACGCTGGACGCCGAGGGCGCCGTGGAAGTCCGCGTGCTGGTCCGCTACGCCGAGACCGACTCGCTGGTCACCGAGGCGAGCGCCGAGGTGGCCGGGGGCGCGTTCCGCGTCGAGGCCCCGGTCACGATCCCGCGAGGCGCGACCGGCGAGTACAGCGTCCGCGTGACCACCGAGGGGGCCGACGGCCGCGCGGGCGACCAGGCCGCGGCCGTCTTCCGCTTCGACGCCGCCAACCTCGGGCCGCCCGTGGTGACGGCCAACACGCCGTCCGCCGTGACGCGTCCGACCGGGACGCGCACGGTCACCGTCCCGCTCGTCGCCACGGTCACCGACCCCGACGGACGGGCCAACGTGCTCGTCGTCGTCGCCCAGGTGCCCGACGGCGGCGGCGTCATCGGCCGCCTCTTCGACGACGGCGAGAACCAGGACCAGGCGGCCGACGACGGTCGCTACTCGGCGGGCATCGTCGTGGACGCGTCGTTCGAGCCGGGCACGTACGCGCTGGAGATCGTCGCCATCGACCGCGCGGGCGCCGAGAGCGCCCCGGCGCCCTACACCTTCACGGTCCAATGAGGCGCCTTCTCCTCCTCGGCCTCGCGCTGAGCGTCGCCGTCCAGGCCCAGACCGTCGAGACCGGCGCGGGCGTCGCGACGCTCCTGCCACAGGGCGCCCGCAACGGCGTCGCCGTGCTGGACGCCGACGCGACGGGCACGCTCCGCGCCGGACCCATCCTGGTCCAGGTCGGCCCGGACGGCGCGGTCTCGATTCCCGGCACCGCCGCCGCCTTCGACCCGGCCACGGCCATCGACGCCCGCGTGTTCGCCGTCGAGGCCCGCGGCGGGACGGTGGCCGTCGGGCTCGCCTACAACGACGTCACGGCCGACGCCGACCAGCCGCCCGTCACCGCGGCGGGCTTCGCCGTCTCGACCGACGGCGGGCAGAGCTACACGTACCGCTTCCCGTCGCTCGACCAGAGCCGCGACACGACGGTCACCTACGGCGTCTCGACGCTCCCCGCCATCCCGACCGTCCTCGCGCAGGGCTCGGCGCCCCTCGACCTCGCGCTGACGGCGGACGCCGACACGATCTACGCGGCGGCGCTGCTGGCGGGCCTGCGCCGCAGCACCGACGCCGGGGCCACGTGGCAGCGCGTCGTCCTCCCGCCGGACTCGCTCTTCGTGCTCGACCCCCGCGAGCCGTACGACTTCCTCTACAACCCGGACGTCCGCCAGCCGCTCGGCTTCGTCGACGGCGACCCCGAGCGGCCCTTCTTCGCCCAGTTCTCCGAGAACTACATCGCGTTCTCGGTGGTCGTGGACGAGGCCGGGACGGTGTGGGTGGGCACCAACGGCGGCCTCAACCGGTCGGTCCGCCTGCCCGAGGCGGACGACCTCGCGTGGATCCGCTACACCGACGCGCTGCTCGGCGGCGCGCTGCCCGGAAACCAGGTGTTCGCCCTGGAGACGCGCCCCCTGGCGGACGCCCGCGACGAGGTCTGGGCCCTCTGCCGCAACTCCGGCAACCCCTTCTCGACCGAGGAGGAGGAGAACGGCGTCGCCGTGTGGCGGGGAGACGACGAGGGCGGCTTCGCCCGCTTCGAAACGGTCCTCCTCGGGGTCGTCGCCGAGGACATCGCTTTCGACGAGACGCGCATCTACGTCACCAGCGGCGACGGCCTCTACATCTCCGACGACGACGGCGCGAACTGGCGCATCGTCCGCACGTTCCGACAGGCCGACGGGCGCCCGCTGGCCCTCTCCGGCCCGACGACCCGCGCGGTCGCCACGACGCCCGGCACCGTCTGGGTGGGCACGCCGGACGGGCTGTTGAAGAGCACCGACGGCGCCCAGACGTGGAGCCTGTTCCGCGCCGACGTGCGCCCGCAGACCGACGCGGAGGAGGGCCGGGCGGTCGACGTGTACGCCTACCCGAACCCCTTCAACCCGCGCAACGGCGACCTGCGGGTCCGCCTCGACCTGGCTTCGGCGGCCGACGTGACGATCCGCATCTTCGATGTGGCCATGAACCTCGTCCGCACGCTGGAGGCGCCGGGGCGGCCCGCCGGGCCCAACGAGGTCGCCTGGGACGGCCAGTCCGACGACGGCCTGCGCCTCGCCAACGGGGCCTACATCTACACCGTCGACGCCGGGGGCCAGCGGTTCTCGGGACGCATCCTGGTGATCCAATGAGCGGCTCGACGGTACGGACATACGGAGCGCGGGGCATGAGCGGCCGACTCGCCCTGCTGGCTGCGCTGATCGTCGCGGCGGCGGGGACCGTCTCGGCCCAGGGCGCTGGGGCGTTCGCGCGGATGGGCATGGGCGCGCGGTCGCTCGCGATGCCGTCGCAGGTGGCGGACCGCTCGGGCTACGCGAGCCCCTACCTGAACCCGGCCCTGGCGCCGTTCGCCCCCGCGCAGGGGGTCGAGCTGACGGCGGGGCGGCTGGCCTACGACCGGTCATGGAACGCCGTCCAGGTGTCGGCCCCGCTCCGGCCCCGCTCCGGCTTCGCGGGCGGCGTCGTGCATGGCGGCGTCGACAACATCGACGGGCGCGACGCGAGCGGCTACCCGACCGACGGACAGAACGAGGACGGCACGTTGCGCGCCGACGAGTACGCCTTCTTCGCCGCCTTCGGCACCCAGTTCTCCGAGCGCGTCTCGGCGGGCGTCGGCCTGCGGCTCTACCGCAACGAGCTGTTCGAGGGCACGCGGGCGCCGACGGCCATCGGCATCGCGATCGGGACGACCGTCCAGGCCAGCGACCGCCTCGCCATCGGGCTGTCCGTGGACGACCTGTTCGCGCGCTACGAGTGGAGCTCGACCGGCTCCGTGACCGCCTCCGCGACCGACTACTTCCCGACGCGCATCCGCGGCGGCGCGGCCTACACGGTCGGCGACCGCGGCGAGGGGCGTCCGCGCGTCACCGTCGCCGCCGAGGCCGAACTGGTCGTGCAGCCCCTGGAGACGCGCCGCCCCGACGGTGTCGAGGTCATCGGCACGTCCGCCTCGGAGACCTCCACCACGCTCGACGTGACGTTGGCCGACGTGCTCGGCCGGGCCGGGGCGGAAGTCTGGATCACCGACGGGTTCGCGGCTCGGCTCGGCATCGACCGGGTGGGCGCGGGCGAGGCCGGCGAACTGCGGCCGTCGGCCGGGTTCGGCGTCGAGCAACGCGTCGGCGAGCTCGACCTGCGGGTCGATTACACGGCCGTCGTGGAGCCGTTCGGCTCGGCACTGATGCACATGGCGACGGTCCGCCTCGGGCTGTAGGCGAGCGTCGCTAGAACGTGGCCTGCAGCGCGAGCCCCGTCACCCCGCCCGCCTCGGTCGCGAGGCGGACCGGGGCGACCTCCAGGGCGACGAGCCCTCGGCGTCGGTTGGCACGGGTCGCGGCACCCGGTGCGTCGACGATGCCGTAGAGCCAGAGTGCGCCTGCCACGCCGACGCCGATGAGCAGCGGCGTCGGCTCGAACTCCCAGCACGGAGCCGGGCAGCCATACCGGTCATCGTGCTGGCTGGCGGCGTAGCTCGCAGTCGTCCCCGCCGTCAGCGCGGCGCCGACGCCGACGAGGATCAGCCCGCCCTTGACCGTTTCGCCGGCGTAGATCTGGCCACCGCCCGGGACGACGACGGAGAGCACGGTTGCGGTGACCGGACGCACCGGCCGGGCGTCCGGGCTGGGCTGGGCGCGGAGCGTCGGCGCGGCTGCGAGGAGAAGGGTGAGGAGAGACAGGTGAGAGAGCGTCGGCATCGCGAGGAGTGGGGGTTCACCCTCACACGCCCGGTTGCCTCCCGAAAGCGATCACCCGAGTCCGCGGAGGGCCTCCATCAGCGCGTCGAGGCCGATGCCCGTGGCGCCTGTCCGCGCGCGGAGGGTAGCGAACAGGTCCAGCGCCAGCATCTGCGCGGCGTGGATCGGGACCGCGATCCAGAAGCTCCGGCAGCGCCACACGAGCGCGCCGAGCGCGAGCCCTCCGAGCACCGACAGGTAGGCCTCGGCGGCGGGCTTCTGCGCGTGCAGGATGGCGAACGGCACCGTCTGCACCACGATGGCCAGCGGCGCGCCCAGCGCGGGCGCCGTCCCGAACAGCACGAAGCCGCGCCACAGGTACTCCCACCCGATCCAGTAGAACAGGAACAGCGCCTCGTAGGCCAGGAAGATGGTCCAGCTCTCCTTGGCGCCGTAGAAGTGCGGATACTGCATCTGGAAGGCCGCGCCGTCGGACAGCACCCACGTGCCGACGATCACCAGGGGGAGGTAGGCCAGCGCGATCCCGGTCGCCAGCTTCCAGTCGCCAAGGCCGAGACCTGCCTGGCGAGGCGTCCACCGGAAGCCGACCACCAGGATGAGTGCGGGGACGACGAAGCCCAGCACGCCCTGCATCCCGAACCACCACGCCCACGAGCCGAACGCCGGGTCCTCGAAGCCCAGGACGTTGTCGAGCGTGCCCGTGTAGAACCGCCGCCCGCCCACCTGGAGGTGGAACAGGACGAGGACCGTCGCGGCGAGGAGCACGACCGCGGCGCGGCGCGCGTTGGGGGAGAGGCCGGCGACGGCGGCGCGGAATCCTTGCCACTCGCCTCGGAGACGGTCTATCATCGGGCGTCCAGAACGGGAACGGGGCACCGGGCCCGGTCGGCGACGCCGACCTGCCGTCAAGATACCCGGCCTCCCACCACGCCATGCGCCTCGCTCTCGCCCTCCTGCTTGCCCTCGCCGCCGGCCTGGTAGGCGCCGTCGGCTGGACCTCTGGACCCGCCGAGGAGTCGGCCGTGCCGTCCGCTGCGGCCTTCATCGACGACGACTCGCTGCGCGCCGCGCAGGAGCGCGCCCAGGTGGATTCCCTGCTGGCGCCCTACGCGGGTTTCGAGGCGCCGGCCGGCCTGTCCGAAGCCGCCGCCGCTGCCTGGGCCGACGCCACGCTGGCCGGGATGTCGCTGGAGCAACGCGTCGCGCAGCTGTTCATCGTCGAACTCGGTGCCGTGCGCGACCCCGACGGGCTGGCGCGGATGGGCATCGGCGGGTTCCACGTCAACCGGCGGACGCTGCCGCAGGAGGTGCGCGCCGTCGTCGCCCGCCTCGGGCGCCGCGCGGAGGTGCCGCTCTTCGTCACGGCCGACTACGAGTGGGGCGTGGGCACGGCGCGGTCCAACTTCACCGAACTGCCCGGCGCGATGGCCTACGGCGCGGCCGACTCCGAAGCGCTCGCCGAGGTGGGCGGGGCCGTCACGGCGCTGGAGGCGCGGGCGACTGGCGTGAACGTGCTCTTCGCGCCCGTCGCCGACGTCAACAACAACCCGGCGAACCCGATCATCAACACGCGCTCGTTCGGGGAGGACCCGCAGCGCGTCGGCGAACTGGCGGCGGCCTACGTGCGCGGCGCGCAGGCGCACGGCGTCCTGGCGACGCTGAAGCACTTCCCCGGCCACGGCAACACGGACACCGACACGCACGTCGCGTTCGCGGCCGTCCCTGGCACCTGGGCGCAGCTGGCGGCCACCGAACTGGTCCCGTTCCGCGTCGCGCTGGACGCCGAGCCCGGCTTCGTGATGTCGACGCACCTGTGGGCGCAGGCGCTCGACCGGACCGCCACGCCCGCCACCTTCAGCCGCCGTGCGCTGACCGACGTGCTGCGCGACAGCCTCGGCTATGAGGGCCTCATCACGACCGACGCGATGAACATGGGCGCGGTCCGCGACCGCTACACCGCGCGCGACCGGGCCGTGCTGCCGCTGGTGGCCGGGGCCGACATCGTGCTCAACGAGACCTCGCCGCGCCGGGCCATGCAGTACGTGGTGCAGGCCGTCGAGCGGGGCGACCTGCCGCGCGCGCGGGTCGACGCCTCCGCCCGGCGCATCCTGCTCGCGAAGGCGCGGTTGGGCCTTCACACGGCGCCGACGCCCGACCGGAGCCGCCTCGCCCAGATGCTCACCGAGGTGCGCGGAGCTCGCTTCGCAGACGCCCTGACGCGGGCTGCCGTCACGGTCGTCCGCCCCGGTCCGCTGCCGGTTCGCCCCGGCCAGCGCGTCGCCCTCGTTCAACTGGCCAACTTCGACGCGAGCCGCTCGATGACGCGGCTGGAGCGCGACCTCGAGCCCGACGCCCGCGCCCGCGTGTCGACCGGCGGCGGGGGGCGGAATGCCGCCGTCGCCGCCGCCCGCGGGGCCGACGTGGCGGTGGTCGCGATGCACCTCCGTGTGAAGCAGGGGCGTCCGCCCAGCCTGACGCCTGCCCAGCGTCGCGCCATCGACGCCATCGAGGCGACGGGCACACCGGTCGTGCTGGTGGTGCTCGGCAACCCGTATTCGATCGCCCTCGTGCCGGACGCCGCGGGCGTGGTGGTGGCCTACGACGAGACGCTCCGCACGGCGACGGCCGTCGCCGATGTGGTCACCGGCCGTGCCCGCGCCACGGGCCGCCTGCCGGTCTCGGTGCCGGGACTGTAGGGCGCTTCAGCGAGCCGCTGCTCCCACCGCATCCGCGAGCGTGCCGAGGCCGTCGCGGTCGAGGAGGCGCACGAGGCCGCGGTGGATGCGCGAGACCAGCCCCGGCCCCTCGTAGACCAGTCCGGTGTAGACCTGCAGCAGCGTCGCTCCGGCGCGGACGCGCGCATAGGCCGCCTCGGCCGAGTCGATGCCGCCGACGCCGATGATGGGCACTGCGCCGTCGGTCGTCCGGTAGAGGTGGCGCGTGAGAGCGAGGGCGCGGTCGGCGAGCGGGCGTCCGCTCAGCCCGCCCCGCCCGATGGCCTCCAGCCGCCCCGCCTCGGTGGTGAGTCCAGACCGGTCGGATGCCGTGTTGGTCGCGATGAATCCGTCCACGCCGTGCCCGAGGCAGATCTGGACCAGTTCGTTCACCATCCCCGCGTCGATGTCGGTGGTCGCCGGAGGGGAGAGCTTGACGAGCAGGGGAGGCGTTCCCACGGACCCGCTGCCCCCGGCCCGCGGCTCTCTGTCCAGTTCCTCCACGACGGCGGACAGCAGCGCGTCCAGCGCGTCGGGGGTCTCGAACGTCTTGCCCTCGGCCGTGTTGGGGCACGAGACGTTGAGCGCGAGGTAGTCGGCCTGGGGCGCCAGCGCGCGGACCGACTGGCGGAAGTCCTCAATGCCCGCATCGCCCAGGAGGGTCGGGTCGTGCGTCTTGGCCACGTTGACGCCGAGCACGAAGCCGGGCGGACGCGGGGTGCTCGCCAGCCGCGCGGCGACGGCCGCCGCACCCTCGTTGTTGAGGCCCATCCGGTTGACGAGCGCGCGGTCGGCGGGGAGGCGGAAGGCGCGTGGCGTCGGGTTGCCCACGCTCGGCCGGGCGGTCACCGAGCCCACCTCGGCGAAGCCGAGCCCGAGGCTCGCCCAGAAAGGCACCAGCGCCGCGTTCTTGTCGAACCCGGCCGCCAGCCCCACCGGCGAGGCGAACGCCAGGCCCCACGCCGACTGCGCCAGCCGCGCATCGGCCGCGGGAAAGAGAGTGCGGACGACGCCGGGCACGCGCTGGCCCAGCTGGGCAGCCCGCATCCCCGCGCCGTGCGCGGCCTCGGCATCGAGGCGGAAGAGGAGCGGGCGGAGGAGGGAATACAGGGAGGGACGAGGCACGGAGAACGAGGAACGGGCAGAGGCTCAGACTACAGCCTCTGCCCGTTCCCATTTTCCTTTTCCCCGTTCTCCTACCAGCCCGGCGACAGGTTGAACCCGAACACGCCACGGCCCTTGTTGAGGTCGCCGTCGGCGCCCCAGCGCGAGAACGGGAGCGCGTAGTAGGGCTCGATGATGAGTGCGCCCAGCAGGTTGATGCGCGTCGAGACGCCCGCCGAGAACACCGGCTCCTGATTCTCGAACGACCGCCCGTACGTGTAGACGGTGCTCTGCCCCGTCTGCTCGTTGAAGCCGACGAAGTACGGCGACTCGCCCCACGCGAAGCCCGCGTCGGCGAAGAAGACGAGCTCCGTGGGCAGATACGGGAACGTGATCAGGCCGAGCTGGGGCACGCCCAGGAGCGGCAGCCGCGCTTCGACCGAGGCAACCCCGATCTTGGTGCCGAAGAGCGACGACAGGTAGTCGTCGAACTGAGCCGTGGACTGGATGTCGAACGACCGCGAGCCGTAGCCGCGGACCAGCTGCGGGTTGCCGATGAACAGCGGGTTCAGACGTCCCGTCGAGGCGTCGCCGCCGTAGCGGCCGAAGTGGAGCGCGCGGGCGGCGAACGTCACTGGGACGCGGCGCGGGAGGCCGGGCAGGCGCGCGAAGACGTACTTCCGGGCGTCGGCTGTGACGGTAGCGAACGTCAGTGAGCCCGAGACGAGGTCCGCCCCGAGGCGGTACCGCGAGCCGCGGATGGGCGACGTGAAGCCGAACAGCGACGTGTCGCCCACGTAGGCGACGCCACCCTGCCCGAGGTGCAGCGGGTCGGGCGAGAAGCCCTCCACCGGGCGCCGCTCCTGGATCAGGTTGCCACTCTCCGTCTGAACGAAGGCGTCGTACTCCAGGTCATAGCCGAGGCGGCGGTACCCGAGCTCCGCCTCGAAGCGCTGGCTCTGGTTGAGCGGGTACGAGGACAGGCCGGAGACCTGCGTCACGTACGTCCGGTAGTAGTAGCGCGTGATCCCGAAGAGGTCCACCTCATCGGGGTTCGACAGCGGCGGGCGGTCGTAGAAGACCTGCAGGTACGGGATGTGGCCTGCGAGCGCGCCATACGTCAGGCGTCCCCCACGGTTGTAGTAGAGCGCCTGCCCGCCGACGTCCTTGAGCGTGCCCTGCGCCGCGACGGCCACGCCGAGCACGTTGTCGCTCAGCTGGTCCGAGAACAGGAACGAGATGCCGCCCGAGATGCCGAAGCCCGAGTTGTAGTACGGGTCCGTGCCGACCCCCACCTGGGGCTGGCTGACGTAGTCGAGCGACAGCTTTGGGCTGTAGCCGCGTGTCGGGAAGGTGGTCGCCTCGGGGAGGCCGCCGGTGGCGTCGGCGATGTAGTTCTGGACGATGGAGCGGCTGTAGGCGTCCGCCGGGGGCAGCACGTCGGCCGTGGCGAGGGCCTCGCCGGTGACCAGCGTGCCGACGGCGTCGGCCGCGTCGGTGCGGTAGACCGAGTAGCGCTGGCCCTCGAACACCGAGTAGGCGAGGTTTCCCGTCTCGTGGGCCACCGAGAGCGCCGGCGAGAGATCCGCGATGCCGGCGACGCCGGTCGCGAGGTTCGTCACCTGGTAGGCGTCGCCCGTCGCCACGTCGAGGCGGTAGACGTCGTTGAAGCCGCCGCGGTCGGAGAGGAAGTAGAGGCTCGTGCCGTCCGGGCTCCAGGCCGGGTTGATGTGCTTGACGTCGTCGAACACGGCCAGCGTCTCGATGCCGCCCGTCGCCACGTCGTACAGGGCGAGCTGCATCGGCGAGTAGGTCAGGCGGACGAAGTCCGTGCCCGGTCCGCGGTCGGTCGAGAAGGCGATCTGCGTGCCGTCGGGGCTCCAGGCGGGCTGGAGGTCCGCGAAGCGGTCGTTGGTCAGCTGCTGCACCTCGCCGGTGGCGAGCGTGACCACGTACAGGTCGGTGATGCCGCCCCGCACGCCCGCGAACGCGATTCGGGTGCCGTCCGGGCTCCACGCCGGGTCCTTGATGGCGCCGATGCCCTCGACGGTCAGGCGCCGGGTCACGTCGCGGCGGTCTACGTCGAGGATCGCGATCTCGTTGTCGCCGCCCGCGAACACGACGTAGGCGAACTGGCGCCCGTCGGGGCTCCAGGTCCCGGCGCTCTCGATGAAGCGGAGCGCGTCCAGGTGCGGGTCCGTCGTGGCAGACTCCAGCTTGGCGACCACCTCGCCCGTCTCGGCGTCGGCGAGGAAGAGGTCGATGCCGAACAGGTCGAGCTCACTCAGGTAGGCCACGTAGCGACCGTTGGGAGAGAGCTGCGGGGCGATGTTGATGGTCCCCGTCTCGCGCTCGCGGGCAAGCAGGCGAGTCGCGGTGAGGGCCGGGAGCGAGTCGGGGTAGGCGAGGAGGCGCGGGCGGCGCGGGCGCTCGCCCTCGGCGATGCGCTCGGCGCGGTCGCGGCGCTGCTCGGCGATGGCCTCCAGCTCGTCGGCCGAGCGCTCGGGGCCGGGCACCGAGCGGCCGGCGGCCGGGGGGAGGAGCTGCTCCCGAAGGGCGGCCTCCCAGCGCTCCGAGAGGGCCTCCTGCGGCAGGCCGGTCACGGCCACGATGGCCGAGTCGAGCGGCATCTCCAGGGCCGACCGGAAGAGCTGCACGCCCGCCTGGTCGCCGTAGGTGCCCGCGACGAAAGCCCAGAAGGGCTGGCCGTACTGGTACTCGTTGTAGGAGCCGGTCCGCTGCAACTCGCCGATGGTCGGGAAGTCGTCGCGGAGGCAGGCGTCGCGCATCCACATGGACGTGAGAGCGTCCTCGCGGCCGACGGAGTAGTACTCGGCCATGCCCTCGATCACGAACAGCGGCAGGCGCACGAACTGCGCGAAGCGCCCGGCCCGCTGCGAGAGGTCGTACTGGAACTGGTGGACGAGCTCGTGGCCGAGCACGTGGTCGGTCTCGGCGTAGGTCCCGGCCATCGGCAGCACGACGCGCTGGCGGGCGCCCTCCGTGACGCCCTGCGTGCCCTCGCCGATGTTGGCGATGTTGGTCTGCCGGAAGTCCGCGTCGTCGGCGTAGAGGATGATCGACTTGCGCTCGTCGAACTCGTGCTCCAGGATGGTCGAGAGGCGGTCGTACCAGCGCTCGGCCATCCGCGCCACGTCGCGCGAGGCCTGGTCCATGCCCTCGTAGTAGTAAATGTCGAAGTGCTCGGTCTCGAGGATCCGGAAGTCGAAGTCGTCGTAGCGGACCTTGTTGCGGCCGAAGTACTGGGCCTGGGCAGCGGGCGTCAGGGCGGCGAGCAGGGCGGCCACCAGGAGGGCTTGGAGGAACCGGCCGGCGGGTGACAGGAGCGTGCGCATGGGAGAGCGGGGCGGGAAAGGGTGGCCGGGCCAGGACCGGTCGACGTCACGGAGGGCATGGGGGATGGCCCCTCCGACGGGTCGCCCACGTGGACGAGCTTCCGAGAGGGGCATACCCGGTGCAGACGGCTCTGTTCTTCAGGCTAGCCCTGAGCAGGCCCTGGGGCAGGGTGCCAGCTGGCGAACGGTCCCAGGGGGCACGCGAAGAACCCGTCTGCCGACACGAACCGGGAGGAGGCAGCGTTCGTACCCTCCGCCTGCCCAGGGCTCTCCGAATCGCCCCGTCCGGTCTCGCTCCCACTGGTCCCGTATGCCCTCCGTCCTCTCCCAGACCGCCCGCGACGACGCGCGCACTCGCTTCCACGTCTTCACCGGGCTCGTCATCGGGCTCGTCGTGTTCCTGGGGGGGCGGCTCGTGCAGATGCAGATCATCGACAAGGAGCAGTACCAGACCGAGGCGGCGGGCAACGCCATCGAGACCAAGATCGTCCGCCCGGCGCGGGGCTACATCTTCGACCGCAACGGCCTCTTGCTGGTCGACAACGAGACGACGATGAGCGTGACGGTCGCGCCGCGCTACTTCGACACCGCGGACCTGCCGCTGATCGCGGAGCTGGCGGGCCTGCCGCTGGAGGAGGTGCAGGCCAGGTACGACAAGATCGTCGAGCGGTCGGCTTACCAGGAGGACGTGCTCCTCGAGAACGTGCCGTTCTGGACGTTCGCCCGTCTCCAGGAAAACCAGTACCAGCTGCGGGGGGTCAACTTCCGGGAGGACCAGCAGCGCCGCTACCACGGCGACGCGCGACTGACGCATGCGCTCGGCTTCGTCAACGAGATCGGCGAGGAGGAGCTGGACGAGATGCGCGAGCAGGGCTACATGCTCGGCGACCGGATCGGCAAGTCGGGCATCGAGGCCGAGTACGAGCCCGTGCTGCGCGGGCGCGTCGGGCGGGCGTTCGTGTTGCGGAACGTCCACGGCATGGAGGTCGAGCGCTACGAGGGCGGCGAGCAGGACGTGGCGCCGGAGTCCGGCTTCGCGCTCACGCTGGCCGTCGACGCGACGGTACAGGCGCTCGCCGAGAGCCTGTTCGTCAATAAGCGCGGCGGGGCGGTGATGATGGACGCCAAGACGGGCGGCATCATCTCGATGGTGTCGGCGCCCGACTTCGACCTGTCGATCTACCGCGACGGCTTCACGCAGGCCGAGGTGGACTTCCTCTACCGCAACCCGGAGCAGCCGGACTTCAACCGGGCCACCCAGACGGCGCTGCCGCCGGGGTCGACGTGGAAGCCGTTCATGGGCGTCATCGCACTCCAGGAGGGCATGATCGACGAGAACACGACGCTGTTCTGCGGAGGCGGCTACGTGCTCGGGCGGCTCTACCGCTGCCACGGCGGCTCGCACGGCAACATCGCGCTGCGCGACGCCATCCGGGTGTCCTGCAACACGTTCTTCTTCCGGCTGATGAACGACACGTTCGTCAACGAACTCCACCCGAACGGCATTCGGATGGACCTCGACCGCTGGGGCGACTGGGCGCACCGGTTCGGCTTCGGCCAGCTGGCGCCGCTGGACATCCCGAACCAGAACACGGGCCTCATCCCGGACTCGTCCTACTACGACCGCGTCTTCCCGGCGGGCTGGGGGCCGGGCTACACCGTCAACCTCGGCATCGGGCAGGGCAACATGGGCACGAGCCCGCTGCAGCTGGCGCGCTACACGGCGGCCATCGGCAACGGAGGGACGCTGGTGACGCCGCACCTCGTGATGGCGCAGACCGACCCCGAGACCGGCATCACGACCACGCCCTCGCGGCGGCGTCCGCAGCAGATCCCGATCGAGCCCCGCAACTTCCAGGTGGTCCGCGAGGGCATGGAGGCGGTGGTGGCCGCAGGCACCGCGAGGCGGGCGCAGATCCCGGCCTACGGCGACTTCGCCGAGATCCTGGTGGCCGGCAAGACGGGCACGGCCGAGAACCCGCGCGGCAAGGACCACGCGGTGTTCATCGCCTACGCGCCTGTGGACGACCCGCAGGTGGCGGTCGGCGTGATCGTCGAGAACGCGGGCTTCGGCTCGACGACGGCGGCGCCCATCGCCAGCCTGATGATCGAACAGTACTTCCGGGGCCAGATCGCCTCTCCGCAGCGCAACGCCCTCATCCCGTTCGTCCGCGCCCAGCGCTCGGTCGGCCGCATCTAAGCGACGGTTCGAGGTCCAGGGTGCGTCCTCGCGCCTGGCACCTCGCCGCACCTCCCACCTCGTCCTCCCGTCCTCAATGCGTCCCTGGTACAAGAACCTCGACTGGGTGAGCCTGCTGCTGTGGGTGGCACTCGTCAGCATCGGGCTGACGGCCATCTACAGCGCGACCCACGGGCCGGCGCGGGAGTTCTTGCTGGAGTCGGTGCAGCAGAACTTCAACCGGCAGCTCGTGCTGTTCGGCATCTCGGCGGTGGCGCTCGGGATCATCCTGCTGCTGCCGGCGCGGTTCATCGTCAAGCTGGCGCCGCTGGCGTACGTGTTCTGCCTCGGGTTGCTCGTGGCCGCGCTCGCCTTCGGGCGCGAGATCAACGGCGCCAAGAGCTGGCTCTACATCGGCGGGTTCGGGTTGCAGGTGGCCGAGATCGCGAAGGTGGGCACGGTGCTCGCGGCGACGGCCTTCCTGTCGCGCAAGGAGGTGCGGGCGACGCAGTTCGGCTGGAACTGGGCCTTCTTCCGGACGCTGCTGGTCTTCGTCGTCATCGTGGCCATCCCGATGGTGCTCGTGGTGGCGCAGAACGACACGGGCACCGGGCTCGTGTTTGCCGCCCTCGTGCCGGTGATGCTGTTCTGGAGCGGCCTGGTGCCGCTGCCGTGGATGGCGTTGCTGTTCGGCGGCCCGGCGGTGGTGTCCTACCTCGCCATCGTGAACCCGTGGTGGGCGGCGATCTTCGTCGTCGGCGCGACCGTCGGCATGGTGGTCTGGACGCGGACGCGCTGGATGGGCGTGCTGATGTTCGTCGGTGTGGGGCTGATCGGGGTCACGGTGTGGTTCGGGCTCAACAAGGTCCTGGAGCCGCACCAGGTGGACCGCCTCGTGGCCTTCGACGACCCGGAGGCGTTCCGCTACGGGGCGGGCTTTCACGTCATCCAGGCGAAGGCGGCCATCGGCTCGGGCGGCGTCTTCGGGAAGGGCTTCACGAACGGCACCCAGACGCAGGGCGCCTACATCCCCGAGAACTCGACCGACTTCATCTTCTGCGTCATCGGCGAGGAGTTCGGCTTCCTCGGCACAATGACGGTGTTGCTGCTGTTCGCCTTCCTCATTCTGAGGCTGGCGGGGCTCGGCGTGCAGGCGGGCTTCGCGCTGCCGCGGCTGTTCATCGCCGGGGTGACGGGCATCTTCCTGGTCCACATCTTGATCAACGTGGGCATGACCATCGGGCTGATGCCGGTGATCGGCATCCCGCTGCCGTTCATCTCGTACGGCGGCTCGGCGATCCTGGCCAACACGGCCATGCTGGCCATCGCGCTCAACCTGCACGCCCGGCGCGACGAGTTCGCGGTGTACTCGTAGCGGCTGCGCCGCGACGGGCGCGCGGGCGACGGAATCGAGGAGCCGGCACCGCCGTCCGTGCTCCCGACCCTGCCCGCCTCGGCACCGAGGCGGAGCGGGGCGTCAGGGGCGTCCCGTGCCGCCGCGTCAAGTCTCGGGGAAGGTCCGTAGGGTCTCAGGGCGTCCACTAGTTTGACCGTCCCCCGATTCTGGCACCCTGACTATGGCTACGGAACGCGCCTACCGCACGTCCCACCTCCGGACCCTCGAAGCTGAGGCGATCTACGTGATGCGCGAGGTCGCCGCTCAGTTCGAGCGACCCGTGCTTCTGTTCTCCGGCGGCAAGGACTCGATCCTGATGGTCCACCTCGCCCGCAAGGCGTTCCATCCGGGTCCGATCCCGTTCCCGCTGCTCCACGTGGACACCGGGCACAACTTCCCCGAGACGATCGCCTTCCGCGACAAGCTGGTCGCCGAGTTGGGCGTCCGGCTGGAGGTCGCGTCCGTGCAGGACGCCATCGACAGCGGGCGCGTGGTGGAGGAGACCGGTCCGGAGGCGAGCCGCAATGGCCTCCAGATCGTTCCGCTGCTGGACGCCCTCAACGAGCACCGCTACGACGCCGCGTTCGGCGGCGGGCGCCGCGACGAGGAGAAGGCCCGCGCCAAGGAGCGCTTCTTCTCCCACCGCGACCGCTTCGGGCAGTGGGACCCGAAGAACCAGCGCCCCGAGCTCTGGAACCTCTACAACGGCCACAAGAACGTCGGCGAGACGTTCCGGGTGTTCCCGCTCTCCAACTGGACGGAGATGGACGTCTGGCAGTACATCGCGCTGGAGAACGTCGACATCCCAGACCTCTACTTCGCCCACGAGCGCGAGGTGTTCGACCGCCGCGGCACGCTGCTCGCCGTGACCGACTTCGTGATCCCGCAGGCGCACGAGGTGGTCCAGCGCCAGACGATCCGCTTCCGGACCATCGGCGACGCGACCTGCACGGGCGCCGTCGAGAGCGACGCGGCGACGCTCCCCGAGATCATCCAGGAGGTTGCGGCGGCGCGCAACACCGAGCGCGGCGGGCGCCACGACGACAAGCGCTCCGAGGCCGCCATGGAGGACCGCAAGAAGCAGGGCTACTTCTAGGAGGACGTGGGGCGTCGTGCGAGGGCATGGCCCGGCTGCGACGCTCACTTCCGAGACCCACGTTCCACGACCCACGCACGACGACAGATGCAGACCAACGGCACCACGCCTGACGCGACGACCGACGACGCCTTCGGCTCCGACGCCTACCTCGACATGGACCTGCTGCGGTTCACCACCGCGGGCTCCGTCGACGACGGCAAGAGCACCCTCATCGGGCGTCTCCTCTACGACTCGAAGTCCATCTTCGAGGACCAGATGGAGGCCGTCGCCGAGGCGTCCAAGGACCGCGGCATGGACGACGACGGGGTCCCGAACCTCGCGCTCCTGACCGACGGCCTCCGCGCCGAGCGCGAGCAGGGCATCACGATCGATGTGGCCTACCGCTACTTCGCGACGCCCCGGCGCAAGTTCATCATCGCCGACACGCCGGGCCACGTCCAGTACACCCGCAACATGGTCACCGGCGCGAGCACGGCCGACCTCGCGGTGATCCTGGTCGATGCCAAGCGCGGCGTGCAGACGCAGTCCAAGCGCCACGCCTTCATCGCGTCGCTGCTGGGCATCCCGCACGTGGTCGTGGCCGTCAACAAGATGGACCTCGTCGACTACTCCGAGGAGGTGTTCGACGCCATCGTGGACGAGTTCTCGGCCTTCGCGGGCAAGCTCGATCTGCGCGACATCGATTTCATTCCGGTCTCCGCACTCAAGGGCGACAACGTGGTCGACCGGAGCGAGAACATGGACTGGTACGAGGGCTCGACGATGCTCCACCACCTGGAGCACGTCTCGCTGACCGGCGACAAGAACCTGCGCGACTTCCGCTTCCCGGTCCAGACGGTGATCCGGCCCGACCAGACGTTCCGCGGCTTCGCGGGCACGGTCGCCTCGGGCGCCATCCGGCCGGGCGAGGAGATCCTGGCGCTGCCCGCCGGCACGCGCTCAACGGTCGAGTCGATCACCACGCTCAACGGCGACCTCGACGAGGCCCGCGCGGGTGAGGCGGTCGTGCTCACGCTCACCGACGAGATCGACGTGAGCCGCGGCGACATGCTCGTCCGCCCCCAGAACGTGCCCGAGGTGGAGACGGGCATCGAGGCGATGATGTGCTGGATGGCCGAGGAGCCGCTCCAGTCCAACCGCCACTACATCCTGCGCCACACGACGCGCGAGGTCAAGGCCTTCGTGGACGAGATCGTCTACCGCGTCGACGTGAACACGCTGCACCGCGAGGACAGCGACACGCTGCAGCTCAACGAGATCGGCCGCGTCCGCGTGACGACCGCGGCGCCGCTCTTCTTCGACCCCTACCGGCAGGCCAAGGCGACGGGCGCGTTCGTGCTCATCGACCCGTACTCCAACGCGACGGTGGCGGCGGGCATGATCCGCGGCGCGGCGCAGAGCCCGGACGAGATCGCGGGCCGCGCGGCTCGCTTGGAGCGCTCGGCGGACGCCGCGGCGGCCAGCGAGGCCCGCCAGGTGTCGCCGAACGTCGTCTGGGAGGGGCTCAACATCCCGCGCGAGGAGCGCGAGGCCGCGCAGGGCCACCAGGCGGCCGTCCTCTGGTTCACCGGCCTCTCGGGCTCGGGCAAGACGACGGTCGCGCGCGAGGTGGAGCGCCGCCTGTTCGATGCGGGCATCAAGACGATGCTGCTCGACGGGGACCAGGTGCGCCACGGTCTCAACGGCGACCTCGGCTTCTCGGCGGGCGACCGCCGCGAGAACGTCCGTCGGATCGGCGAGGTGGCGCGGCTCTTCTTCGAGAGCGGTGCCGTGACGCTGTGCACGTTCGTGTCGCCGTACCGCACCGACCGCGACCGCGTCCGCGCGCTCGTGCCGGAGGGCCGGTTCATCGAGATCCACGTGGACGTGGACGTGGCGACGGCGCAGGAGCGCGACCCGAAGGGGATCTACGCCAAGGCCCAGGCGGGTGAGATCACCAACCTGACCGGCATCGACGCGCCCTACGAGGCGCCCGAGGCTCCGGAGCTGACGCTCAAGACGGCCGACCAGTCGGTCCAGGACGCCGTCGAGGCGGTGCTGGCCGCGCTCGCCGAGGCGGGGATCGTCGAGCGTGGGGCGTAGAGCGTAGCGTAGGGACTCCCCACATCCCGCGCTGTGACCGTCCGCGAAACCTCCGTCCCCGGCCTGCTCGTGATCGAGCCGCGCGTGTTCGAGGACGCGCGCGGCTTCTTTCTGGAGCGCTACCATGCCGGGCGCTACGCCGAGGCGGGCATCCCGGGGCCGTTCGTGCAGGACAACCACAGCCGGTCGGTCCAGGGCACGCTGCGGGGGCTCCACTTTCAGCGGCGTCACCCACAGGGCAAACTGGTCGAGTGCGTCCGCGGGCGGATCTGGGACGTGGCGGTCGACCTGCGGGCGGGCTCGCCGACGTTCGGCGCGTGGGAGGGCGTGGAACTGGACGAGGCCTCGCACCGGCAGCTGTGGGTGCCGCCGGGCTTCGCGCATGGCTTCGGTGTCCTTTCGGACACCGCCGACGTGCTCTACAAGTGTACGGAGGTCTACCACCCGGGCGATGAGGGCGGGGTAGCCTGGGACGACCCCGACCTCGGCATCCCCTGGCCCGTCGACACGCCCCTGCTCTCCGACAAGGACGCCGCATGGCCCCGGCTCGCGGCGCTCGGCGCCGACGCGCTTCCAGTCGCGTCGTTCTCGTCGTGAGGGTGCTCGTCACCGGCGCGGGCGGGCAGGTCGGGCAGGCCCTGGTCCGCCTCGGGACTGCTGGCGAGGCCGACGTGGTGGGCGTCGACCGCGCCGCGCTCGACATCACGGACGCGGCGGCGGTGCGGCGCGTGATGGCCGAGGTCCGCCCGGACGCGCTGGTCAATGCCGCGGCCTACACGGCCGTTGACCGGGCCGAGTCCGAGCCGGACCTCGCATTCCGCATCAACCGCGACGGGGCACGGACGGTCGCCCAGGAGGCTGCCGCCGCGGGCGTCGCGCTCGTCCACCTCTCGACGGACTACGTGTTCGACGGCACGAAGGGGGCACCATACCTCCCGGACGACCCGGTGTCGCCGCTCAGCGTGTATGGGGCGAGTAAGGCCGCAGGCGAAGCCGAGGTCCTGGCGGCGGGCGGCCGTGCGGTCGTTCTGCGGACCGCCTGGGTGTTCTCCGGGTACGCCCCGAACTTCGTGCGCACGATTCTCCGGCTCGCCGCGGATCGTCCCCGGCTCTCCGTCGTCGCTGACCAGTGGGGCCACCCGACCGCCGCGGTCGACGTCGCGCGGGGGGCACTCGCCGCCGCCCGCTTCGCCCGGACCGGGGGGAGGGGAGTCCTTCACCTCGGCGGGTCGCCTGTGACGACGTGGCATGCACTGGCCGAGGCGGTCGTGGCCCTTGCCAGCGAGACGACGGGAGAGGCGCCCACCCCCGTCGATCCGATCCCGAGTTCCGCCTACCCGACGGCGGCGAGGCGGCCCACGCGGGTCGAGCTCGACCTTGCGTCGTCGCTCCCGTTGCTCGGCCTCGCGGAGGCCCCCGACTGGCACTCCGCTCTGCGCGGCGCTGTGCGGGAGGCGGCCCGAAAAGACAAGGGGATATGATTCCCCAACAAGACCTTTTCCGTAAGGAAGGGTGGGGGGCTTGTGGCTCCACTGCCCCCGCGGTATCTAAGCCCCAGCGTTGACGCCCTTCTCTGATCTGCGCCGGCCCCACCACACGCCTTCTTTTTCATGCCTGTGATTGCCTTGGCTGCCGGGTTCCTCGTGAGCCTGCTCGCTGCGCTGCTGTTCGTACCAGCAGTCCGGCGGATCGCTGAACGTGTGGGGTGGATCGATGCCCCCGATGGAGACCGAAAAGTACACGACCGCGCCGTCCCCAACGTTGGCGGGATCGCCATCGTCGCCGCCGCCTGCGTCGGGATCGCGGTGATGACGCTCGCGCGTCTCGAACTGCCGCGCTCCATCTCGGGCATCCTGACCGTGCCGGACAAACTCGTCGTCCTCGGCGCCCTCGTGATCGCGCTGGTCGGGTTCTGGGACGACCTCAAGGAGATCTCCCACCGGACCAAGTTCGCGGCCCAGCTCATCGTGACCGCGCTGGCCTTCCTGGGCGGCGCCCGCGTGATGGTGTTCGACGGCCCGCTCGGCGACGGGGCCCTCGCGCTGGCCGTCTCGGCCGTGCTGACGGTCGTCTGGATGGTGGGCATGATGAACGCCGTCAACCTGATCGACGGGATGGACGGCCTCGCGGCAGGCGTCGTGACGGTGGCGTTCCTGGGGCTGGCGGGCGTCCACGCGCTCGGCGGCGACCTCGGGGCGCTGGTGCTGGTGGCCGCCGTCTGCGGCGCGCTGATCGGCTTCCTGCGGTACAACTTCGCGCCCGCCTCCATCTTCATGGGCGACAGCGGGAGCCTGTTCCTGGGCTACGTCCTCGCCGCGTACGCGCTCCGGGGGACCTCCCACCCGCACCCGGTGCTGGCGCTCGTGATCCCGGCCGTGGTGATGGGCATCCCGGTGCTCGACACGGGCGTGTCCATCCTGCGCCGGAAGATGACGGGCAAGCCGCTCTTCTTCCCGGACCGCGACCACATCCACCACCGGCTCCAGGCGCAGATGTCGACCCGCCGGGCGGCGGTGACGCTGTACCTCTTCGGCGCCTTCCTGGCCCTGGGCGCGCTGGCGATGACGCAGATGGACTGGAAGGGCGCCTCGCTGACGTTCCTGGGTGGCACCGCGGTGGTGTACGCCTTTCTCTGCTACGTCCACTACCTGCCGACCCCGTCCGGGATCGCGCAGTTTCTGGGGCGCCGTCGGCGGCTGCAGCGCCTCATGGACGACCGCAGCGAGCTTCGCAACGAGGCCCCGCGCGCCGGGCGGATCGCGCACGAGCGCTTCGAGCCTGTAGCGGGTCCCGAGCGGTAGGCCACGACGCGGACGTAGGGGCAGGCGCTCGGCTGTCCCCACCTACCCCGCCTCGGTGCCGAGGCGGGCCGGAGCGCCCCCGTCGCGGTGTGGCCTGCCAACTCCGTGCTCTCCTTTTCACCGCCGGTCAACGCCGTAGCGAGTGGGGTCGGATAGCTTGGTCGGAATCGCTTCCAGACCCTCGCTCCCTCCGCCCATGGCCTCCGTCATCCTCTCCGCCGCCCGCACCCCCGTCGGGTCCTTCGGCGGCGCGCTCTCGACCGTCCCCGCGCCTTCGCTCGGCGCCACTGCCATCACCGGCGCCCTCGACCGCGCAGGCGTGGCGACAGATCAGGTGGACGAGGTGATCCTGGGCAACGTGGTCACGGCGGGGGAGGGACAGGCCCCGGCCCGTCAGGCGGCCCTCGGCGCCGGGCTCCCCCAGAGCGTGGCCTGCATGACCATCAACAAGGTCTGCGGCAGTGGCATGAAGGCGGTGATGCTGGCCGACCAGGCGATCCGCGCGGGCGACGCTGAGGTGGTCGTGGCCGGTGGCATGGAGAACATGTCGATGGCGCCGTTCTACCTCCCGAAGGCGCGCTACGGCTACGGCTACGGCAACGGCGAACTGGTGGACGGCCTCTTCCACGACGGCCTCCGCGACGCCTACGACGGTGTGGCGATGGGCGTCGCGGCGGACCAGTGCGGCGTGACGTGCAACGTCCCGCGCGAGCGGCAGGACGCGTTCTCGATCGAGAGCTACACGCGCGCCCAGGCATCGGTCGAGAACGGGGCCTTCGCCCAGGAGATCGTGCCGGTCACCATCTCGGGCCGCAAGGGCGACACGGTGGTCGACACCGACGAGGAGCCCGCCAAGACCAACTTCGACAAGATCCCCCAGCTCCGGGCCGTCTTCACCAAGGACGGCACGGTGACGGCGGCCAACGCGAGCACGATCAACGACGGCGCCGCCGCGCTGGTGGTGGCCTCGGAGGAGTGGGCGGAGGCGAATGGCAAGACGCCGATGGCGCGCATCGTGGCGTCGGCGCAGCACAGCCAGGCGCCGATGGAGTTCACGACGGCGCCCATCGAGGCGGTCAACAAGGTGCTCGGGAAGGCGAACCTTACCCTCGACGACATCGACCTGTTCGAGGTCAACGAGGCGTTCGCGGTCGTCGCGCTGGCGGCGCAGGACGCGCTCGGCATCCCGTCCGAGAAGCTCAACGTGCGCGGCGGCTCGGTCGCCGTCGGCCACCCCATCGGCGCCTCCGGCGCCCGCATCTTGACGACGCTCCTGCACGCGATGGTGGAGCGCGGCGCCCGCTACGGGCTCGCGGCCATCTGCATCGGCGGCGGCGAGGCGACTGCGATCGTGTTGGAGAGGAACTGAGGGAAGGGGAGGCATGGCGGGAACGGCTGATCCTCTCCGTGCCTTCCGCCCCGTTCGTGAGCCGACTGCTCATCCCTCCAGCCCTCATTCCTCTTTCATCCCTCTCGCAATGAACGTCACCGTCATCGGCGCCGGCACCATGGGCAACGGCATCGCCCACGTGTTCGCCCAGTCCGGCCACGCCGTCACCCTCGTCGACCTCGACCAGTCCCGCCTCGACGCCGCGCTCGGCACCATCGACAAGAACCTCGGCCGGCAGGTCGCCAAGGAGCGGATCACCGCCGACGACCAGGCGGCCACGCTCGGCCGCATCGCCACCCAGACCGATCTCGCCCGAGGCGTCGCCCAAGCGGACTTGGTGGTGGAGGCGGCCACGGAGGACGCCACGCTCAAGGCCAAGATCTTCGAGCAGATCGACGACCACGCGCCGGACAGCGCCATCCTGGCGTCCAACACGTCGTCCATCTCGATCACCCAGATCGCCGGGGCGACCGAGCGCCCGGAGCAGGTCATCGGGATGCACTTCTTCAACCCGGTCCCGGTGATGAAGCTCGTCGAGGTCGTCCGCGGGCTGGCGACGAGCGACGCGACCTACGAGACCGTCCGCGAGCTGTCGGAGGGGTTGGGCAAGGTGCCCGTCGAGGTCAACGACGCGGCCGGGTTCGTCTCGAACCGCGTGCTGATGCCGATGATCAACGAGGCCATCTTCTGCGTCCACGAGGGCGTGGCGACCCCGGAGGCCGTCGACACGGTGATGAAGCTGGGCATGGCGCACCCGATGGGCCCGCTCACCCTCGCCGACTTCATCGGCCTGGACGTGTGCCTCGCCATCATGGAGGTGCTCCACCGCGAGTTGGGCGAGGACAAGTACCGTCCGTGCCCGCTGCTCCGCAAGATGGTCGCCGCCGGTCGCCTGGGTCGGAAGTCCGGCCAGGGGTTCTACGACTACGCGGCGGGCTGACCCGCTTCGCGGTGCGGGCCCACCCTCGGGCCCGCACCGTGAGGTTAGATCTTGAACGAGACCTGCTGCTGACCGGGACGCTCTCCCTCCCACGGATCGGGGTCGGAGCACTCGCAGGTCCACGGGTTGATGATCTCCATGCACATGTTGGTGCAGCCGCCGCCGTCATCGCCGTCGTCGTCGTCGTCACCGCCTCCATCATCCCCGTCGCCGGTGCCAGGGTCTTCCTTGTCGTCGCCGGTGTCCTCGTCGTCGTCGCCGTAGGTGGAGGGCGACTGCCAGACGTGGCTGCCACCGGTGTTGGTGCGCACGCCGAAGGCTCGGATCGCTGCGAAGGGAGGGAGCTGGGCCTCGATCTGGTAAACGCCGTCTCGCGCCGCGCCTGCGCGGAACACTTGCCAGCCGGACTGGCGGCCCGTGTAAAAGGCGATCTGGACGATCTCGCCACGCCACGCCGGCCGCGTGCGTGTCTCGGGCCGGATTCGAACGATGGCGCGGCGGAGGTCTCCACGCCCCTCGGCGTAGGTGATCTCGACGGTGTGGGTGGCGGAGCGCGGGGCGTCCGGGGTGGGCGTTGCAGCGACGAGGCCCGCGAGGGCGACCAGGCTGGCGACCACGAGCGTGGCCGGACGGTACATCATGGGTCAGGGGGGATGTCGTGCCCCTCCCTTCGTGAGGCCCGCGTGCGCAGGGTCACGCAGGCGGGGAGCCGGAGAGGCTGCCGTTCTCTTCGTCCGCCACGACCCTGACTGTCTCCCTCACCGATGTCTCCGGCGTGGCGTTCGCCTACCCAGGCGGCCCGGTGACTCTCAGCGGCCTGCCCCAGGGCAGGCACGAAATGGACGCAGCCTTCCAAACGCACGGCGCCCGGCCGACAACTCGACCGGGCGCTTGTAAGCAGAGGGGGGACTCTGGCCTACGGGTGGTGCCAGGACTGCTGGAAGCTGGCAGAGCTGCTTGCGTAGCGCGCCGGGGAGTACGACACCGCCCCGTTGGGACAGGTCCGCTTCACCCGCAGGTAGCCCCCGTTGGATGGGTACGGAGACCCATACTGCGTGACGGTCTTGACGTAGTAGATCGGGTTGGTGGGGTGGAGCGTGTTGAACTCGCCCCAGAGGGTTGTGTACGACCCCGATCCGTAGGCATCGTGCTGGAGCCGATAGGAGTTGCCGGCGCTCTTGTCGAGGGTGCGGTTGTCGAGGTAGGCGTTGAGCGCCTTGTTGCTGCCGACGTACGACCAGTCGTGGTAGGGGCGCGGCGGCGCCGGACACGAAGCCGGGGGCTCCTCGCAACCGAATGGACCGCAGTCTTCAGCGTTGGCCGTGACAGGGGCGTCCGAGGTGGACGACAGTCCGGGCGAGTCGATGACTGAATCACAGCCGACGAGTCCGAGGATAAGTGCGAGAGAGAAGAGAAGACGTCTCATGAGAGGGGTGGAGAGGAGGTGGTCTGGGGTGATCCCTGAGGGTGTGTAGGGGTGTTTGGTGTCGTTGTAAAGGAGGGGGTGACGGTTAGATGATATCTGCGGGTAAGGGTCTCGATATAGTCCGCGGATACCGATGTCGAGGAAGGCATGCACTGGAGGTCCCGGTCGGAATGGACATGGCTCAGTGCGCCATAGCGCTTCCTGGCAACCGAGGGCAGGTCTCCCGGGGACAGGCGCGTCTCTCCCACTGTCGGGACGGGGCCACGGGATCGAAGAACGCGGGGCGACGGTACATGCGGCCCCTCTCCGGTACTCTGCTCGTGTCTCTGACCGTCTTTATCACCGGCGCCTCGACGGGCATCGGCGCCGCGTGTGCCCGCGCCTTCGCCGCCCAGGGCGACCGCGTGATCCTCGCCGCTCGCTCCGCCGACGCCCTCCGCATCCTCACCGACGACCTGAACGGATCGCTCGGGGCGGGCACGGCCCTCGCCGTCCCACTCGACGTCACCGACGCGCAGGCCCACCTCGCCGCACTCGCCGACCTGCCCGCCGACTGGGCCGAGGTGGACGTGGCCGTCCTCAACGCAGGGCTTTCGAAGGGCCTCGACCCGGTCTGGAAGGCCTCCGTCGAAGACGTGGACCTGCAGGTGGACGTCAACGTGAAGGGCGTCGTGAACGGATTCCGGGCGGTCGTGCCGGGGATGCTGGCGCGAGGGCGCGGGCACGTCATCACGCTCGGCTCCACGGCCGCGCACACCGTCTATCCCGGCGGCGTGGTGTACTGCGCCACGAAGGCCGCCGTGCTGGCACTCACCAACGGCCTCAAGGTCGACCTCCACGGGACGCCCGTCCGCGCCACGACGGTGTCGCCCGGCATCGTCGAGACGGACTTCTCGCTCGTCCGATTCGACGGTGATCAGGAACGGGCCGACGCCGTCTACGCCGACACGAACGCGCTCACGGCCGAGGACGTGGCTGACGCGGTCGTCTACTGCGCCCATGCACCGGAGCATGTCAACGTCCAGGAGCTGCTGCTGACGCCGCGCGTCCAGTCGGGCTACACGATGATCGCGCGCGGGGAGGCGGCGGAGGGGCTCTAGGTCGCGCCGCCTCGGGCGACATCAAGGGCGCGCCGCCCCTCGGGTCTGGACCGAGAGGCGACGCGTCAGGAAAGGCCGAAGGCCGCGTCAGGGACGTGGCCGCCGTGGTTCAGGCGCCACCACCCGGGCCCGACGAGTCGTAGGCGACGTTCGTCTTCGTGCCCACGGGCGAGATGTTGACGTGGCCCTCGCAGATCGAGTAGGCCCCGAACGTCCGGAAGGAGCGGGTCCCGGTGCCGGTCCAGGCCTTGAACGACGTCGTCCAACTCGCCGACGTGCCCGAGACGGACTTGAAGCTCTGGTCGAACAGGGAGCCCGTGCTGGCCCCGTCCGAGAAGACCTGCAGCGACGCGATGCTGGGACCGGTGGCCGTCACGACGATGTAGCCGCTGCCGTTGACGCTGGTGGTGACGGTCGGGGCCGTCGTGCAGCCGCTCGGGTTGGCGGAGGCCATCACGGCGACGTCGGCAGAATCGGGAGCCGAGTCGCAGGCGCCGAGAGAGAGGAAGCACGCCGCAGCGGCCAGAAGGGAGAGAGGGAGACGAGTCATGAGGCGTGGAAGAAGTGAGCCGCCAACATGGCCAGACATCATGCGCGGCGAAAGAGAGTCGTTCATCCTTCGAAGGGATGCTGGGTACTCCGTCGACTGGTTCATTCCTCCCCCCCGAGCCGCCGGCACGACGCAGCACGGAGGGGCCTCCGATGGTGCAGACGCTCGGTGACCCCCGCGCGGCGATCGCTGCGAAGGGAATGACGACCTCCCTTCCCACCGTCCGCCATGCGCTCCCTGCTCCGCCTCGCTCTTCTCACCGTCGTCCTCGTCGCCTCCGCGCCTGAGGCCGACGCGCAACTGGGCGGCCTCGTCGATCGCGCCCGCCGCGCCGTGACCGGACAGGGAGGCGAGTCCGCCCCTCGTCCGTCGGACGGTCCCGCGCCTGCCTTCGACTTCGGTACGCTCCTCGACACCCAGTTTTGGCCTGAGCAGGGGTCCTTCCACTTCGGCTCCCCCGCGGACTACTTCCTGCTTTTCCCGCCTTCGGACTACGACCAGTACGAGACAGATGGGCGCTATGTCGTTCGGAACGAGGCCGGCCGGGTCGTCGGGACCTCAGAGATGCGCGGGGCCGGGCCGACCGGGACGCCCAACATCGTGGAGGTCGACACCCAGAGCCCGCCGTTTTCCTTCGAGGGGGCCGGTGCGTACACGCTGGATGTGGAGTTTGAGGGCCAGACCATCGCCCGGTTGCCCTTCACCGCGACCGTCGACGGCGGCGACGACCCGTTCGACACGCGGACGGCGATGCGGCTCGACGGACCCTGGCGGACCCATGCCTACTTCCAGCATGAGATCGAGCGGCCCGAGTACATCATGACCTTTAACGCCTGGATGCGCCGAGACGAGCCGGGCGGGGACGAGGGCACCGTGGTGTCGATCCGTCGCGATGGTCAGGAGGTCGCCTACGGGACCGGCTACCCGAACGGGTCAGGCCAGAGCTGGGTGCGGGTCGAGTATCGCCTGCGCTCGGCGGAAGGCCGCGATGGCACATTCCGGGGCATCCGGGTCAACACGCCGAACTGGACGGCACAGGATGTCACGCCGGGTGCTTATGAGATCGTCATCCTGACCGAGGGGGACGGGGTGGTCCGCACCTTTACGGCGCAGGGAGCCGAGAACGGGTTCGTGCCCCACGACCGGAGCGACGTCGCCATCGAGTCGCGGCCGCTTTTCCTGACGCCCCGGCGCATGACGGGCCAGAACCTCCGCACGGCCACGCAGCTGTACTGGATCGCGCCCGAGACGCTGTAGCGGGGGAGCCCCGACCGGGCGGGCGCGTTCCGGCGGCATGCCTCACCTCGACGCGCTCGTCGCCACCCTCACCGACCGCCTTCGCCACCCGCTGCCCGGCCACGCGGCGCACGCCGAGATGGCGCCGTTCCCGGCGCGGGCGACCGAGGAGACCCTGTCTATCGAGCGCAACGAGGGGCGCCCGGCGGCCACCCTCATCCTCCTCTATCCCGACACGGACGCCGAGGCCCACTTCGTGCTGACGGTCCGCCATGCCGGCCTCCGCGACCACGCCGGGCAGGTGTCGCTGCCGGGGGGGCGGCTGGAGGCGGAGGAGAGCCCCGAGGAGGCCGCCCGCCGGGAAGCGTTCGAGGAAGTCGGCGTCGCGCCCGAGGCGGTCTCGCTCATCGGAAGACTGACACCGATCTACATCCCCCCGTCGCGGTTCTCGGTCTGGCCCATCGTCGCCAGCACGCCCGAGCGGCCGCCGTTCGTGGCGCAGGAGACGGAAGTGGCGGCGGTCCTCGACGTGCCCGTGGCCGACGTGCTGGACCCCGCCCGGCGCGGGCGCTCCATGCGCGAGGCGCCGCTCGGTCGCTTCGACGTGCCGTACTTCGACCTCGCCGGACGCGAGGTCTGGGGCGCGACTGCTATGATGCTGGCCGAGTTCGCTGCCCTCGCCCGCAGCTAGAGCGGCGCGGGCACCTCCACCGGGGCCACGGTGATCGAAGCGCTCACGGTCGCTTCCTCCCCCGACGAACTGGTGGAGGCCGTCTCCGTGGCCGACCGCACCTCCACGTCGGTGTCCACGCGCGTCGCGGTGATGCTGGCGGTGAGGCTGCCCGCGTTGACGATGCCCGTCCCCGAAAGCGAGAAGGTGCCCGACGTGCCCGGCGGCAGGAGCACCTCCTGGGTGTAGGTCTGCTGGCGGCTGAAGTCGGTCACGTCCGTCACGGTGTCGCCTTCTTCGTCGGTGTAGGTGATGCCGACGCTGAAGGAGCTGCCGACGAGCGTCAGCCGGTAGGTGACCAGCACGCCGACGTACTCGGGGTCCGGGTCGGGCTGACCTCCGGTCGGGGTGGAGTCGCAGCCAGCGACAGCGAGAAGGAGGGCGGCGACGAGGAGCGTGCGCATGGTGAGGCCGAAGGAGAGGCGGAAAGGTAGGGACCCCGTTCGTCGACGGAGAGGCCCTTCGGCGTCTACAACGCGACGGGCTCCACCTCGCGTACCCCGCGCCCGTTGACGGCGACGAACGCGGCGGGCTGGGCAGTCGAGTGGTAGAACAGCAGCAAGTGGCCCGCCTCGGCGGCCTCGGCCACGAGGCGGTCGCGCCAGGCCTGCGACGCCGCGCCGTCGATGTCGTACTTGGCCTGGTAGCGTCGCGTGACCGCACCCGGCGTGCCCAGCACGTCCCCCGCGAAGACGGCCTGGAGGTCGCCCGAGTGGATCCGCAGGAGCTGGTGCGCTCCCGTGTGGCCGCCCGTCACCTCCAGCCCGACCCGCCCCACCTCGGTGTCGCCGTCGACCAGCACCAGCTGGCCCTCGCGGTCCAGCGTCTCGGCCACGAGGTCGCGTGCCCGCGCCGACTCGCCCGCGTAGCCGTCCGCCGTCAGCTCGGCGCGCTGGACGACGTAATCGGCCGCGGGGAAGGTCGGCTGCCAGGCGTCCGGCCCGACGGGCGTGATCGCGCCGCCGGAGTGGTCGAAGTGCAGGTGCGACAGGAGCACCCGGTCGACGCCCTCCGGCGCGACGCCGAGGCGGGCGAGGCCCTCCAGCAGGAACTCCGTCCCGCGCCCCTCCGCCCACGACCCGAGCCCGGTGTCGATCAGGAGCGTCGCCTCGGGCGTGCGTACGAGAAACGGGGTCACGGAGATGAACAGCGTCCCCGGCCGCGCCGGGTCGCCCTCGGCGTGCGGCACGAAACGCTTGTCCAGCCCGACCGTGAAGCGCCCTTCGGGCAGCGCGTGGATGTCGAGGTCGCCGTAGGTCAACGGGTCAGGGGTGAGGAGTGGAGAGTGAAGGACCTGGAGGGGGGCGAAGGTCCCGCGACACCGAGCCCAGCCCCCGTACCCCGTCACTCTTCACTCGTCCCCGGCCCGCTCGTAGGCCGCGATGATGTCCTTGACCAGCTTGTGGCGCACCACGTCTTCCTTGCCGAAGTCGATGAACGAGATGCCGTCGACGCCGTCGAGGATCTCTCGCGCGCGGACGAGGCCGGACTGCGTCCGCGACGGCAGGTCGGTCTGTGACGCGTCGCCGGTGACGATGGCGCGAGAGCCCGCGCCGAGGCGCGTCAGGAACATCTTCATCTGGCCCGTGGTGGCGTTCTGGGCCTCGTCGAGGATGACGAACGACGTGTTGAGCGTCCGCCCGCGCATGTAGGCCAGCGGCACGATCTCGATGATGTTGCGCTCGAGGTAGCTGGGCAGCTTGTCGCGCTCGATCATGTCGTCGAGCGCGTCGTAGAGCGGGCGCAGGTACGGGTCCACCTTGTCGCGGAGGCCGCCGGGCAGGAAGCCGAGGCTCTCGCCCGCCTCGACGGCAGGCCGGGCCAGGACGATCTTCTTGACCTGCCGGCTCTTGAGCGCGCTCACGGCCAGCGCGACGGCCGTGTAAGTCTTGCCCGTGCCCGCCGGGCCGACCGCGAACACGATGTCGGACTGGCGCGCGGCCTCCACGAGGCGGGCTTGGCCGGGCGTCTTGGCCTGGATGGTGCCGCCGAAGGGGGTGAACAGGATCGCGTCCTGCCCGCCCGAGCGCTGGAGGCCCGTCCCCACCCGCGCGAGGTCGAGCACCGTGTCGACGTCGTTCTCGGTCAGGTTGCCATTCCGGTTCAGGATCACGATCAGCTCGCCGATCACGCGCTCGATGCGGGCGATCTGGTCGGCCGGGCCGCGGAGCTTGAGCTGGTCGCCGCGGGCGACGATGCGGGTGTCCGTGAACGCCGACTCGATGCGGCGCAGGTAGACGTCGTTGAAGCCGAACAGCATGAGCGGCTCGGCACCGCTGACGGTCAGGGTGTGGTCGATGGGGGCGGAGATCTCAGCCAAGCGGTCGGAGGGCGTGGAGGAGCGCAAGCTACCCGGCGTCCGGGCAGCGTCATGTCATGGGCGGCTACGCGCTGCCGCGATCCGGGGTCCGACGGGGGAGAGAGCCCGTGTGCGAAGTTCAGGGCGAGGGCTCCATCCTCCGCCTGTGCCCCCATCTTTCAGCGGTCTGACTTCCGACCCCATGCTCGACCGCCCCGCCCTCGTGGTCCCGTTCACCAAGATGAACGGCGCCGGCAACGACTTCCTCGTCCTCGACAACCGCTTCCTCCGGTTCACGGTCGGCGAGCTGGAGACGCTCGCGCGCACCTTCTGCCCCCGCCGCACCGGCATCGGGGCGGACGGACTGCTGGCACTCGACGAGCCCGACGCCGACGGTGCGGCCTTCCGCATGCGCTACCGCAACGCCGACGGTTCGCTCGGCACGATGTGCGGCAACGGCGCCCGCTGCCTCGCCCGCTTCGCCGCCCGGGCCGGCCTCGGCACCGAGGCCGACGGGGTCGTGGACCTCGTGTTCGACACCGACGGCGGACGGTACCGCGCCCGTGTCGAGGGCCGCGCCGGGTCCGGGCCGGTCGAACTGGACGTGCCGCCGCCACGCGACTTCGGCCCCGCCGACACCCGAGGTGGGGAGGCCGTCCTCCGCATCTGGACCGGCACCGAGCACGCCGTCGTGTTCGCCGCCGACGTGGACGCGGCCGACGTGGCGGGCGTCGGACCGCGCCTCCGTCACGACCCGGCGTTCGCCCCCACCGGCACCAACGTCGACTTCGTCGAGGTCGTCGGGCCTGACCGCGTTCGCGTGCGGACGTTCGAGAAGGGCGTCGAGGCGGAGACGCTGGCGTGCGGCACGGGCGCGGTCGCGTCGGCGCTGGTCGCCCACCTCGACGGCCGGCTGGGCGAGGGCAGCGAGCGGTCGGTGGCCGTCGAGATGCCCGGCGGGACGCTGACGGTCGGCTTCCGCGCCGAGGGCGAGGCCGTGGCCGGGCTGACGCTCGCCGGCCCCGCCGAGACGGTCTACGAGGGCACGCTCGAATGGCGGGGGTGACGCGACAGGGGATTGGCGCGGCGGAGTCGTCGTGTTTTCTTCCCCTCACTCGGCCTCCGTCCTCATGCGTCTTCTCGTCCTGCTCCTCGCCGCCGTCGCCCTACCCGCCGCCGCCCAGGTGGTGCCGGACGAGCTCCCGGACCCCACCGAGCCGTTCGCCGACCGCGCGAACCGCGAGTTGATTGAGCGGCACCGGCCCTTCTTGTCGGGTCTGTTCGCGTCCAGCACGGTCGCCGTCGGCCCCGAGGTGGGGGCACCGGAGTTGATCGGCGCGGTCGGCGCCGAGGGCGGCTACCGCTTCGAGAGCGGCCATGCCCTCGCCCTGTCGACGAGCGTCCGCGGACCGCTGGAGCGCAACCCGCTGACCGGCGACCGGGGCGAGGGGCTGACGGCCACGGTGGGGGGGGAGATGATCCTGTCGCTCGGCCGCGGCGCAGCCCGGCGGTCGATCCTGCGCGGCGCCGAGGTGGGCGTCGGGCTCGGCGTGGACCTGTTCGAGGATGCCTCCGGAACGGGCAGCACGGCCGCCATCCCGTCGGTATCGCTGAGCCCCCGCATCGCGATCCCCGTCACCCCGACGCTGGCCGTGCCCGTCGGCCTCCGCGTCACCCAGGAGGTCGGGGCGGACGCGCGGCCCGCGTTCGTCGGCCTCAGCCTGGGCGTCCGGCGGATCTGGGCCGACGCCGCGCGCATGGTGCTGGAGTAGGCGGCGCAGGGAACGCTCGCCCTACGCCAGGCCGCGGTAGAGACTCGCGACGCCGAACGTCTGCGGCTGGTCGATGCAGTCGGTGAAGCCCGCCGCGCGCATCTCGCGCAGGAACGCCTCCCCGTAGGGAAACTCGCGGGCCGACTCCGGGAGGTACTCGTAGGCCTCCGCGTTGCCGCTGATCGCCTTGCCCACTTTCGGCATGATGTGGCGCGCGTAGACCTGGTAGCCCTGCTTGAACGGAAAGGCCGTCGGCTGGCTGGTCTCCAGAATCACGAGCGGCGCGCCCGGCCGGAGGACGCGCCGGATGCCGACCAGCCCCGCCTGGAGATCCTCGAAGTTGCGGACGCCGAACGCCACGAAGGCGCCGTCGAATGCACCGTCCTCGAACGGCAGGTCGGCGGCGTCGCCCTGGACGAGCGTCACGCGGCCGTCCAGTCCCTGTTTGCGGACCTTCACGCGCCCGCCCTCCAGCATCCCGTCCGAGATGTCGACCCCGACCACCTCGTCGGGGGCGAGGGAGAGGGCCTCGATGGCGAGGTCGCCGGTCCCGGTCGCCACGTCGAGCAGGCGCTCCGGGCGACCCGCGATGGCGTCCGACAGGAGCGCCACGGCGCGCTTGCGCCAGCGGATGTCGATGCCGAACGAGAGGACGCGGTTGAGCGCGTCGTAGCGGGGGGCAATGGCGTCGAACATGGCCTCGACGTGCTGGCGCTTGCCGGGAGCCTGGCCGATGGGCGGTTTGGTCACGAGATCGAGAGTCGGGGAGGGCGTACGGTACCCCGCCGGGCCCGCCGGGGTGCCCGGAGTTGGTGAAGGGGCCAAGCTTTCACTATTTTCTGAAACCAACCGGGCGGGGACCCTGTACCGCCTTCCTCTAGCGTCGTCCCCCACCGCTCGTGGCCCTCACTCCGCTCGCCCCGGCCGCCTCGGCCCCCGCCCTCCTCGGCCAGGAGCTCGACCGGGCGGTCCGCCGCTGGCGGGGGGACCGTGTCCTCCGCGTGGCCACGCCCGTCGAGCCGGTGGATCCGCTCCTCTGGGCCGCCGCTCAGACCGCCTCCCCGACCCACTACTGGCGCGGCCGGTCGGAGGCCGAGGCCTGGGCGGGCGTCGGCGTCGCCACGGGGCTGGACGGGCCATCGCTGGACGACCTCGCCCGCCTCGGCGACGTGATGGCGTCGCTCCCCCCGGACGCGCGCCTCGCGACCACGGCCCGCTTCGACAGCGCGGCCGAGGTAGGGGAGGAGTGGACCGCGTTCGGCGCCGTCCGCCTGGTGCTGCCGCGCGTCGAGCTTCGGTCGGACGGGAAGGCCGCGACGCTGGCCGTCCACCTGATGCCCGGCGAGTCGCCGCGCGTGGCGCGCGAGGCGCTGGCGGCCATTCGCCCTGCCCGTGCCGACGTCTCGGGCGCGCTGCCGCTGCCCTACATGCGCCGCGATGACCCCGCTCGCGCCGAGTGGGATCGGATGCTGCGGTGGGCCCTCGGCGCCTTCGCGACCGGCGACCTCGGCAAGGTGGTGCTGGCCCGGCGGGCGCGCTTCCTGTTCGAGGAGCCCGTCGACGCGGTCGCGCTGCTGCGTCGGCTGGAGGCGGCGACGCCGCGCTGCTACCACGCGCTGGTGGCGCCGGGCGCCGGGCCGTCGTTCCTGACCGCGACCCCCGAACGCCTCCTCCGCCTCGACGGACGGACGCTCCAGACCGAGGCTGTCGCGGGCACGCGACCGCGCTCCGAGACCGACGCCGCCGACGACCGCCTCCGCGCCGAACTCCTCGACAGCGAGAAAGACCGCCGCGAGCACGCCTTCGTCCGCGACGCCATCGTGGGGGCGCTCGCGCCGCTCTCCAGCCGCGTCGAGGCCGACGGCGAGGCCGCCGCGCTGACGCTCGCGCGAGGCCGCCACCTCCGTACCGGCATCCAGGCGACGCTCGCCGAGGGCGTCGGCGTGGCCGAGGTGCTGCGCGCGCTCCATCCGACACCCGCCGTCGGGGGGACGCCCACGGCCGCCGCGCTGGACGCCATCGACCGCCAGGAGCCGTTCGACCGCGGCCTCTACGCCGGGCCCATCGGCTGGATCGGCCGCGCCGCCGACGGCACCGAGGCGGCCGACCTCGCCGTCGGCATCCGCTCCGGGCTCGTCGACGGCCGCTCGCTGTCGCTCTACTCCGGCGCGGGCATCGTCGCGGGGTCCGACCCGGCCTCCGAGTGGGCCGAGATCGAACTCAAGATCGGCGACTTCGCGCGCGTCCTCGGCCTGACCCCGGTACCCGACTGATCCGATGACGCCGCGCCTCGCTTCGCCTCCGGCAGGTCGCCCGCCTCGGGCCGCGCGGGGTGGGGCGGCCGATGTGATCGTCGTCGGCGCGGGCATCTCGGGGATGGCGACCGCCGCCCGCCTCCGCGCGCGGGGCGTGGATGTGCTGGTGCTGGAAGCGCATGGCCAGGTTGGAGGATGTGCGGGCTTCTACCGGCGGCGCGGCTTCACCTTCGACGTGGGCGCGACGACGCTCGTCGACTTCGAGCCGGGCGGCGTCGGCGGGCGGTTCTACGACGCCATCGGCATGGCCGCTCCACCGGGCGAACGCCTGCCGGGGTACGTCGCGTGGCTGCCCGACCGCACGGTCACCCTCCACCGCGACCCGGCCCGGTGGCACGCCGAGCGGCTGCGGGCCTTCGGCGACACGTCCGCGCACATCCGGTTCTGGGCGCTCCTGGACCGACTCGCGGACGTGTTCTGGGCGGCGTCCCGGGAGGGCGTCCGGCTTCCTCTGCGGTCCCTCGCCGACGTGCGGCGGGCGCTCGGCGTGCTGGCCGTCCGCGACTGGCCGCTCGCGCGGACGCTGGGGTGGACGATGGCCGACGCGCTCCGCCGGTCCGGCCTCGCCGACGACCGCCCGCTGCGGATGCTGCTCGGCATGCTGTTGCAGGACACCGTCCACGGGACGGTGGAGGAGGCGCCGCTCGTCAACGGCGCGCTCGGCGTCACGATCCGCGGCGCCGGGCTGACGCGAGCGACCGGTGGGATGCGTGGGTTCTGGGACGCGCTCGTGGCCCACTACCGCGCCGCAGGCGGGCGCCTCCGCGTGGGGACCGCCGTCGAGCGCATCGAGCGGACCGCGAGCGGCTACGCCGTCCACACCCGCCGCGGCGTGTTCCGGTCGGCCCAGGTGGTCTGCACGCTGCCCGCGCCCGACGCCGCCCGCATCGCCCCGCCGTCCGTCGGCGACGCGCTGCGGCCGTTCCTCTGGCGCGATGCGTCCGCCTACGGGGGGGCGCTGGTGCTGTGCCTCGGCGTCCCCGAGGACGAGGTCGCCGGGCAGGCGTTCACCCACCATCAGGTGCTGGAGCGCTACGACCGGCCGCTGGGCGACGGCAACAACCTGTTCGTCTCCGTCTCCGCGCCCGGCGACACGGCCAGCGCGCCTGCCGGATCGCGCGCCGTGATGGTCTCGACCCACTGCGACCTGGCCGACTGGGAGCGGCTTTCCGACGCCGAGTACGTCGTCCGCCGGCGGGAGGCGACGGCGCGGCTGCTCGCGGTCGCGCGGCGCGTCTATCCCCGCCTCGGCGAGCGTGCCGAGGTGGCCGAGCTGGGCACGCCGCGGACGTACGAGCGCTTCACGCGGCGGTCTCGGGGCGCCGTCGGCGGCGTCCGCCAGACGCTCGCCAACACGAACCAGCACGCAATCCCCCACGACCTCGGCGTCCCCGGCTTCTGGCTCGCGGGCGACACCACGTGGCCCGGCCTGGGCACCGTCGCCGGGGTCCTCGCCAGCGAGCACGTCGCCGACGACGTGACTCGGTTCGCCCGAGCCCGATGAGCGCCCGCCACTACGTCCCCGACGACCTGCCGACGCTGGAGGCGCTGGGCTACGACCTCCTGACCACCACGACCGCGCAGCGGGTCCGGAGCCTCGTCCGCCCCTTCGCGTGGGCCCTGGCGTACGCCGTGTTCGCCGGTCTGGGGTGGTGGATCCCGGCCGTCCTCTCCATCGCCGGCCTGTTCCTCGGCGTCGTCGCCACGACGCACGACCTCGTCCACCGCACGCTGGGCCTGCCGCGATGGCTGAGCGAGGTCGCGATGGCGCTGGTCGGGATGCTGGTCCTCGAAAGCGCCCACGCCTACCGCGCGACGCACCTCCAGCACCACCGCACGTTCCCCGACGACGACGACCCCGAAGGCGACCCCGCGCACGGCTCATGGTGGCGCGCGCTCCTCGCCGGCCCGACGTTCCTCTACCGGCTCTGGGGCTGGGCGTGGCGGCGCGTCCCCGAGGAGCGGGGCTGGCTGCTCCTCGAAGCGGGCTGGTTCCTCGGCGTCGTGGCGCTGGCGGTGGCGCTCTGGCCCGCCGTCCCCGCGCTGGGCGTCTACGTGGCGCTGGTGATCGTGGGGAGCTGGACGTACCCGCTGACGACCGTCTACCTTCCCCACGACGCGACGGCTGCGGACGCCCTCCGGCAGACGAAGACGCTTCGGGGCCGCTTCGCGCCCCGCCTGCTGCTGGAGCTGTCGTACCACCTGGAGCACCACCTCTACCCGGCCGTGCCGTCCCACCACTACGCCGAGCTGTCGCGGCGGCTGGAGCCGTACCTGGAGGCGCATGGCGTGGAGCCGGTCCGTTTCTGGTAGCGTGGGCTCCGCGCCGCTCCCCCTGCGTACCGTCCCGGACTCCTCCCTCCGCCCGTGCCGCCCCACCTCGACCGCCCCAATCTCAACCACCTCTGGGCCGCGCTGCTCGTCGAGGAGGTGGTCCGCCAGGGGACGACCTTCTTCGCGGTCTGCCCGGGCAGCCGGAGCACGCCGCTGGCCGTCGCGGCGGCGCTGAACCCCCGCGCCGAGGTGCTCGTGCATTGGGACGAACGCGCCGCCGCGTTCGCCGCCCTGGGGTGGGGGAAGGCCACGGGCCGCCCGGCGGCCGTCATCACGACCAGCGGGACGGCCGTCGCCAACCTGCTGCCCGCCGCCGTCGAGGCCCGGCAGGCAGGCGTGCCGCTGCTGCTGCTCACCGCCGACCGGCCGCCGGAGCTGCGAGAGACCGGCGCCAACCAGGCCGTCCGCCAGCCCGGCCTGTTTTCGACCGTCGCCCGCTGGGAGGCCGATCTCGGGACGCCCTCGGCCGACGTGGACCCGGCGTTCGTGCTGACGACCGTCGCCGAGGCCGTGGCGCGGGCACTGGACGGCGGGCCGGTGCACCTCAACGGCCCGTTCCGCGAGCCCCTCGCCCCGACGCCCGACGGCGTCGACACGAGCGCCCTCCTCGCCCGCCTCGGCGACTGGGAGGAGGGCCGCGATCCCTACACACGCCGCCTCCATCCCGCGAGCCGCCCCGAGGTGGGCGACCTCGCGCACCGCCTCGACACGGTCGCGCGCGGTCTCGTCGTCCTCGGGCCGCTCGACGTGACCGACACCGACACGGCGCCCGCCGCCGCCGAGATCGCCGAGCGCCTCGGGTGGCCGCTCGTGGCGGATCTGCTCTCGGGCGCCCGTCTCGGCCGCGACGGCACCGCGGCCGACCTCGCGCTCCTCAGCGACCGCCTGCGCGCCGAGCCGCCCGAGGCCGTCCTTCAGTTCGGCGGGCGGCCGACCTCCAAGCGCCTCGCCCGCTGGATCGCCGACGCCCGGCCCGCGCTGTACGTCCACGTCCACCCGCGCGCCGAGCGGATCGACCCGGACCACCGTGTGACGCACCGCCTCGTGGCGCCCACCGGTCCGGTGGCCCTCGCCCTGGCGGACGCGCTGCACGCGCAGGTCGACCGAGGGCCGTCGCCGGAGGCGTGGCGGGCGCGATGGGCGGCGGCCTGCGGCGCGGCGCGGGCGGCAGCGAACGCGGCCCTCGACGATTCCGGGTTGTCCGAGCCCCAGGTCGCGCGCACGCTGGCGCGGTCGCTGCCCAAGGGTGCCGGGCTCGTGGTCGCGGCGTCCATGCCTGTCCGCGACCTCGACGCGTTCGCCGAGGCGGACGGGCGCGGGGTGACCGTGGCCGCCAACCGCGGCGCGAGCGGCATCGACGGGACGGTCGCCACGGCGGCGGGGTTCGCCCGCGGGCGCGGCCTGCCGACGGCGCTCCTGATCGGTGACCTGGCGCTGCTCCACGACCAGACCAGCCTCGCGCTCCTCCGCGACGGGCCGCCGGTCGTGGTCGTCGCGATCAACAACGACGGGGGCGGCATCTTCCACCAGTTGCCGGTCGCCCGGCCGGGCGCGCTCGATGCCGACACCTTCGAGCGCCTCTTCGGGACGCCCCACGGCCTCGGGTTCGCCGACGCCGCCCGGCAGGTCAGCCTCGCCTACCACCAGCCGACAACGCTCCCGGCCTTCGAGACCGCCCTCGCCGAGGCCGTCGCCTCGGGCCGCTCAGCGCTGATCGAGGTGCGGACGGACCGGGTCGAGCAGGCGACGCTCCGCCGGGACCTTGCCCGCGCGGTCGCCGAGGCGGTCGACGACGCCGTCTGACGCGAGTGCCTGAACGCAGACAGCCTGCACACCTGGCTCGCGCCTGCATCGGCCGCTCGTCGGTGCGGACGTTCGAACCCCGGCCCGGACGATGAAACCAGTGGATCCCAGCTCCGAGGCAGGACGCCCGAGAGGCCCCAGGGCGTAGTATGGAGAGACGGCTGCCGAGAGGTAGAACGGCTACCGGCCGCTCCGGCTCGACTCGCACTCGAACGCGCTGGGGGCTCGATGCCGACATCGCCGCCCCGCCGTTTCTGGATGTCCTCGCCCCTCCTTCTGCTCCACGGGTTCCTCGGACGCGGCGCCGACTGGGATGTCGTCCGGGCGCACCTGCCGCCCCACTGGGCCGTGGACGCGCCCGACCTGCCGGGACACGGAACGGCGGTCGGTCTCGGTGAGGACGCCTACTCGATGGACGGCGCCGCGGCGCGGCTCCGCGCCCGCCTCGGCGAACCCGCGGACGTGGTAGGCTACTCGATGGGGGGGCGGCTGGCGCTGCACCTGGCCGTGACCCACCCCGAGGCAGTCCGACGGCTGGTGCTGGTCTCGGCCTCGCCAGGCCTCCGCACCGAGGCCGAGCGGGAGGCGCGCCGTGCGCTCGACGCGGCTCGCGCCGCCGACCTCGCCGCCGACCCGGCGGGCTTCCTCGATCGCTGGTACCGGATGCCGCTGTTCGACCTGCCCGACTCGCTCCGTCAGCGGCTCACGGCCGACCGGATCGCGCATGTCGATCCTGCCGAGGCCGGTCGCTCGCTGGCCGGGATGGGAACGGGCGCGCAGCCGAGCCACTGGGACGCACTCCACTCCCTGGCCGCGCCGACCTGGGCCGTGGTCGGGGAACGGGATGCCAAGTTCGTCGGGCTCGCGCGCGCGATGGCCGAGGCGGGGGCCGTCCGGGAGGTCGTCCTGCCGGACGTGGCGCACGGGCTCCTCGCCGAGCGACCGGAGGCCCTGGCAGCGGTTCTGCGGCAGGGGCTGGGCGGAGACGGCTCGGGCTAGGAGCGGTCGCGCAGGGCCCCACACACGAGCAGGCACAGCCCCGGGATGCTCGCGTCCGTCACCCGGTAGAAGGCATGCATCCCCTCGCGCCGGCACCCCACGAGGCCGCCGTCGGCCAGCTTGCGGAGGTGCTTCGAGGTGTTCTGGTGGCTCTGGCCGGTCGCGGTGGCGAGGTCCTGAACGGCCGCCTCGCCGCACTCCAGGAGCACGTTGAGCAGGTGCAAGCGGACCGGGTCGCCGAGCAGTCGGAACCGCTCGGCCGCGTCCGCGAGAAGGTCAGGGGGTACAGGGGCGTCCATGCACGCAGTATACCTCGCTGGGGCGTACGCCTGTCCGGTTGTGTGGGGTGGTCCGTCTTGGATGCTTCAGATCTCGATTCACACGCCCTTTGTCGATGTCAGTCGGAACCGGGCAACTGCCGGGTTGTATCGTGGTCATCGAAACACGTCATGACAACCATGCCTCCTGTCCAAGATCCCTGGCCCTGGTACGTGGCCGGCCCGCTCATCGGGCTGCTCGTCCCCGCCCTGCTCGTCTTCGGCGGCAAGGTGTTCGGCCTCTCGGCCAACCTCCGCCACGCCTGCGCTGCGCTCCCGGTGCCGGCCTCGTCGAAGCCGCGCTTCTTTCAGTATGACTGGCGCTCGGCGGGCACCTGGAATCTCGTCTTCGCCGCGGGGATCGCCGTCGGCGGGCTGATCGGGATCCGGGTTCTCTCGGACCCGTCGGCGCCGATGGCGCTCTCCGCCTCGACCGTGGCCGCGCTGGCCGACCTCGGCGTGACGGACGTGTCGGGCTTCGTCCCGACCCAACTCATCTCGTGGGCCGCGCTGGCGACCCCCATCGGCGCGCTGATGGTGATCGGCGGCGGCTTCCTGGTCGGGTTCGGCGCACGCTGGGCGGGCGGCTGCACGTCCGGCCACGCCATCTCCGGTCTCGCCGACTTGCAGGTCCCCTCGCTCGTCGCCGTCGTCGGCTTCTTCGTCGGGGGGCTCCTCGTGACCCACCTCCTCCTCCCGCTCCTCCTCGCCTGACCCATGAGTACGCACGCTCCCCGACCGACCGAGGCGGACCGTTCCGCCGCGCCACCTCCGCTGTCGGACTACGTCATCACCGCGCCGCCGCACGTCGACCTTCCGGACGAGTGCGTCGACGTGGAGCAGGTCCCGGCCGGCCTTCGAGACCGCGCGCTCGCCGAGGGCAACGCGCCGCTCGCGCTTGTGATCTACGGGCTGATGGGCGCCGGCCTCGGGCTCGTGTTCACCAAGAGCCAGGTGATCTCGTGGTTTCGCATCTACGAGATGTTCCGCTTCGAGTCGTTCCACATGTTCGGCATCATCGGCTCGGCGGTGGCCACGGCGGCGCTGTCGCTCTGGGTGATCCGGCGCCTCGGCCTGACGACGGTCCACGGCGAGCCGATCGAACTGTCCCCAAAGCAGTGGGGCACGTCCCGGGTGCCCGGCGCGCGCTACTGGATGGGCGGCATCACCTTCGGGCTCGGCTGGGCCCTCCTGGGTGCGTGCCCGGGGCCGCTCGTGGCGCTGCTCGGCGGCGGGATCTCGGTGATGGCTGCGGCGCTCGTGGCCGCCCTCGGTGGCACGTGGACCTACGCCCTCCTCCGCGACCACCTTCCGCACTGACGCCCCCGCACGCCTGACGGGGATCGCCCTGCAGACGTCGCCGCCCGTCGGAATCAGCTTGTCATAACACTGTATACTCGGTCGTCGTCCGACGGCCTCAGCCTCTCCTCCCCATGCTGTTTCGCCAGTACACCGACCCCAAGCTCGCCCAGTACGCCTACCTCGTCGGCTGCCAGAAGACGGGCGAGGCCCTGATCATCGACCCGCTCCGCGACATCGACCAGTACCTCGCCGCCGCGGCGCGCGAGGGGCTCACCATCACGGCGGTCGCCGAGACGCACATCCACGCTGACTTCCTGTCGGGCGCCCGCGAGTTCGCCGACCGGCACGGCGTGCATCTGTACCTCTCCGCTGAGGGCGACGAGGCCGGCTGGCCGTCCGCCTGGGCCCAGGGGGGAGACTACGACGTGACGTTCCTGCGCGACGGCGACACGTTCGCGGTCGGCAACATCGACGTGACCGCGGTCCACACGCCGGGCCACACGCCCGAGCACCTGAGCTATGTCGTCGTGGACCGCGGATCGGGCGCGATCACGCCCATCGGCGTCGCGACGGGCGACTTCGTGTTCGTCGGCGACCTCGGCCGCCCGGACCTGCTGGAGCAGGCCGCCGGGATGCATGGCGTCCAGGAGGACGCCGCGCGGACGCTCTTCCACTCGCTGCCCACCTTCCGCGCGCTGCCGGACTACGTCCAGGTGTGGCCTGCGCACGGCGCCGGCTCGGCGTGCGGCAAGGCGCTCGGCGCCGTCCCGACGACGACCGTCGGCTACGAGAAGCTCTACAACGCCTCGCTCGCCGCCGCGGATGGAGGAGAGGACGCCTTCGTCGAGGCCATCCTGGACGGCCAGCCGGAGCCCCAGATGTACTTCGCGCGGATGAAGCGCGACAACCGGGACGGCGTCCCGCTCCTCGGCGCTCTGCCGACGCCGCAGGCGCTCACTGCCCGCGGGCTGGCCGAGGCGGCCGAGGACGCGAAGACCCTGATCGTGGACACCCGCCTCGACCGCTCGGCCTTCATGGCGACGCACGTCCCCGGGGCGCTCTACGCGCCGATGAACAAGAGCTTCAGCGCCGTCGTGGGCTCGCTCATGACGGACGAGACGACCCCGATCGTGCTCCTCACGGAGGCGGCCGATGTCGAGACGGCCGTCCGCGACCTCGTCCGCATCGGCTACGACAACGTCGTCGGCTACGCGACCCCGGACACGCTGGAGCGCTACGTCGAAGACGGCGGCCCGACGGCGTCCATCCCCGAGATCACGTTCGAGGACGTGGCGCGACGGAAGGACGAGAGCGGCGTGGTGGTGGTGGACGTGCGCTACGCGAGTGAGGCCGCCTCGGGGCACGTGCCGGGAGCCGTCAACGCGTCGTACACGCGCCTGCCGGCGTACCTGGCCGAGCGGATCCCGGAGGGCAAGACGTTGCTGGTCCACTGCGCCTCGGGCGCGCGGGCGGCCGCCGCGAGTGCCTTCCTCGTCCGCGAAGGCTACGACGTGCGCTACGTCAACGGGGCGTTCGGTGCCTACGCGGAGGCGCACGCCGTCGAGACCGGCACCGCCGTTTCGGCCGCGGCGTGACCGCCTGGGCCTCCGCCTCGCGTAGGCAGGGCACCTCTTCCTGCTCGTCATGATCGATGCCTTCCTCCGCTTCATCGGCTCCGACATGGGCCGCCTCGCCCGGGTCGCCGTCGGGGCGAGCCTCCTCACCTGGGGCCTCATGTCCTTCGGGACCTGGCCGGGCCGCGTGGGTGCGGTGCTCGCGCTGGCCCCTCTCCTGACCGGATTCAGCAACCGCTGCATTCTCCCGCCCCCCTCCGACGCCCGCGCGCCGCGCGAGCCGTCCTGACCTCCATGCTCTACGCCCTCCTCGGCGCCGTCGCCATCGGCCTCGTCCTCGGCCTCCTCGGCTCCGGCGGCTCCATCCTCACCGTTCCGGTGCTCGTGTACCTCGCGGGGCAGCCCGACAAGGTGGCCATCGCCGAGAGCCTCGCCATCGTCGGCGCCATCGCCGCCGTCGGCGCCGTGCCGTATGCGCGCCAGAAGCTGGTCGACTGGCACTCGGTGCTCTACTTCGGCGTGCCCGGCATCGTCGGGACCTACGGCGGGGCCGCGCTCGCGAAGTGGATCCCCGGCGCAGTCCAACTCGCGCTCTTCGCCGTCGTGATGATCCTGGCCGCCGGGCTCATGTTCCGCGGCCGGAAGGAGGTGCCGGAGGGTGAGGAGCGGGAGCGCCAGCCGCTCTGGCTGATCGGCATCGAGGGCCTCCTCGTCGGCGTTCTCACCGGCCTCGTGGGCGTCGGCGGCGGCTTCCTGATCGTGCCTGCGCTCGTGCTCCTGGGCGGGCTGTCGATGCGGCTGGCGGTGGGCACGAGCCTGCTCATCATCGCGGCCAAGAGCGCGGCGGGCTTCTTCAAGTACACCGACGTGCTCGCCGAGACGGGCCAGCACGTGGACTGGCAGCTCATCGGCCTCTTCGCAGCCATCGGCATCGCGGGGTCGTTCGTGGGCAACGCGCTCAGCCAGCGGGTGCCGCAGGGGCAGCTCAAGCGCGGCTTCGCGGTCTTCCTCGTGGTCATGGGCGTGTTCATCCTCGGCAAGGAGGGCCCGGCGGCGCTCGGGATCGAGGACGCGCAGGCGGCCCCCATGTCCGCTGGGGCCGTCGTCGCGGCACCGGGCGCCATCGCGAGCGACACCGTGGAGGTGCGGCGCCTGTCGCCTGCCGAGACGGCCGCCTACCTCGACGCGACGCCCGAGGCGGTGGTGGTGGACGTGCGCACGCCCGCCGAGGTCGCCGCCTCCGGGCGCCTCGCAGGGGCGCTCGTGCTGGACGTGAACGCGCCCGACTTCGAGGCACGGGCACAGGCGGCGCTCGACGTCGACCGGCCGATGGTCCTCTACTGCCGCTCGGGCGCTCGTGCCGGGCAGGCTGCCCAGCGCCTCGCCCGTCTCGGGTTCTCCCGCCTCTTCAACGCCGGTGGCTTCGACGCCCTCGCCGCCGTCGGGCTCGCCACCGAGCCTCCCTCCCACGACTGACCCTCTGGCCCTCACGCCAGAGGACGACGCGCTCCACCCGCCGGTGACGACCTGAGGCCTCGGCCTGGCAGGCGATCTTCGGGTCGCCGACCGGCACCCCGCGCGCGCCCTGCTCGACCTCCTGAAGTCCCCGGCCGAGCCGGTCGCTCTCTCCGCGCGCCCTGTCCGCTCTTCTTCTCCGTCTCTCACTCGCTGTCTGCTGCCCCCATGTCGTTCCTCTCCCGCCTCCTCAATCCGACCCCCGACGGCACCTCGATGTCCGCCGCCGACTTCGTCGCTCAGGGCGACTCCGAAGCCCCAGTGCTCGACGTCCGCACGCCGGGCGAGTTCGCGTCCGGCCACCTCGCAGGCGCCGTCAACGTGGACGTGATGTCGCCGACGTTCCAGAGTCAGGTCGCGGCCCTCGACCTGCCCGCCGACGGACCGGTGTACCTCTACTGTCGGTCCGGCAACCGGTCCGGCCAGGCCACCAAGGCGCTCCGCCAGATGGGACACGCGGGCGCCGTCAACATCGGCGGCATCGGCGGGCTGGTGTCGGCCGGAGCCAAGACGGCATAGCCCATGCCCGCGCTGCTCGATCTGCTTCAGGCCACCCAGGCGAGCGCGGCGCTCGTGGGGCTGGTGGTGTTGCTGCTGCTCGAAGGCGCCCACCCGTTCTTCCGGGAGCGGACGGAGCGGGGGCGTCACCTGCTGCGCAACCTCGTCCTGGGCGCGGTCAACAGCGTGCTCGTGGCCGTCGTGTTCGCAAGTCTGTGGGTGGCCGCGGCGTCCTACGCCGAGGCGCGCGGGCTCGGCCTGCTCCGCCTCGGCGACCTCCAGGGCTGGGCGCATGCCGGGCTGGCGGTGCTCCTGCTGGACGCGTGGACGTACGCGTGGCACCGGATGAACCACCGCGTGCCGTTCCTGTGGCGCTTCCACCGCGTCCATCACTCCGACGCCCAGATGGACGTGACGACGGCGAGCCGCTTCCACACGGGCGAGATCGTGCTGTCGTCGCTCCTCCGGATCCCGCTCATCGTGGTGCTCGGGGTGACGGCGTGGGAACTGGTGCTGTACGAAACGCTGATGTTCGCCGTCGTCCAGTTCCACCATGCCAACATCGCGCTGCCGTCGCGCCTCGAGGCGATCGTCAGCAAGGTCATCGTGACGCCCGCGATGCACAAGGTCCACCACAGCCGGTGGCAGCCGGAGACAGACTCGAACTACTCGGCGATGCTCTCGGTGTGGGACCGCCTGTTCGGCTCGTTCCGGCGCCGCGAGGCGCTGCACGAGGTGGAACTCGGGCTCACCGGATTCGACGGCCCCGCCCATCAGTCGGTCGCGGGGATGCTGCGCACGCCGTTCGAGGCGGGCGTATCCCGGGACAGCCCATGAGCCCCCCTGCCGATCGCTGGCGCACCCGCTGGGCGTCCCCTGGGGGGCAACGCTGGCGCTCCATCGCCTACTGGGTGGCCCTGGCGGCGCTGATCGGCGTGGTCGTGTGGCGCTACACGCCGGACTATCGGCTGCCCGACCTCGGCCCGGCGCCCGCCCTCGTGGCCGACGACCTCGATGGCCGGACCGTCCGCCTCGGTGACTTCGCCGGGCAGGTCGTGGTGGTGAACGTGTGGGCGACCTGGTGCCCGCCGTGCGTGGTCGAGACGCCGGGCTTCGTCGACCTCGCGTCCGAGTTCGCGGGCGACGTCCAGTTCCTCGGCGTCTCCGTGGACGAGGACCCGGGCGCCGTCGCCCCGTTCGCGGCGCGCTACGGCGTGACGTACCCGCTGCTCCTGGCTGCGACCGTCCGCGGGGAACAGATCGACGCGCCCGTGCTGCCGACGACGCTGGTGATCGACCGCGCCGGGCGAGTCCGGATGCGGCACGAGGGGTTGCTGCTGGAGCCGGCATTGCGGCCCGTTCTGAAGCGGCTGGCGCGGGAGCGCGGTGGACTCCCACTCCGGTAGCTCTGCCTCCGGCTGGACGGGAGCGGCCAGGGGGCGGGCAGGCGCGAGCCGACACGGGCGCCTCCCGGCAGCCGAGCGCCCGCCTCGGCGAGACGACCGAGGGGGAGGGTGTAGAGGATTCCCCGTCGGCGCGACGCTCCGATGCCGCCGGGCGCGCGAGAGGCTGCGGCGTATGCTGCCGTCCACCCACCCCGTCTGTCATGGTCAAGAACATGGGCTCCCTGGACCGCGGCCTCCGCGTCGCCGTCGCCGTCCTGATCGCCATCCTCTACGTCACCGGCGTGCTGAGTGGCACCGTCGCCCTCGTCCTCGGCGTGCTCGCGGTCATCTTCATCGCGACGAGCTTCATCGGGACCTGCCCGCTGTACCTGCCGTTCGGGCTCTCGACCCGACGCTCGCGCTAGCTCGCCTCTGGCCGCTTCCAGATCAGCCGGACCACCGCGCCCGGTCCCTGGTGCCCCGACCCCTCGTCGAGGTCCACATCTGCCTCCTCCAGCATCGAGATGCCGGTCTCTGGGAACGCGTCGGCCAGCTCGGCGCGGGTCGGCATCCAGGCGGCGTCGGGCGGGCCGCCGTGCCAGCCGCGGGCGCGCTGCTCGGGACGGTACCACTCGGCGAGGACGAGGCCGCCGGGGCGGACGCTCTGCTGGAGGCAACGGTACAGCGCCGGGCGGTCGGCGGGAGCGAGGTGGAGGAACGTCGTGACGGCGGCGTCCCAGACGCGGCCGGGCGCCCACGTCGTCACGTCGGCCACGACCGTCTCGACGGCGTCGCCGCCGGGCAGGCGGGCGATCTTGGCGAGGCCTTCCGCGGACGCGTCCACCGCCGTCACGGTGTAGCCCCGATGCGACAGGAAGGCTGCGTTCCGCCCCTCGCCCGCGCCCACCTCGACGACGGCCGCGCCAGCCTCGATCCGGTCGGCGTGCGCGGCCACGAACGCGTTCGGGGCCTCCCCGTAGACCCAGCCCGGCGCAGCGTAGCGAGCGTTCCAGAAGTCGGCGTCAGGCATGGTCCGGGGGGAGAAGGGGCGTCCGGGCGTAGATCCAAGCCAGGGCGAGGACGAACGCGGTCGCGCCGACACCCAGCAGCACGCCGGGCAGGGTCGGCGCGACGAGTGCGAGGCGCAGCACGACCGTCGCCAGCGCGAAGCCCGCGTTGCGGAAGACGACCGCGTAGGTGGACGTGTAGCGGAGCGACACGAGCACCAGCAGCACGTCGGCGAAGATGAGGGCCGTGAAGACGGAGTCGAAGAAGGGGTACGGGTCGGAGCCGCCGAGGTAGCGCCAAGCGTCGTCCAGGCCCGCGACGGCGAGGGCGGCGAGGAGCGCCAGCGCGACGGCCTTTTTGGCGGCCACGAAACGCGCCTGCTCGGCCTCGTCGCTCGTGATGCGGCGGTGCCGCTGGAGGCGGTCGTAGAGGACCACGCCCGCGAACACCGCCAGCGCGCCCGCGCCGTCGGTCAGCGCCTTCAGGATCGATTCCTGGGCGGTGGCCCACACCACGGGCTCGCCGAGGTGGCCGAGCGCCTTGAACGCGTCGCGCAGCAGGATCAGCGAGAACAGCTCGAACTGCTTGCCGACGGACCCCGCCACGGAGTCGGCCAGGGCGAGCACGAGGGCGACCGTCTCGACCAGCAGCAGCGCCGTGAACACGGTCCCCAGCGCGGCGAAGTGGCTCGTCGAGACGTGCTCGGCCAGCCCCTCGGGCAGCCACCCGCGCCGCCGCAGCTCGACGGCCACCAGGGCGCCGACGAAGAGCACCACCAGCAGGTCGGCCGTCCGCCGCCGCGTCCAGGCCGATTCCCACGCGTGCTCGACGCGGTCGAACGCGCGCTCCGCCAGCCCCAGCAGCGGGCCGACGAGATGCCCGACACGGGGCCGACGTCCAGGCTCCATCACTCCGTGGTCTTGAAGACGGGCTCGAACTCGCGGAGCGGCATGCCCTCCTCGCCATCGCCGCCGGGCGCGTCGGTCCGCGCCAACTCCAAGTCAAAGGCCACCCGGTCGGCGCGGTAGTAGCGGCGCTGCGTGTAGACGGCCCGCTCGCCCGCCGTGTAGCTCGTCCGCTCGACGACGAGCAGGGGGGCGCCCTCGGGGATGCCCAGCGGCTCGGCCTCGGCCGCCCCGGCCAGGCCCGCCTCGATGCGGTAGTGGCCGCGGAGGACGGGGATCTGGAAGTCGCGCTCCAGAACCCGGTAGATGGTCTCTGCGGTCAGGTCGTGGCCTTCCAGAAACTGGGCGTAAAACGGCGGCAGCCACGTCCGGTCCAGTGCCACAGGCGCGCCGTCGCCGAGGCGGAGGCGGTCGAGGCGGACCGTCGGCGCTCCGACCTCGATGCCGAGTGCCTCGGCGACCGCGGGCGCCGCCGCCTCGGGCGCCTGGTGGAGCACCCGGCTCGACGCCGTCAGCCCGGCCCGCTCCATGTCCTGCGCGAAGTCGGTCAGCCGGACGAGCCCCTGGGGCAGCGGCGGCGGCGCGACGAACGAGCCCAGCCCCTGGCGGCGGTAGATGCGGCCTTCGTTCTCCAGCGTCGCCAGCGCCCGGCGCACCGTGATGCGGCTCACGCCGGAGAGCTCGCCGAGCTCGGCCTCGCTCGGGAGCTGATCGTGTACCGCCATCTGGCCCGCGCGGATGCGGTCGCGGAGCCAGTCCGAGAGTTGCTCGTGGCGGGGAGCGCCGGGGCGGAACGTGAGCACGGAGGAAAACGGCGGGGGGGAGTGAAGGTAGGTCGCCCCGGGCCCCGCATGCCCGCATCGGAGCGGGTCGGTGAGACAGGCCGAGGCGTACCGCAGAGGCCAGGACGTCGCGGATCCGGCGAAGGCCCGCACGGCGCGACCGCCGCCGGGAGCAATGGCCGGGGCGCCGCGTTGGCTCCGCAAGACTCCCCCGCCCTCTGCGCTCCATGCCGACCCGTCCGCATCACACGACCGACCGCCCCACCGTCACCGGCCCCTTCGAGTGGGTGTCCGTCGGCGACTTTGAGGACATCGTCTACGAGAAGGGGGCGCCCGGGACCGAGACGGCCGGGATCGCCCGCGTCACCATCAACCGCCCGGAGGTCCGCAACGCGTTCCGCCCGACGACGGTGACCGAGATGATCGCCGCCATCGACGACGCCCGCGACGACCCGTCGGTGGGCGTGTTCGTGCTCACTGGGGCGGGCGACAAGGCGTTCTGCTCCGGCGGCGACCAGCGCATCCGCGGCGACCACGGCTACCGCGAGATCACCGACGGCAAGGAGACCGGCACGCAGCGCCTCAACGTGCTCGACTTCCAGACGCGGATCCGCAAGATGCCGAAGCCGGTCATCGCGGCCGTCAACGGCTGGGCGGTCGGCGGCGGGCACGTGCTGCACGTCGTCTGCGACCTCACCATCGCCTCCGACAACGCGCAGTTCATGCAGACCGGCCCCAAGGTGGGGTCGTTCGACGCGGGCTACGGCACGAGCCACCTCGCGCGGATGGTCGGCCAGAAGAAGGCGCGCGAGATCTGGTTCCTGTGCCGCCCGTACTCGGCGCAGGAGGCGCTCGACATGGGCCTCGTCAACACGGTCGTCCCGCTGGCGGAGCTGGAGCGCGAGACGGTCCAGTGGAGCCGCGAGATCCTGGCCAACTCCAACATCGCCATCCGCATGATCAAGGCCGCCGCGAACGCGGACGAGGACGGTGGCGCGGGCCTCCAGGAACTGGCGGGGCACGCGACGATGTTGTTCTACATGACCGAGGAGGGTCAGGAGGGCAAGAACGCTTACCTCGACCGCCGTCCCCCGAACTTCGACGCCGACGGCTATCGGCCGTAGCGCCCTCTGGGCGGGTACGAGGCACACGGTGCGCGGTACGGGTGTCGCCCTGCCGGTGTCGGTGTACCCTGTACCACGTACCCCGTACCCATGCTGAGCATCCCGTTCTCGACCGGCGACGTCCACGGCGGCTTTTCCGAAGGCCGCGGCGCGATCCACGTGGACGGTGACGAACTCGTGATCGAGGTCCAGGTCAAGGTGTTCGGCATGTTCGACCGCGGCGCCCAGACGTTCCGGTTCGAGCTGACCGACCTGGAGGAGGTCCGCCACAAGCGCAACCCATTCCGCGACAAGGTGACCATCCGCACGCGGCCGATGGGGCTCATCGCCGACGTGCCCGGGGCCACCGAGGGCGCGCTGCCGCTCCTGTTCAAGCGCCGCCACCGCGCCCAGGTGGACGCCCTCCTCGACCGCCTCGACTTGTGGCTGACCTGACGCCGACGCCAGCGGGCGCCTCCGCCTCGGTGACCTCGCCGCCCGAGCCGCCGAGGCGGGCGGGGCTGTGGCTGTGGCTGGACGCCGCCCGTCCGAAGACGCTGCCCGCCGCCATCGCGCCGGTGCTGGTCGGCGTGGCGCTGGCCGTCGAGCAAGGCGGGTTCCACGCGCTCGCGGCGGCGTGCGCGCTGCTCGGCGCCGTGCTCATCCAGATCGGGACCAACTTCTCCAACGACGCCGAGGACTTCGTCCGCGGGGCGGACACCGAGGCGCGCAAGGGGCCGCTCCGGGCGACGGCGGCGGGCCTCGTCACGCCCGGCCAGATGCGGACGGCGGCGGCGGTCGCCTTCGGGCTGGCGTTCGCGTCGGGCATCTACCTCATCGTCCGCGGCGGGTGGCCGATCCTGGCGCTCGGGCTGGCGGCCATCGCGAGCGGCTACGCGTACACGAAGGGCCGCTACGCGCTCGCCTACACCGGCCTCGCGGATCTCTTCGTGCTCGTCTTCTTCGGCCCGGTCGCGGTGGCGGGCACGTTCTACGTGCAGGCGCTGGCACTCCCGCTGTGGGTCCCCATCGCAGGCCTGGGGCCGGGCTTCCTCGCGACGGCCATTCTGCTCGCCAACAACGTCCGCGACGTGGAGGAGGATCGGGTGGCGGACAAGCGGACGTTGGTCGTGCGCTTCGGGCGGCCAGCCGGCGTCCGGCTCTACAACGCCTGCATCTCGGGCGCGGTCGTGGTCCCGGCGTCGCTCTACCTCGTCGCCCGCGACCACCCCGGCATCCTCGCCGCGTCGGTGCTGGCGGCGCTTCTCGGCCGTCGGCTGACACGGACGCTCGCGACGGCCACCGCCCCGGCCGTCCTCAACCCGCTGCTGGGCAAGACGGCCGGGCTGCTGTTCCTCTACTCGGTCGTGTTCGCGCTCGGATGGGTGCTCACGTGAGCGGCGTCCCCCTCGTCGGGGCGGACGCGTTTCGGTACCGGCTCCCGCTCGTCGCGCCCCTCGTGCTGCCGTCGGGCACCCACACCGAGCGCGAGGGCATCCTGCTGCGGGTGACGGCGGCCGACGGGACAGAGGGCTGGGGCGAGGCCGCGCCGCTTCCCGGCTACTCGGACGACACGCTCGACGATGTCCTGGCTGAGCTCCCGACCGAGCTTCGCATCTTCCGCGAGCGCGATGCCCGCCTGGACGGCCTGACGCTCTCGTACGAGGGGGGTGTACGCCGTCCGGCCGGACGCGGAGCGCTGCCGCGTCCGCCGTCTCTTCTGTGGGCCGTCACGCAGGCGGTCAGGGACCTCTCCGCCCAGCACCTCGGGTGGTCGCTCGCTCGGGTCTACGGGTGGACCATGCGTCCGGCCGCGACGCGGCACATGTCGACGCTGCCGCTGGTTTCCCTGAATGCGCTGCTTTCGGGGGATGACCCTCTCCCGGCCGCCGGGCGGATCGCGGCCGAGGGCTGGCCCGCCGCCAAGCTCAAGGTCGGCCGACGAGCGCCCGAAGCGGACGCGGCCCTCGTGCGCCAGGTGGCAGGCGTGCTCGGCCCCACCCGGCTTCGCCTCGACGCGAACCGGGCGTGGTCGATGGAGGAGGCCGTCGCCTTCGCCCGTGCTCTGGGCGAGGTCCCGGTCGCGTACGTCGAGGAGCCGCTGGCCGACTGGCGCCGCCTGCCCGACCTCGCCCGCCGCACCGGGCTTCCGTTCGCCCTCGACGAGTCGCTCCGAGAGCTGTCCACCCGTCGGTCGCGGCTCCTCACCGAGGCGGCGGCGTTCGTCGTCAAGCCCACCGTGGTGCTCGCCGATCCGGTCTTCCTTCGGTTCCGTGCAGGGCGGGAGACGCCGGCGGTGGTGAGCAGCACGTTCGAGAGCGGCGTCGGGATGCGCCACCTCGTCGCGCTGGCGGCGGCGCTGGGCGACACGCCCGCCGGGCTCGACACGTACCGCTGGCTCGCCGACGACGTGCTGGAGCGCCCGCTGTCCCTCGCCGGGCCGACGGTCAACGTGGCCGACGTGCTCGCTCCGAACCCCGTCCGCCTCGACCGCCTCACCCGCATCGACCTGTGACGCTCCCCGACCCCGTCCGCCAACACGCCGAGACGCGGCCCGACGCGCCCGCGCTCGTGACGGGCGCCGAGACGTGGACGTGGGCCGACCTCGACACCCGCGTGGGCAGAGCCGCCGCCCGATTGGCGGACGGGCCGGGGCGTGTCGCCGTCCGCGCTGAGACCTCGCCCGACCTCGTCGTGCTCGTGCTGGCCGCCCTCCGCGCCGGGCGCCTCCTCGTCCCGCTCTCCACCCGCTGGACCGACACCGCGGTCGCCGACGCGCTCGGCCGCCTCGGCCTCGACACGGTCCGCGCCGATGCCAAGGTGGCGGGCGTCGAGACGCGTCCGCTGGCGGAGGGGCGCGCGGGCTCCCAGGCACGCGCGCCCGGCCTCCCAGCCATCGCCCTCGACCGGTGGCTTACGGTCGTCCACACGTCCGGGTCGACGGGCACGCCGAAGGCCATCGTCCACTCGGTCGGCAACCACGTGTGGAGCGCGCGAGGCGTGATCGAGGCGCTGGAGGTGACGGACCGAAGCCGGTGGCTGCTGGACCTGCCGCTCTACCACGTCGGCGGGCTGGGCGTGGTGATGCGGTGCGCGCTCGCGGGCGCGACGCTGGCCGCGCCGCCGCGGGCGATGCCGCTCGCCGACCGCGTCGCGACGCTCCGCCCGACCCACGCTTCGTTCGTCGCCACCCAGCTTCGTCGCCTGCTGGACGCGGGGGCCGATCTGTCGTCGCTCCAGGCGGTTCTCCTCGGCGGCAGCGCGATCCCGGCCGACCTCCTCGACCGTGCCACCGAGGCCGGCGTGCCCGTCGTCACGTCGTACGGCATGACGGAGATGACCTCCACCATCACGGCCACGACGCCCCGCACCGGCCGCGCGACGCTGTCCACTTCGGGCCGGGTGCTGCCCTACCGCGCCCTCCGCATCACCGACGCGGGCGAGATCGAGGTCTCCGGCCCCACGCGGTTCGTCGGGAGGCTCGACCCGGACGCGTTCCGGCCCGCGCCCGAGTGGCACCCCACCGGCGACCTCGGCCACCTCGACGCCGAGGGGCGGCTGGTGGTCACGGGCCGACGCGATCTCCAGTTCGTCTCCGGCGGCGAGAACGTGCGTCCCGAAGCCATCGAGGCGGCGTTGCTGGCGCTCGACGCCGTCGCCGAGGCGGTCGTGGTGCCGGTGCCCGACGCCGAGTTCGGTGCCCGCCCGGCCGCGTTCGTCCGCACCACCCGAGGGGACGCCCCCGACCCGGCGGAACTGGCCGAGGCGCTTCGGCAGACGCTCCCCGGCTTTATGGTGCCCGTCGCCTTCCATGCGTGGGGCGGGGCGGAGGGGATGAAACCGAATCGCCCGGCCCTCACGCGCGATGCGGAGAGCCGGGCGACGGAGTAGAGGGACCCTGACCGTTCGGGTCGTCAGGGGCCTGAGCCTTAGAGGAGGTCGTTGCGGAAGTCTTCCACGTCGGCGTCCTCGCGGAGGCCTTCGAGCCACGCCTGCAGCACGCGCGAGCGCTTGCGCTGGAGGAGCTGCTCGGCGAGCTGCTCGCGGGCGATGTCGGTGAACTCGGCGTCGGTGCCGCCGACCAGCGCGGTCGTGCGGACGACGAAGGCGGCCTGGTCGCCCTCGATGACGCCGCTCTGCTGGCCCGGCCGGAGGCCGAACACGGCGCCCACGGCGCGCGGCTCGACGCCGTAGCCCGGGATCACGCCTGCCGCCATCGACAGGTTGTCGGCGGAGGTCACCTCCGCGCCCGCCGCCGAGGCGATGGCCGTGAGCGACGACGCGCCTGCGACGGCCTCCCGGAGCGCGGCCATCTGGACGGCCTTCTTCTTCTCCGTGATGACGGCCGCCTCGACTTGGCCCTGGACGTCCTCGAACGGCGCCGGGCCCGCCTCGCGGCGCTCGACGAGGCGCGCAATCACGAAGCTGGTGCCCGCGTCGAACGGCTCCGAGACCTGCCCGATGTCGGCGCGGCGGAGGTAGCGGAAGAAGTCGCGGCCGAGCTCCAGGCCCGGGACCTGCGCCTGGCCCTCCTGGATCTCGACCGGCGTCGGCGCGATGCCGCGCTCCTGGGCCTCCTCGGCGAAGTCGCGGTCCTCAAGCACGAGGAACGCCGCGAAGTCCTCGGCCTCGCCGAGCACGCGGGCGTAGTCCGCCTCGACGGGCCGTGCGATCTGGACGAGCTGGACCTCCTGGCTGGCCCGTGCCTCGACGAGGATCAGGTGGAGGCCGAACGACGTCGTGATGGGACCGGTCACGCGGCCGGTCGGCGCGGCGAAGGCGGCCTGCTCGAACTCGGGCACCATGCGGCCCTCGCCGAACCAGCCGAGGTCGCCGCCCTGGTTCTTGTTGCTCTGGTCGGTCGAGTACTGGCGCGCAGCGTCGGCGAAGGAGATCTCGCCGCTCTCGATGCGGGCCTGCACCTCGCGGGCCTGCGCCTCGGCGCCGGCCGGGAACAGGATGTGGCGGGCGCGGACCGACGTGGCGTCGCCGGGCTGGACGCCCACGATGCGGGCGAGGTAGGCCTGGTCGCCGGCCACCACCGGCCCGACCACGCGGCCCTCGGTGAGGTCGCTGTAGACGGCCGTCGCCAGCTCGGCGGGCAGGTCGCCCGCGCCGATGAACTCGGGCTCGGCGGCAGCGCCGAACGAGTTGCGTCGAGCGAACGCCAGCGGGTCGGCCGCGGTGCGGAAGCCGTCCACCATCGTGTCGAGCTCGTCGGTGGCGCGCGCCGAGTCGGCGGCGGTGGGGTCCTTGGCGAAGCCGACGTACTCGATCGAGTAGGACGCCTCGCGCTCGTAGTCCTCGATGTTGTCGCGGTAGTAGCTCCGGTAGTCGCTGTCGGAGACCTCGATCTGGTCGTCCGGGACGGCGGCGTAGCGGAGGCCGACCAGCTCGGCGGAGGCCTGGCGGTTCTGGCGGATGAACTCGTCGCGCACCTCGCCCGGCGTCACGCGCGTGGAGGCCGTGATGAGGGCCGAGAGCTTGGCCTGGCGCCGGTTCCGGCGGACCTGCTCCTCGATGGCCTGGAGCTGGTCGGTGAACTCGCCGTTCGGGTCTTCCACCACCTGCTGGAGCGCCGCGCGGTCGACGCCGCCGTTGCCGTCAGGGAAGACCTGCGCGATGAGCGGGTCGGGGGTGTCGCCCGTGATGAGGGCGAAGACCTCCTCGTCGGTCACCTGGACGCCGAGGCGGTCCATCTCGCGCTCGACGAGCGCGTTGTCGACGAAGCTGTCGAAGACGCGGTCCTCGATCTGGCGCTGCTGCGAGCCGGTCACCTCGAGGCCCTGGGCCTGGTACGCGTCGAGCTGCTGCTCGACGGCGCGGTTGTAGAGCTCGCCCTCGATGGCGATGCCGTCCACCTCACCGATGGTGCGCCCGTCCGGGCCCATGCCGACGGCGTCGAAGGCGCCCGAGTCCTGGAGCGCCCAGAGGCCGCCGAAGGCGATCACCAGAACGCCGACGAGGAAGCCGCCTGCGCGCTCCCGAATGCTGTTCATCACTCCCATGTCGCTCCGCCTCCGCGGGTGCTGTCTCTGGAATCAGTCGGCGCCGCTCCAAAATCGGAGGCGCCCGAACCACAACGAGCCGACGCAGACGGCCGGCTCGAAGGGGCAGGGAAGATACAGGAGACCGGTCGGGCCCCCGAGGGGAAAAATCGGAGGAGTCCAGAAGGCATGGGTGCCGCGCGGGAACGGGGCGCCAGGACATGACCGACTCGGGCGAGACGTCGCTCCCTGCGCCTCACACCCTCACCACGTCCCCCTCGGTGACGACGGTGTCGAGGCAGGCGTCGTGGGGGAGGGTAGGGACGGTCGCCACCAGCGCCGACTGGAGGCCCACGCCGACGCGGAGGGCCGTCGTCTCCGCGAGGAAGGTGTCGTAGAACCCGCCGCCATAGCCGAGGCGGCTGCCGTCGCGGCCGAAGGCAAGGCCGGGCACGAGGACCACGTCCAGGTCGCGAGGATGGCACGAGCGCGCGTCCGGGGCCGGCTCCTTCAGACCCCATGGTCCATCCGTCAGCCTCTCGTCGCCCTCGAACACGCGCTGGGCGAGGGCACGCGGGCCGACGACGGCGGGCAGCACGACGGTGCGGCCCTCGGCGCGAAGTGACCGGGCCAGCGGGCGGAGGTCGACCTCGCCAGGCAGCGGCCAGAACAGGTGGACTGTCCGCGCGGTCGCCACCTCGGGGAGTGCCCGGAGGCGCGCGACGATCTGCGCGGAGGCGTCGGCCAGGGGGCCGGGCGGGGTCTCCGCGCGAAGCGCACGGAACCGACGCCGCCACGCCGCTTTCTCCGCCGCTACATCGTTCGCTCCGCTCATGGACACCTCAGAAACCCGCCTCGACCGCTTCGACGCCTACCGGTCGCGCATGAACGCGCGCATCCTGGACGAGGGCTCGCACCTCGGCGTCAAGCGCTTCTTCAACCTCGACACGGCCGCCTACCGCGACGGCGCGCTCGACGGCCGTACCAAGGAACTGCTCGGGCTGGTCGCCAGCGCCGTGCTCCGTTGCAACGACTGCATCGACTACCACCTCGAACAGTGCGCCGAGGCGGGGTTCTCCGACGACGAGATGATGGACGCCATGAACGTGGCGCTGGTCGTCGGCGGCAGCATCGTGATCCCGCACCTCCGCCACGCCGTCGAGACGATCGACCTGATCCGCGAGCGCGAGGGGCGGTAGGCGCACGGCTCAGCGCCGGTGCGCGAACAGCCACTCCATCAACTCCGTCCCGGCCAGCAGGCGCGGCGGGACCGCGTGCCAGAGCCCGTCGACCGGCCAGAAGCGGACCTCCGCCTTGGGGCGTCGGCGGAGGAGGCCGACCATCGTGCGGTCCGGCACGATGCGGTTGGCCGTGTCGGCCGTCCCGTGGACGACCCAGACGGGCGTCTGCGCCACGACATCGGCCTGGGCCGGGTTGGGGACGCCCGCGATGGGGACGGCCGCCGCGAACAGGTCTGGCCGGAGGGCGAGCGCGTTCCAGGTCGTCGAACTGCCCATCGAAAAGCCAACGGCGTAGACGCGGGTGGTGTCGACGGGCAGGCGCGCGATCAGGTAATCGAGCAGCTCCAGCGCGGTCGCGAGCGGCGGGCCGGGGCGGGAGAACCGGCCGGGCGTCTCGGCAGGGCCGCTGTAGAGCGCCGACCGCTCGGGCATCTGCGGCGCGACGACGAAGGCTGGAAACCGCTCTCGGATCTCGGGCCGCGCCCAGGTCTTCGGGAAGCGGTCCATCTGCCGGAGGTTGTCGGTCCCGATCTCGCCCGCGCCGTGGAAGACGACCACCAGCGGCACCCGCTCGCCCGACGCCACGGCCGGGGGCGACAGCAGGCGATACGGGAGAGCCGTCCCGTCGCTCCCCGTAAACGTCGCCGCCTCGAAGAGGTCGGCAGGGAGCGCCTCTACCTCGGCGATCGTCGCCGCGGCTTCGGCGCTGTCGGCAGGCGGCAGCATCGGCACGAGCGGGTCGGGCTGGCTCGGCGCCGAGGCGGGGGGCGCCGTGGTGCAGCCCGCCGCAAGGGCGAGCGCGAGGAAGGCGAGCGAGAGGCGCATCACAGTTCGAGATCCTGCCAGGCGGCGAGCGCGGGGAAGAGGGGCAGCAGGTAGCGCTGGCTCGTGACGAGGTACGGCATCCCGCCGCCGCCCGTGCCCGAGTCGTCGGCGACGTGGCGGCGGACGGTGCGGCGGTGGACCGTCAGGAAGGTGCCGTCGGAGGGCGCGTGGAGTGCGTCGTCGGTGGCGACGACGCGGGCGAGGATGTGGGCGAGGGCGCTTTTCGGTGCGCGGGCCTGCAGGTAGTAGGCGCCCTGCCGGGCCGTCGTCATCTCGTCGCGCCGCGCGTTCTCGGCGGACGCCGCGGCGTCCAGGTCGGAGCGGAACGCCTCGACGGCCTGCGCGGCGTGGGCGCGGTCGGGCGCGGTGTCGGCCGCCAGGCCGAGCGTGGCGCGGAAGCGGTCCACGGCGCGGTCCACGTCGTCGGCGTGGATGCGGCGGACCGAGGGCGGCGGCGGCAGGTCGGCGCCGAGGCGGGGGAGGCTGGCGAGCAGCGCGTGCGCGGCGCCGTCCAGACGCGCGGCCTGATGCTCCGGCGACGACGGAGAGGGGGAGGCCGACTCGGCCCCGCCCCGCAGGACCACCGGGTCGGCCAGCGCCACGTGGCCGCACGGCGAGCCCGTGTAGTGGCGGCTGAACGTGTCGCCGGGGAAGACGCGCAGGTCGAGCACAGGCCCCTTGCCCAGCGCCCGCTGAATCAGCCGCAGGTGCGCCGCCTGGAAGCCGGACGACGGGACGAGGTGCTCGCGGAACAGCCCGAACTCGACGCGCGAGAACAGCACGTCGTCGGCCGCGCCGGTGCCCATCAGCTCCATGATGGGGGGCAGGAGGCGGCGGGCCGCGTGGCGGAGGCGGTTCGAGGCCGTGATGGCCGGTCGCCAGAAGGCCGCCGCGTCCGAGTCCTGGTCCACCTCGCCCTCGGCCAGGGCCAGCGCCGTCCGCTCCGCCTCGGGCCGCGCGAGGAGCGCCTCGAACGTCGCCGTGACGACGGCCAGGTCGAACGTCATCTGCTTGAAGACGACCTCGCACAACTGGTGGACGATCACAAACGCCCGCTCGTCGGGCACCGACGACGCCGGGGTGCCCGCGCCGAGCAGCGCGCCGAGGCCGAGGTAGCCGGCGTAGTCGAGGCCCAGACGTCCGTCCGGACCGGGCGGGTTGACGAGCGGCGTGCCGTCGGCGGCGCGGAGGCGGTTCGCGTCCAGGTCGGCGCGGGTGTCGGGGTCGAGGGCGAAGGCCCACCAGGGGTCGCGGTCCATGCCGAAGGGTACGGCGAGCGCCCGGCCCGCGGACGGTATCCGGCGCTCAGTCCACGAAGAACTCGGCGCCCGCGACCCGACAGGCGGGGTCACAGTCCGGGCCGTTGGGCTGGATCGTCTCGTACACCGGCGTGGTCGCGAGGCGCTCGATCACCGCCCCGTCCCGCGAGACGACGATCTCGATCTCGGACGTGATCGTCGGGTAGGTGATGCCGACCGCCTCGGGCGTGGGGAACGTGGGGCCGATGCCGTAGGCGGCGTTGCAGGTCTCGTCGTCGAGCAGGCGCCCGTCCACGACCTCGAACCGGCACCCCTCGGGCGTGTTGTCGCCGTTGATCGCGATCTCGTAGACGCCGTCCGGGAAGCGATCGGCGGCGACGAGTGACACGGTGTAGCCGTCCGAGCAGCCGATCTCGGTGCAGGCCAGGTCGCCCGAGACGTCGCACCCGGTCGAGCCGAGCAGGGGCATGAGGCCGAGCAGGGCGGCGGCGACGCCGAGGCGGGGCAGGAGAGGCATGCGGGACACAGGAGCGAGACCGCAATCTGTCCCGTCATGCCCTTCTCCGAAAGGCCATTTTCATCCACCACCGGATCCACCTGCCCTTCACTGGCTCCGGGGGGCGGGCTCCCTACCTTTGTCGTCGCCTCGTCCCGGACACCCGGGCAGGGCTACGGCCGCACCGGTGGACGCTTCGGCACCCCGCGACCCCGCCCCGCCTGCGCGGCCTGCCAGATTCCCTGGCATTCGCTGTGACCCCTCCCGTCCCACCCGGCACCTCCGAATGTTCGATACGCTGTCCGACAAGCTCGACGCCGCCCTCAAGAACGTGAAGGGCGAGGGGCGCATCAACGACCTCAACATCGCCGAGACGATGCGCGAGGTCCGCCGCGCTCTCCTCGACGCTGACGTCAACTACCAGGTCGCGAAGGACTTCACCAACAAGGTGAAGGCGCACGTGACCGACGAGAAGGTCCTTCAGGCTGTCAACCCCGGCCAGCAGTTCGTCAAGCACGTCTACGACGAGCTGGTGTACCTGCTCGGCGACGTGCAGGTGGACCTCAACCAGGCCAAGAAGCCGCCGACGGTGATTCTGGTGGCGGGCCTCCAGGGCGCGGGCAAGACCACCTTCGTCGGCAAGCTGGCGCACTTCCTGAAGTCGAAGGGCCGCAGCCCGATGGTCGCCGCGGCCGACGTGTACCGCCCGGCGGCCGTCGACCAGCTGGAGACGCTCGCGGCCCAGGTCAAGGTGCCCGTCTTCTCGATCCGCGGCGAGGACGGCGTCCCGCTCAAGGATGCCGTCGACGTGGCCCGCAAGGCCGTCGCCGAGGCGAAGCGGATGGGCCGCGACACCGTCATCATCGACACCGCCGGTCGCCTGCACGTGGACGAGGCGATGATGGACGAGGTGGTCGCGATCAAGGCCGCCACCGAGCCCGACGAGATCCTGTTCGTCGTCGACGCGATGACGGGCCAAGACGCGGTCAACACGGCCAAGGCGTTCAACGACCGCCTCGACATCGACGGCGTCGTGCTGACGAAGCTGGACGGCGACACGCGTGGCGGGGCCGCGCTCTCGATCCGCAGCGTCGTCGAGAAGCCGATCAAGTTCGCCGGCACCGGCGAGAAGCTCGACGCGCTGACGGAGTTCTATCCCGACCGGATGGCGCAGCGCATCCTCGGCATGGGCGACGTGGTGTCGTTCGTCGAGAAGGCGCAGGAGCAGTTCGACGCCGAGGAGGCCGAGAAGCTGCAGCGCAAGTTCCGGACGCAGGACTTCGACCTCCAGGACTTCTACGACCAGCTCCAGAAGATCAAGAACATGGGGTCCCTGAAGGACCTCCTGGGCATGATCCCCGGCGTCGGCAAGCAAATCAAGGCCATCGACGTCGACGACGACGCCTTCCGCCACATCGAGGCGCTCATCCAGTCGATGACGCCCTTCGAGCGGGCGGCGCCGGAGCAGATCAACGGCTCGCGCCGCCGTCGCATCGCCAAGGGCGCCGGCATGGAGGTGCAGGACGTGAACGCGCTCCTGAAGCAGTTCCGCGAGATGAAGAAGATGATGAAGACGATGTCCAAGCTCCAGGGCAAGGGCCGTCCCGTCGACGCAAGCCAACTCCTGGCGGGCCGCTAGCCCGTCGTGTGAAGGTTGAGACGTGGAAGGTTCGAGCGTTCGAACTGACCGCCAACCTTCAACCTTTCAACCTTCAACTTTCAACACCCACCCGCAATGTCCGTCAAGCTCCGATTCCGCCGCATGGGGCGGAAGCAGCATCCCGTCTTCGGCCTCGTCGCTACCGACGCCCGTTCGCCCCGCGATGGTCGCTTCATCGAGGACCTCGGCCGCTACGAGCCCGTCGCTGAGCCCGCGCGCGTCAAGTTCAACGCCGACCGCATCCTGTACTGGCTCGGCCAGGGCGCCCAGCCGTCCGACACGGTCCGCAACCTGCTCCAGAAGGAGGGCATCCTCATGCGCTGGTCGATGACTCGCGCGGGTGCGTCCGCCGAGGAGATCGAGACGGCCGTGGAGGAGTTCAAGGCGCGTCGCGCCGAGAAGGCCGCCTCGACCGGCAAGAAGACGCGCGCCGAGCGCCGCGCCGAGGCGCTGGAGGCCGAGAAGGCCGCCGCCAAGGAGCGCGCCGCCGAGCTCGCCAAGGCCCGCGCCGAGCGCGAGGCCGAACTCCAGGCCCAGCGCGAGGCCGCCGAGGCCGAGGAGCGCGCCGCCGCCGAGGCCGCCCGCGCCGAGGCCGCCGCCGCCGCCGCCGACTCGGAGGCCCTCACGGAGGCTGCCGACGCCACCCCGGCTGCCGAGGAGACCGCGGCCGAGGAGGCACCCGCCGAGGAGCCGGTCGCCGAGGCCGCCCCGGACGAGACGCCCGAAGCCGCCGAGGAGGCCGTCGCAGAGGCGACCCCCGAGGCCGTTGCCGAGGAAGCCCCGGACGCCGCCGAGGAGCAGCCCGCCGTCGAGGCCGAGACCCCGGAGGCCGTGGCCGACGAGACGGGCGGGGAGGTCGCCGACCAGACCGACGCCGCTGCCGCCGAGGACGCCCCGGCCGTCGAGGAGGCTCCCGCTGCCGAGGAGGCCCCCGCTTCCGAGGCCGACAAGCTGACCACCGTCAACGGCATCGGCCCGAAGTACTCGGAGATCCTCGCCAGCGCGGGCATCACGACGTTCGCGGCGCTCGCCGAGACGACCGTGGAGCGCCTCCAGGAGATCATCACCGAGGCCGGGTCCACGACCGCGGGCAACGAGGAGACCTGGCCGACCCAGGCGGGCTTCCTCGCCAAGGACGACACGGAGGGCTTCGACGCCTACGTCGAGTCCCTCAAGGCGTAGCCTCGCACGCTCCCTCCGGGCGGGGTCGGCCATGCGCCGGTCCCGCCCGTTTTTTCTGAGCCTCTCCGACGATCCGATGGCCATCGACCCCGACCGACTGCTCCTGATGGGCCGCGTAGGCAAGACCCACGGGGTCCGCGGCGAGATGAAGGTGGTGCCCGAGACCGACGACCCGCAGCGGTTCGCCGACCTCGAGACCCTCTACCTCGGCGCCTCCGAGGCCGAGGCGCGGCCGGTGGTCGTGGAGGGCGTCCGCTTCCAGTACCCGAAGGGGCGCACGGTCGTGCTGCTGTCGCTGGAGGGGGTCGACTCGCTGGAGGCCGCCGAGGCGCTCCGCAACGAGCAACTCTTCGCTGACCCCGACGACCTGCCCGCGCTCGACGAGGGGCAGGCCTACCTCCACGACCTGATCGGCCTCGACGTGGTCGAGGTGGCCGAGGACGGCACCGAGGCGGACGAGCCCTTCGGCACGGTGAGCGACCTCTACGACGGCTCGCAACTCCTCTTCGCCATCGACCGGCCCGGCAAGAGCCAGGTGCTGCTGCCCGACGTGGAAGAGTTCGTGGTCCGCCTGGATCTCGCCGCGCGTCGCCTCTACGTCCGCCCGCCCGAGGGGCTGTTCGACGAGTAGAGGGATGGAGGGAGCCAAGGTGCGTGGGCCGAGCTCCTCTGCGCGTCGTCTCCCGCCTCCCGTGTCCCTCCCGTCATGATCCGATTCGACCTCGTCACCGCGCTGCCCGACCTCGTCCGGAGTCCGCTGGAGCACTCCATCTTGAAGCGGGCCCAGGACAAGGGGCTCGTCGAGGTGGCGGTCCACGACCTCCGCGACTGGGCGCCGGGCAAGCATCGGCAGATCGACGACATCCCGTACGGCGGGATGGGGGGGATGGTGCTCAAGCCCGAGCCGCTGTTCGCCTGCGTCGAGGCGCTGACCGAAGCGCACGGCCCGTACGACGAGGTCATCTTCCTGACCCCCGACGGCGAGACGCTGGATCAGCCGATGGCCAACCAGCTGTCGCTGACCGGTCGGCTACTGCTGATCGCCGGTCACTACAAGAACATCGACCAGCGGGTCCGCGACGTGCTCGTCACGCGCGAGATCTCCGTCGGCGACTTCGTGCTGTCCGGCGGCGAACTCCCGGCGCTGATCCTGATCGACGCGATCGCGCGGCTGGTGCCGGGCGTGCTCGGCGACGCGGGCTCGGCGCTCAGCGACTCGTTCCAGGACGGCCTGCTGGACGCGCCCAGCTACACGCGCCCGGCGTCGTTCCGCGGCCTCGACGTGCCCGACGTGCTTCGCTCGGGCGACCACGGGGCCATTCTGGCGTGGCGCGAGGAGCAGCGGCTCGACCGCACCCGCACCCGCCGACCCGACCTCCTGCCCGACGCGGACGCGGCGGGCGAAGAATCCCCGTAGACGGCGCCAGGGCCGCGTTTGGCCCGAGCCGCTCCCTACCTTCCCTGTTCGCGCCCGCGACATGTTTGGCGCGCACCCAACCCAGACCGAACCGATCATGGCGACCGACCTCATGGGCCTCGTGGAGGCCACCCAGCTCCGCGACGACATTCCCACTTTCGCCGCCGGCGACACCGTCCGCGTTCACGTGCGCGTGATCGAGGGCGACAAGGAGCGCATCCAGCTCTTCGAGGGCGTCGTGATCGCGATCCAGAACGGCGGCGTGGCCGAGTCGTTCACGGTCCGCAAGATTTCGGGCAACGTGGGCGTGGAGCGCATCTTCCCGTTCGCGAGCCCGCGCATCGCCAAGTTGGAGGTGGTCCGCTACGGCCGCGTCCGCCGGGCGAAGCTCTACTACCTCCGCGGCCTCCGCGGCAAGGCGGCCCGCATCACCGAGCGTCGCCGCAAGTAAAGGGCGCGCGGCAGGGGGCACCGGGCGAGAGGCACCGAGCCTCACGCTCCGTTCCCCTTCACCCAGCCCCTTGCCCACCCCATGCGTCTCGCCATCTGGCCTGTCCCGCCCGCCCGGGCCCTCGCGTCCGCTCTGGCGGACCTCGTGACCGAGGTGGTGGAGATCGAGCCGCACGAGGCGCGCCCGGCGCTCGACAGTGGCGGCGCGGACCTCGCGCTTGTTCCGACGCTGGACGTGCTGCGTGGATACACGGGCCTGGAAGTGGTCCCCGGCATCGTGCTCGCCGGCGAGCGCAGCCCCCGTCGGCGGCTGGTCGTCGGTAGTCAGCTGGATGCCATCGAGACGATCGCCTTCGACCCGCGCGACGCGCAGGAGGCGCTCCTCACCCAGCTCGTGCTGCGCGAGCACTACGGCTCGACGGCCGCGTTCGCCCTGAGCGATCCCGCCACGCCGCTCGCAGACGTGCTGCGGACCTCCTCGGCGGCGCTGGTCGACTACGAGGACGAGGTCCCGTCGAACGCCTTCGTGCTGGACCCCGGCCAGGAGTGGACCGACCTGACGCTCCGCCCGTACCCGTGGGGCCTGCTCGCCGCGCTGGAGGGCACGCTGAGCGCCGTCGACGGGCTTCGGCTCCGCGCCGCGGCGCAGGAGGCACCGGTCAACGAAGCCCTCTTCCACGACGGCGTGGGCGCCTACCAGCTGACGCTCGACGGCTACGCCACCGACGGCCTCGACCAGCTCGCGGACTACCTCTTCGCGACCGGCACCCTCTCCGAGGTCCCGCCGATTCCGTACCTGGAGCTGCCCTCCGACCCGGACGACGACGAGGAGGACGAGGACGCGTAGATCGTGGGACGGCGGCTGGTAGGCGGTCCGTGCACCGATGCCGTGAACCCGGTCCGCCCTTGCTGGCGTTCACGGGGCTCCCCTCCGCGTTTCTCCCTCTGACCCCGCATGGCCGACGGCATCCAGACGATCGTCACCAACCGCCGCGCGCGGTACGACTTCGAGCTCACGGACCACTTCGAGGCCGGCATCGTGCTGACCGGCTCGGAGGTCAAGTCGCTCCGCCAGGGGTCGGCTCAACTCGCCGAGGCGTTCATCAAGCTCGGCCGCACCGGGGTCGACCTGGTCAACTGCACGATCCCGCCCTACGAGATGGGTGGGTACGCGAACCACGAGCCGCGGCGGATGCGGCGCCTGCTGCTCCACAAGGCCGAGATCGAGAAGCTGCGCAAGGGGACCGAGCAGAAGGGCATGACCATCGTCCCGCTGAAGCTCTACTTCAAGGGGGGGAAGGCGAAGGTGTCGTTCGCCCTTGGCCGCGGCAAGAAGACCGTCGACAAGCGGCAGACGATCAACGATCGGGAGTCGAAGCGTCGGCTCGACCGCATCATGAAGGAGCGGTAGAGGGGGCGCCCGTCGTGCCTTGACCGCGCGCCGCCCGAGGCGCACGTTGGGGCACTGCTCGTCCCCGGCACAACTCCGCCCCCCCGTGGGGCGTTGATTCCCGGCCTTCCTTCTGTCTGATGCGCGCCTTCGCTTCTCTCGTCGTCGTCCTGCTCCTCGCCACCGCGATCCCGGTTTCGGCCCAGGACACAGGCGCGCTCGAGCGGGGCGGCGAGGCGTACCGCGAGGCGCGATTCGACGACGCCGTCCGCATCCTGAGCCGCGTCGTCGACCAGGACCCCGACAACGCCGAGGCGCACTACCTGCTCGGCCGTGTCCTGTACGACACGCGCAACCCGGCCCGCGACGAGGCACGCGCGGGGCGCGAGATCGAGGCCGCGGTCGCGCTCGACCCGCAGAACATGGTCTACCTGGTCGCCAACCTGGAGCAGTACCGGGGGGCGGCGTGGAACTTCTTCCAGGAGATGTTCCGCCAGCGTCGGCGTCGCGAGATCGCCGCCCAGTTGCTCGCCATCGACTCCACCAACGCGTACGCCCACGAGGAGCTGGGCGTGCAGGCCATCGTCGACTACTACCAGTACCGGAACGCGATCAAGCTGCCGGGGCTGGCCTACCGCTCCGTCGGAGAGCGGCAGCGGGAGGAGGTGTCGCAACCCAACGTGGAGGCCGCTTCGGCCGCTGAGGGCGGGCGGGTCGTGGAGATCCCCATCGCCTCCGAGGAGTCGGGTCTCGGCGGCTTCGGAGGGGGAATCGAGGGAGCCCTCGAAGGGCAGTTCGGCGAGGACATCCAGGACCGGTTCGACGTGGAGGAGCTGCGGCGCCGCGGCGTGTCGGTGACCGACTACGCGCCCCGCGCGCAGGCGTCGTACGACCGGGCCATCGGCCACCTCCGGCAGGCGCTCGCCTCGGACCCGCGGCGTCGACCGGTGTACGACCACGTCGTCCGCCTCGCGACCCTCTCGGGGCGCTTCGAGGAGGCGCTGCCCGACCTCGCCGAGATGTACGTCCAGTTCCCCGAGGACGCGGGGATGTGGCTCTACGCCGGGCTGGTCAACCATCGTCTCGGACAGTACGACGCCGCGGACATCGCCTTCAGCCGCGCGCTCGACTACATGGACGGCGAGACCCGCGCGGCCTACACCGACCTGACCCTCATCCTGCCGCCCGACGAGTGGGACGCCTTCCGGGCCGACCCGGACGGGTTCTCGGACCGCTACTGGACCAGCCGCGACCCGCGCTACCTCAACACCGTCAACGAGCGGCGCACGGAGCACTACGCCCGCCTCGTCACCGCCGACCTCCTGTACCGGTCCGACGACCTCGACCTGCCTGGCTGGAAGACTGAGCGTGGACGGCTGCACGTCCGCTACGGGCCACCCGAGACCGACGTGGTGATTGAGGGCGGCCTCGGTCTCGTCGTCGAGCAGTTCGCGGGGCGCGACGAGGCCTTCGCCATCGACCCGGACGCGCCCGCGGGCGTGGGCCTCTCCAACCGCTTCAACGTGTGGGACTACGGCGACGGCGTTCGCTTCGTGTTCGAGGACCCGAACCGAACCGGCGAGTTCCGCCTGTACTCGCTGCCCGCGGACGTGTACGGCCTGCAGTCGGTTCGCAACCCGTCGGCGATGGACTTCGCGCTGATCGCCCAGGCCGAGGTGCGCCGTCGGCCCGAGCGCTACGCGTTCCAGACGCCCGGCCGCGCGGTCGAACTGCCGTACCGGGTCGCCGCGTTCAAGGGCGAGGGCGGCCGGACGGACCTCTACGTCAACTACGGGATCCCAGTCTCCGAGAGCGAGACCCCGTCGGAGGGCGTGCAGGAGGACGTGGACGTGACCGTCAAGACGGGAGCGTTCCTGATCGGCCCGGGCCGAGAGATGCTGATCGAACGGCGGCGGACCGTCTATGGGCTCCGCGGCGCCCAGATCGTGCCGTTCGACCAGACGCGGTTGTGGACCAGCACCGAGCCGATGAGCGCCCGCCCGGGCGACGGCTACGAGGTGTCGCTGGAGTTCGAGACCGCCTCGGGCCAGACGGGCGCCGTCCAGCGCCGCGCCGTCGACGTGCCCGACTTCGGTGGCACGGGCCTCCGGCTCTCCGACGTGCTGCTGGCCTACGACGCGCAGGAGGCCGACCGCGCCGTGCCCGGCCGCGTCTTCCGCGACGGCGTCTCGGTGCAGCCTGCCCCGTGGGGCGTCTTTCGCGTCGGGGACCCGGTCTACCTCTACTTCGAGCCCTACGGCCTCGGCATGACCGACGGGCGGACCGACTACGAGGTCGAGGCGAGCCTCCGGCCGAAGGACACGTCCACCGGCATCCGCCGCCTCGCGCGCCGCGTCTTCGGCGGCGACGGCGCGGCCGTCTCGTCGGCCTTCGAGGTCCAGGGCGACCGCGCCGACGACGCGGTGTACCTCTTCCTCGACGCGACCGGTCAGGAGCGGGGGCTGTACACGCTCACCGTGACGGTCCGCGACCGGATCTCTGGTCTGTCGGCGGATCGGGAGACAGATCTGTTGCTGGAATAGCAAACAGGGCGAAATCGCGCCCCTGGTAGGTTTGTACTGCCCGACGGGTGGAGAGGAGGCGCTAGTCTGACCACACACCCCCTTCCCCCTACATCATGCTGCTTCGCCATTCTCTGCTGGCCGGCTTCTTCCTGTCTCTCCTGATCGCGGCGCCGTCGTCCGCCCAGTCCGGGTGTCCGGCGACGTTTCGGTTCGACGCCCTCGAATCCTCGTCCGCCGACAACGTGGCGCAGGGGCTGGTCTTCGTCCAGCAGGACTGGGACGGGACCGCGCTCGTCAACGATACGCGCCGGGAGTACGTCGCCAGCGAAGGCGGCACGGCGGGCACGCTGCTGTTTTCCCGGTGGTCCGACGGCGACGGGTCGGGCTGGCCGACGCCCGTGGACGCCGAGACGTTCGCGTTCGATGACCAGGGACGCATGCTGGAGCACGTTTACATGGCGTCCGGCGGCGGACCGTACCAGCGGGACACGCTGGGCTACGGGGCCTCGCCGTACCCGACCTACGAGGCCCGGGAGGACTGGACCGGTTCCGGCTGGGGCCCCAACCGCCGCTACGCTTACGACTACACCGAGGCGGGCACCCTGGCCGGGTACCTGTTCGAGCGCTACGCCAGCGGCTGGGCGACGGACATCGTCTTCGAGAGCGACCTCGACGCGGCGGGCAACCGCATCCTGTGCCGGTTCCGGACCGAGCCCGGTGCCACGCCGTACCGCCTGACCGCCTCGACCTTCGATGGCGACGGGCGGCGGACGAGCGTCGTCACGCGGAACTACGACGAGACGGCGGGCGCCTACGTCGAGGCGGACAGCACGGCGATGGCCTACGGGCCCTACGGGATCGTCCTGCACGAGGCGTTCGACCGGGACGGCTCGACCTGGAAGCTGGTCGAGCGTCACACGGTGACCTACTCCAACGAAGGGAGCCGGGCGGTCGCCATCCAGGAACTCCCGCGGAGCGTGGGCAGCGGGTTGGTGGCGAGGGTCCGGAAGACCCTGGACCTCGACCCCTTCTCCCGGCCGACCTCCTACCTGCAAGAGGTGTACCCCGATGGAGCGTCTGACTGGCGGCCCTCGGTGCGCTACCTCTACACCTACGCCGCGGACCCCCGGCAGACGGATGTCGCGCTCGACCCGACCACGGACGCCTTTGCGCTGAGCGTGGCGCCCAACCCGTCCGTGGGCGTGTTTTCCGTGACCCTGACCGCCTCGTCGCCGACCACCGTGGAGGTGTTCGACGCGCTTGGCCGCCGGGTGGCCGAGGTCCGGTCGGGCTCCGTGGCCTCGGGCGAGACGCGCATCCCGGTGGACCTTCGGTCGCTCCCGGCAGGCGTCTACGTCCTCCGCGCGACCACCGAGGCCGGTGGGGTCGTGTCGCGGACGGCGACGGTCGTCCGCTAGGCCGGGGCAGTCCCTTCCGCCTTCTCCGCGACCGCCCGGTCCATCGCACCGACGCGGTCGCGGAGTTCGGCCTTGTAGGCCTCGAGCGCGTCCGCCAGCGCGGCGTCGGCCGTGGCGAGGATCTGGACGGCCAGCAGGCCCGCGTTGAGGCCCTGCCCGATGGCGACGGTCGCCACGGGCACGCCGCCGGGCATCTGGACGATGGAAAGGAGCGAGTCCATCCCGTCGAGCGCCCGCGTCTGGACGGGCACCCCGATGACGGGCAGCGTGGTCGAGGCCGCGATCATGCCGGGCAGGTGCGCCGCGCCGCCCGCGCCCGCGACGATCACCTTGAGGCCGCGTGACCGCGCCGTCTGCGCGTAGTCGGCCATGGCGTCCGGCGTGCGGTGGGCCGAGAGGACGCGCGCCTCGAACGGGACGCCGAACCGGCGGAGCACGTCGGCGGCGGCCTCCATGGTGGGCCAGTCGGACTTGGAGCCCATCGCGAGACCGACGAGAGGGGAGGAAGGCATGGCAGGACAATGGGGACGGGTCGGAAGGTCGCACCGCAGCGCCCGGTCTGGGGGACGGTCGGGCCGTGATCGTGTCTGCCTCGGCATCGAGGTCGGCGGGGCGGGGGCCTGCTATCTGCCATCTCCGCACCTGTCCACACTCTCCACGCCGCCTGGCGCCGGGCCTCCCTAGTTTCGGGGCTCACACCGCGCCGCGCGCGCACCCCCGATGGCAACGTACAAGGAAGCGGGCGTCGACATCGACGCGGGCGAGGAGGCGGTTCGCCGCATCAAGGGTCACGTGCGGGGCACGTTCACGCCCGGCGTGCTGACCGACATTGGCGCGTTCGGCGGCTTCTTCGCCCTCGACAAGGACCAGTACCGCGACCCCGTGCTGGTCTCGTCCATGGACGGCGTCGGCACGAAGCTCAAGGTGGCCCAACGTGTCGACCGGCACGACACCGTCGGGCAGGACCTCGTCAACCACTGCGTGAACGACATCGCGGTGTGCGGCGCCCGGCCGCTGTTCTTCCTCGACTACTTCGCCGCCGGGCAGATCCGGCCGAGCGTGGTCGAGGCGGTCGTGAAGGGCTTCGCGACGGCCTGCACCGAGAACGGCTGCGCGCTGATCGGCGGCGAGACGGCCGAGATGCCCGACCTCTACGCGCGTGGCGAGTACGACCTCGCGGGCACCATCGTGGGCGTCGTGGAGCGGGACGAGATCGTGGACGGAAGCGCCATCGAGGCGGGCGACGTACTGCTCGGGCTGCCGTCGACCGGCCTCCACACGAACGGCTACACGCTGGCGCGCAAGGTGCTCTTCGAGCGGTTCGTGGCAGGCGACACGCCCGAGGCGCTCGGCGGGGCGACCGTCGCCGAGGCGCTGTTGCGGGTCCACCGGAGCTACCTCGACGTTATCCAGGCCCTCATCGCCGAGGACCTCGCGCACGGCTTCGCCCACGTCACCGGCGGCGGGCTGGTCGGCAACACGAGCCGCATCGTGCCCGACGGCCTCGCGCTCGACGTGGACTGGGACGCGTGGACCGTGCCGCCGCTGTTCCGTCTGATCCAGGACGTCGGCGAGGTGCCGGAGGAGGACATGCGCCGGACGTTCAACCTGGGCGTTGGCCTGGTGGCGGTCGTGCGGCCGGACGCCGTCGAGCGGGCACTGACGGTGCTCGGCGCGCTCGGCGAACCCGCCTTCGCCATCGGGAGCGTCGTCGCGGCGTAGGGGGTCCGTTCGGACTACGCCGCCCGCGTCGCCCCCCGTTATTCTGAGGCCATGACACCGACCCGCATCGCCGTCCTCGGCGCCGGAAGCTGGGGCACCGCCCTGGCCATCAGCCTCGCCCACGGCGGGCATGCCGTCGCGCTCTGGGCCCGTCGCCCGGAGGCCGCCGCCGAGATGGCCGCCACGCGCGAGAACGCGCCGTACCTGCCCGGCGCCACGATCCCCGCCTCGGTCACCGTCACGGCCGACCTGGACGCTGCACTGGGCGGTGCCACCGTCTGGCTCGTCGCCGTCCCCAGCCAGACCGTCCGCGGCGTGATGGCGCCGCTCGCCGACCGCGTCACACCCAACCTGACTGTGATCTCGGTCGCCAAGGGCATCGAGAACGAGACGCTGCTGACGACCAGCGGCGTGCTCCGCGAGGTGCTGCCCGCCGCCGACCCGGCGCGCGTCGGCGTGCTGTACGGGCCGAGCCACGCCGAGGAGGTCGCGCTGGGCCGCCCGACCAGCGTCGTCGCCTCGTTCCCCGATGCAGACGTGGCGGCGTTCGTGCAGGCGCTGTTCATGCGCCCGGCCCTTCGGGTGTACGCCAACACCGATCTGGTGGGCGTCGAGATCGGCGGCTCGGTCAAGAACGTGATGGCGGTCGCCGCGGGCATGGCCGACGGGCTCGGGTTGGGCGACAACGCCAAGGCGGCGCTCGTCACGCGCGGCCTCGCCGAGATCACCCGCCTCGGGCTGGCGATGGGCGCCGACGCCCACACGTTCGCCGGGCTGGCCGGACTGGGCGACCTCGTGGTGACGTGCTTCAGCGGGCACAGCCGCAACCGCGCCTTCGGCGAGCGCGTCGGGTCGGGCGAGACGACCACCGAGGCGCTCGGTCACTCGACGATGGTCGTCGAGGGCGTCCGCACGACGCAGTCGGTGCGCGAACTGGCCCGGCGCCACGGCGTCGAGATGCCCATCACGGAGGCCGTCCACGCGATCCTGTTCGAGGGGCTCGACCCGATGTCGGCGGTCCTGGCACTGATGGCGCGCGACCCCACGTTGGAGGCCGCCCACCTCGGCCCGGCCTTCGACGGAACGGAGGCCTAGGATCCGAGTCGGGGAGGGCACGGCCCCTTCCTCCGCCCACGCTCACCGCCCCACGCACCCTCGATGACCTCCAACGATGTCAAGCGGCTGGCCGCGATGGGGGAGGGGCGGACGCTGGAGTTCAAGAACCGCGTGCCGCGCCCCGAGCGGATCGCCCGCGAGGTGATCGCGCTCGCCAACACCGATGGCGGCACGGTGCTCGTCGGCGTCGACGACGACGGGACCGTGCTCGGCGTCAAGGACGCTCAGGAGGAGTTCTTCGCGCTCCAGACTGCGCTCGCCGACCGCATCCTGCCGCCCGTCGACCTCCGCTTCGAGCCGGTCCGCATCAGCCGCACGCGCGAGGTGCTCGTGGTCCACGTGCCGGCCTCGATGGACCGCCCGCACGTGCTCAAGCCGGACCGCCGCCCCGACGGGACGCTCCCCAAGCAGCGCGCCTTCGTCCGCGTGGCCGACCAGTCGGTCGAGGCGAGCCGCGAGGCGGTGGCGCTGATGAAGGCGGAGGGGCGCGGCGACGCGGTCACGTTCACCTTCGGCGACGCCGAGCGGCGGCTCCTCGAGTACCTCGACCGCCACGAGCAGATCACCGTCCGCGAGTACGCCCGCATGACCACGATGCCGCCGTGGAAGGCGTCCAAGGCGCTCGTGATGCTGGCCCGCGCGGGCATCGTGGCGCTCCAGCCGCGCCAGGGCGGCGAGGACGTGTTCACGGTCGGGATGAACGGCGCGTGACGGGACCGCAGGGCAGGCGCGCATGACCTTGTCGTCGTCTCGGCGCGGGGCTAGTCTCGTTTCTCTTTCGTCTGTGAACCCATGCGTGCCCTCGTCGCCCTCGCTCTCCTGTCCCTGGCCGGCTGTTCGCTGGTCGGCGACGGCGACCCCTTCGACGACGCCTACCTGAGCGTGCACGCCCTCTCGCTCGACTGGGTCGAGGGGACGCCGCCCGCGACCGGACGGATCGGGCTCACCTACATCGGCTCCGACGTGGTCTACCCGGACGACCCGTGCCCGCTCGGTGGAGGCTTCAGCGGCCGGTGGGAGTTGGATGACCCCTCCGACCGCTTCCCCGAGGGAGGCGGCTCCGTCCGTGGCCGCGTCGACTGCGAAGGCATTCGCCTGTACTTGTTCGATGGCGACATCCGCGGCGACGACCACGACCGCGGGGTCCTCTACATCTTGGAGGGCGAGCGCCTGGACGACCGCCGCATCGTCGGGACGTGGGACCGCGTGGGGGCGTACCCCGAGGGGACGTTCACCGCGCCGCTGGTCCGCGAGGCGACCGCGTTCGTCACGGTGCCGTAGCGCCCGCTCCGGTCTCCCGCCAGAGGGCCCGAGGTGGATGGTATGACGCAAGGTGTCAGCGGCGGACGCTACCTTGCGGCATCCCCCCAGACATCGAAAAATGCCCGTCGTCGACACGATCCCGCTTCACGAGACGGCCCGCGAGCGGTACCTGACCTACGCCCTCTCGGTCATCACGAGCCGCGCGCTGCCCGACGTGCGCGACGGCCTCAAGCCGGTCCAGCGTCGCATCCTCTACGCGATGGCGACCAACCTCCGGCTCCAGCCGGACGCGCGCTTCCGCAAGAGCGCCACCATCGTCGGCGAGGTGATGGGCAAGTACCACCCGCACGGCGACACCGCCATCTACGACGCGATGGTGCGCATGGCCCAGAACTGGTCGCTGCGCGCACCGCTGGTGGACGGCCAGGGCAACTTCGGCTCGCTCGACGGCGACAGCCCCGCGGCGATGCGCTACACCGAGGCACGGCTGAAGGCCCTCGGCGCCGAACTGCTTCGTGAGATCAAGCAAGACACCGTCGCCTTCCGGCCGACCTACGACGGACAGCTCTTCGAGCCCGTCGTCCTGCCCTCGCCGGTCCCGAACTTCCTGATCAACGGTGCGACGGGCATCGCGGTCGGCATGGCCACCAACGTGCCGCCGCACAACCTGGGCGAGGTGGTGGACGCCTGCCTGGCGCTCATCAAGAGCCCCAACGCCCGCCTGGAGACGCTGCTGGCCTCGGTCCAGGGGCCCGACTTCCCCACCGGCGGGCGCATCTTGAACACGCCCGAGGAGCTGGCCAGGATCTACGAGACCGGCGAGGGCGCCGTCGACCTGCGCGGCGAGTACGAGATGGAGGGCAAGGGGACGGTCATCCTGACCTCGATCCCGTACGCCGTCCAGAAGGGCGACCTGATCGAGAAGATCGCCGACCACATCCGCGCGGGGAAGGTGCCCCAGATCGTCGACATCCGCGACGAGTCGACGGAGGACGTCCGGATCGTACTGGAGCTGAAGCGCGGGTCGAGCCCGGAGGCGGCGATGGCCTACCTCTTCAAGCACACACCGCTCCAGACGCGCTTCCACGTCAACATGACGGCGCTCGTGCCGACCGACAACCCGGAGGTCGCCGCGCCCGAGAAGGTGGACCTGCGGACGGCGCTCCGCCACTTCCTCGACTTCCGTCTGGAGGTGGTCACCCGGCGGCTGGAGCACGAACTCCGCGCGCTGGAGAAGCGGATCCACATTCTGAAGGGCTTCGCGATCATCTTCGACGCGCTCGACGAGGCCATCAAGCTCATCCGCGCCTCCAAGAACAAGGCCGACGCGAACGGTCGCCTGCGCCACCGCTTCCGCCTCGACGAGGTCCAGGCCGATGCCGTGCTGGAGATCAAGCTCTACCGGCTGGCCCAGATGGAGATCGACGCCATCCTCAAGGAACTGGCCGAGAAGGAGGCCCGCGCCGCCGAGATCCGCGCCCTCCTCGCCGACGAGGACGGCCGCTGGCGCATCGTCCGCAGCGAACTGCGGGACATGAAGAAGCGCTTCGCCGACGAGCGCCGAACCCACATTGAGGGGCCGGACGCGGTCGTGGAGTACGCCGCCGAGGATTACATCATCAAGGAGGACGTCTACGTCATCGTGACGAAGGACGGCTGGGTGAAGCGTCAGCGCTCCTACACCGACCTCGACGCCATCCGCGTGCGAGAGGGCGACCGGGTGCTGTACGCGCTCGCAGCCTCCACCCGCGACACGATCGGCTTCTTCAGCTCGGCCGGGCGCTGCTACACGATCCGCGTGGACGACCTCCCGCAGACGACCGGCTACGGCGACCCGGTCCAGAAGTACTTCGACTTCGCCGACCGCGAGACGGTCGTCGGGGTCGCCTCCTTCGACGCGCGCGTGATGCCCGTCGGCGTGCCCGAGGTGGGCGGGGTGCCCCAGCCGGAGCTGTTCTCCGGCGACGGCGCGCCCCCGGCCGAGGACGTGACGGTGGGGCCGTACGCGGTCGCGGTGTCGAGCGACGGGCTGGCAGTGCGCCTGGAGGTCGAGTCGTTCCTCGACCCGTCCAACAAGAACGGCCGCGTGATGATGCGGCTCGCGCAGGGCCAGCGGGTCGTCAACGCGGAAGTGGCCTCGGGGTCGGAGAACGTGTGCCTGGCCTCCCGGCAGGGCCGCGCGCTGATCTTCCCGGTGCCCCAGATCCCGGTCTTCAAGAGCGCCGCCAAGGGCGTCATCGCGATGCGCCTGGACGGCAAGGACGACCGCGTCCTCGGCATGGCCCTCTCCGACGCCGCGCGCCGCGGCCTGGAGGTCGAGACCAGCCGCGGGCGGACCGAGATCGTTCGCACGACCAAGTTCGAAGTGACCAACCGAGGCAACAAGGGCACGACCATCATCTCGAAGGGGACGCTCAAGGCGGCCACGCCGGACCCGGTGGAATTGCACCTGCCGGGCCGCGACTAGCTCATGCGAGTCGCCCTCCTGGTCCTGGCGCTGCTGCCGGTCGCCCTCGCCGCCCAGCCCGCGGACCTCGACCTCGACGCCGCCCGCGCGGTCGTCGACACCCTCGCGGCGCCGCGGTACCACGGTCGCGGCTTCGCGTTCGACGGGGCGACCCGCGCGGCGCAGTTCCTGGAAGGCCGGTTCGAGGCGGCGGGTCTCCAGCCTCTCGGGCCGGCGTGGCGCCACCCGTTCCCGTACGAGGCGGACGTCGTGACCGACGTGCCGGTGCTGACGATGGACCGCACTCCGCTCGTCCTGGGCTCCGACCTGCTCCCGTACCCGAGTACGGCGGCGGGCGCTGGCACCGCGGTGGGTGCCCTCGACGTCGGGAGCGGCGTCGTCGTGCCGCCGGCCGGGATCGATGCGTACGCGGGACGCCCGGTCGAGGGGCGCGTCGTGGTACTGTCGGCCGCGGTCCCGGATTCGCTCGTCGGCGACGAGAATGTCCCCCAGGCCTACCTCTCCGAAGTCGCGCGCTACGAGATCGCGTTCCTCCGGGGCGCGAGCGCGGTCGTCCACCTCGTCGACGCGCCGCTGTTCGGGACCTCGTTCTATGATGCCAAGCTGCCCGTCTTCCACGTCCGCCGGGAGGCGTGGACCTCGCCTGCGACCGTCGACTTTCGCATGGACGCGGAGCAGAACCGGCCGGTGACCGGCTACAACGTGCTGGGCGCGGTCCCGGGCACTGTGCGGCCGGACTCGGTCCTGCTCGTCACGGCCCACTACGACGGCCTCGGATCGTTCGGGCCGGAGGTCTACTTCCCCGGCGCCAACGACAACGCCAGCGGCGTCGCGCTGCTGCTGGCGCTGGCCAAGCGGGTGGCGCGCGAGCCGCTCCCGTACACGGTCGTGTTCGCCGCGCTGGGGGCCGAGGAGGTCGGGCTGGTGGGCGCGCAGGCGCTCGCGGCGGCGTTCGGCGACGGTCTCGGGGCCGTTCGGTTCGTGCTCAACTTCGACATGGCGGCGTCGGGGGAGGACGGGCTGGTCGCGTTCGGGGGCCGCGACCACCCGGACCTGTTCGAGCGATTGGTGGCCGTGAACGAGACCCTCGGCCTCGGGCCGCTGGTGGCGCGGTCCAACCGGCCCAACTCGGACCACGCCGTGTTCGCGGCGCAGGGCGTGCCTGCGCTCTACCTGCTCACGAAGGACGGCACCCAGCCCTACCACGCTCTCGACGATGTGCCGGAGACGCTCGACTGGGAAGCCTTCGCCCACCTGTACGCCCTCACTGCAGACTTTCTCGAGACGGTCGGAGCGAACGGGGTGGACCCGGCGCGAGACTGAGGCGGCCCGTGCCCGCCAGTCGGCCCGCCTCGGCGCCAGGGGAGACAGGGCAGCGGCGGCCCGGCCCGTCGAAGAGGTGTGAGGAGCGTGATGAGGTGTGGTAGTCTGCCCCGTTCCTCGTTGCGCCCGTGCTCGCTCGCCTCCGGTCCGCTTTCGCCGTTCATCCCCACGGCCCGACGCTCGTCTCCGACGTGGTGGAGCGAGATCTCGCCGCCCAGGCGCGGCGCCGCGCGCGCGTGCTGGCATGGGCCGGACTGCTGGTCAACCTGCCGCTGTTCTACGTCGACGAGTACATCAGCTATACGGTAGGGGCCTGGGCCGAGGCTCCCGCCTACCACGTCGGACTCCTGGTGTGGCGGGTGGTAGCGGTCCTCTCACTCGGAGGGTATCTCGTGTGGGACCGGCGTGCGCCCTTCGGCCCGCCGCACGATGCCCGCCTGTCGCGGGCGTTGGCGGTCTGGTTCATCCTGCTCGGCGGAGCGTTCGGCATCTGGTTCGAACCGAACGCGGCGGCGCTGCCCCTGTACGCGTTCACCCTGCTGATGGTGGCTGCGTTCGTTCACCCGCCCACGCCCGCGACCGTGTGGGCGGCCCTCGCGACGATCCCCCTGATCGTCGTCGGCGCGCTCCTGTATGGGACCTCGGTGGAGGTCGTGACCGACTGGGTCGAGTTTCCGTTCGTCGTGGTGGCGCTGGCAGTGGTGGTGGACCGGACGCTGTACCGCCAGGCGTACCGAACGCTGGAAAGCGCGCACCTGCTGGGCCGCGCCAACGCCGAGCTGGAGACGACGCTCCGTGAGCTTCGCGCCACTCAGGACCGCCTCGTCGCCGCCGAGCGGCAGGCGGAGCGGACGCGCATCAGCCGCGACCTGCACGACTCGGTCGGCGCGCAACTGTCGTCCCTGCTGGCGGGCATCGAACTGGCCCGGCTCCGCGAGGAGGCGCCGGTGGGCGTGCTCGGCGAGGTGGAGGAGGACGCGCGCGAGGCGATGCGTCAGCTCCGCGAGACCGTCTGGGTGCTCAACGCGAGCGAGGTGACCGTCGAGGCGCTGGCGGCCCAACTCCGTCGGTTCGCCGAGGCGCGGGCGCGGGCGTCGGGCATCCACGCGGCCGTGCAGGCGACGGGCGACCGCTACGCCGTCGTGCCCGCGGCGTCGGCGCTGCACCTGTACCGGGTCGGCCAGGAGGCGGTGCAGAACGCCGTCAAGCACAGCGGCGCGAAGACGATTTCGGTGCGCCTCACGAGCGCCGACGGGCGGCTGACGCTGTCGGTCCGCGACGACGGCGCGTTCCGCCCGCCTGTGACGGTGCTGGGCGACGGCGCGCCGTCGGGCTTCGGGATGGCGTCGATGAGGGAGCGGGCGTCGACGCTGGGCGGGACCTTCGACCTCGCCACCGAGGCGGGCACAGAAGTGCGCGTGGACGTGCCGCTCGACGGCGACCCTCAGGTCCGGTAGTCGGCCGGCCGCAGGTCACCCGCCTCGGTGCGGATGTGGGACTCCGCGCCCGCCACCACGTCCGTGTTGTGAGCCGAGGCGCACCGCCAACCGTCGGCGCCGCACCGCATCACGAACGAGAAGATCGTGTGCCGCGCGCCCGGCTCGGTCACGTCGCCGAGGGCAGACTGACCGGTCAGCCGCATCCGCGCGTGGACGACGGAGACGGTGTCGGACAGCGGCTTGACGGTCGTCCGCCCGACGGTCAGCGTGGAGTCGGGGAAGAGAACCTCCAGGCCGTAGGCGTGGGCGCGGCGGATGGCCTCGCGGTCGTGCCACCACAGGCCGACGACGTTGACGAACGCGGCGTCGGGCTCGAAGAGGGCTGCGAGGGCGTCGGCGTCGCGGGCCATCCAGGCGGCGGCGAAGGCGGCGGGCATGGCGCCCGCCTCGGGCAAGCCGGAGCCGGGGGCGCTCACCGGACCGAGATGCGGAGCGCCTCGCGCTGGCGGTTCAGGAGCGCCTGCACCTCCGCCTGCTCGGCGCGGATGGCCTCGATGCGCGTCTCCTGCTCGTCGAGCGTGGCGAGGAGGCGACGGCCGTAGTCCGTGTCGTTGTCGATGGCCTCCAGATTGCCGCGAATGCGGGTCTGGTCGCGCTCGATGGTGGCCAGCTCGTTCCGCAACTCCACCTCGCGGCGCTCGGTCTCGGCGAGGTCGCGGCGCAGGTCCGCCGCCCGCCGGAGCGCGGCGCGCACGTCGGCCGGGATCTCGCCGTCGGCGCGGGCGAGGGACAGGATGCGCTCGGGCGAGAGCGACGCCAGGCCGATCCGCTCGCTCAGCGTCTGCGCCTCGGTGACCACCAGCGAGTCGGTGGCGCCGGGCGCGAGCGGCACGCGGAAGCGGTAGGCGTCGGGCGTCGACTCCTCGGCGGCGGTCGGCGCGATCAGGCGCGCGCCGGGCTGCCGGGGCGCCTCGACGAGCACCACGCGGCGTCGGGAGCCCCGGTTTTCGAGGCGGTAGCCGCGCGTCGTCCGCCCCTGCCGCTGGATCGTGAGCACGCCGTCGACCAGCCGGGCGGTCTCGATCACTGAGGCGGCGCCGGGCACGGCGTACGGGTCCACGAGCACGTCCTGGTCCACGGCGAACGTCAGCAGCCGCTCGTCGCCCTCGGGCAGGTCGGGGAGGAGCGCGTCGCCCGCGTAGCCGTCGTCCAGAACGGTCATGGGGCCGCCGCGCAGGCTCGCGCCCGTCGTGTTGGTCAGCCGCACGCCCCGCATCGGGTGCCGACCGGCGGCGCCGGTGAAGATGCTCAGCCGCTCCACGCCGACGGCGTCGCTCACGATGGGCAGCATCGCGGAGCCCCGGCGGGGCAGTGTCACGGAGCCGAGGCGGTACGCGAACAGCTCCCCGAAGTCGCCCGCCGTCCCCTGCGCGACGACGCTGCCGGTCGGGTCGAGAGGCATCGCGTCGTTCATGACGACGACCTCGTCCGCCCGTCCACCCCGCGCGCCGAGGACGGCCCCCATCCGCGCGGGCTCCGGCGCAGGGGGCGGGGGGGGAGGGGCGGCGGCCCGCTCCCGGGCGCCCGCGGCGTACGACTCCGGCCGCACGACCGCGTCGTCGGCCAGCGTCACGACCGGCCGGTCGATGAAGCGCGGCGTGTAGAGGTCCGTCACGAACGACACCGGGCGCCCGCTGACGAGGGTCAGGTCGATGTCCGTCCAGTCCGCCTCGGTGGGGTTCTCGACGAGGGCCCAGCCCTGGAGCGTGCCGTCGTCGTCGGCCAGGACGAGGCGGTAGCTCGTCTTCCACACCGGCGACTCGATGACGTAGCCCATCCGCACGTCGCGCGCGCCGCGGCCCCGGAACTGGACGCGGACCGGCTTGCGGTCGCCGCCGCGGTCCTCGGCGAGGGCGGCCAGGGCGCCTGCCAACTCGGCCTGGAGCGCGGGATCTGTGAAGGCGATGCCGCGCGCCGTGTCGAGGCGCACCGACACCAGGCCGCCGGCGGTCAGCAGCGAGAGCACGTCTACCTCGATGGCCGTGTCGCCCGCCTCGCGCGTCTGGCGGTCCACGGCCACGACGGTGCCGCGGACCGTGCCGCTGGGTGTCGAGACCTCGACCTCGGCGCCGCGCACCTGCCGCAGGATGTTGGACAGCCCCGGCCCGTTCGACAGGTCGATGGCGAACGACTGGAGGGTCCGCTCGATGGGCGCCTGCGTCGGGTACACCACGCCCGCCACGCGCCCGCCGCGGTCCTCCACCACGAGCGACTTCAGCACGTCGTTGAGCGCCTCGGTCCCGAAGCGGAGCGTCACGTCGGCGTCGCCGGAGACGCGCCCGCCGTGCTCGAAGTAGCCCACGCCACTCGTGAACAGGATGACGCGCTCGACCGGCACCTCGGCGGCGGGCTGGGCCCACGCGGGGGCGGCGACAAAGAGGGCGACGAGGAGACCGAGGCGGAGCATGGGCGCGAGGAGGAGGCGGGGAAGGGTACGGCCGCTGCGTTCGCCAAGCAGGTCACGGCGGGCGTCGGCAGGGGACGGCCCCACACATCCGGGACCCTCCGGACACGCGAAGGCCCGGACCTTCAAACGTATCTTTCGAGTCTATGCCGAACTCGTTGAACATGCGTGCCTCTCTTTTTGTCGTTGTCGTTCTTTTGCTTGCGGGCTGCGGGTCGGTCCAGACGGTCGGCCAGTTCGACCCACTCGGGGACTTCGAGCCCATTCGCGATCGCTCCCTGCTAATCGTCTCCACGGGCGAGGCGGGCGCGAGTGGGGGAACGCTCTCGGGTCCGTACGAGGAAGACAGGGCCATCTACGGGGAGGACGTGGGGGCCTTCCAGATTGAGGAGGTCGAAGCGTTCGTTCCCCTCGACAGCACTGACGCGGAGTCGTACCCGGACGTGGCGCTGGCTGCGATCCGGGACGTGATCCGCGAGGCGGACGTGTGGGCCTCGGTCGAGACCGGGACGCTGCCCGAAGGTGCGGCCCTGACAGAAGAGTCGTACCGCGTCATGCAGTATGTCGTGGCCCGGTCGCGGAATGCGTACAAGCCGAGCCCCGTCCGCGCGATCGCCGCCGGGACGGTCGAGGCCTTCGGTCCCGAGGTCGACTACGTCCTCTTCGTCCACGACGTGAGGTTCGGGCTCGTCAGGGGCGGGTTCGTTGCCGGGGAGTTCGGCGGGCTCACCAAGGTCGACGACGCGGTGGTGATCGAGGGGGAGCTCGTCCTGTGGGACGATCAGGCCGGTACGGTCGTCACCCGAGGAACGGTGAGGGGAAGCGCGCCGATCCGGCCGAGGATGTTCTCGGCTGCGGAGGACCGGACGCCGAGCGCGCTCCTCGCCACCGCCCGCGCCGATCTGCTCGAGTCCATCGAGGAGGAGATTCCCGTCCTGATCGGGGCTCGGCGGTAGGCGGAGGCTCTGCCGCGCGGCTGTCACCGCGCGTGAGTACCATGCGGGAAAGCGTCCCCCCAGCGTTCCCAATGGCAGAAGTTCAGAGTTACACCGGCGCCGACATCCAGGTCCTGGAGGGCCTGGAGCCCGTCCGCAAGCGCCCCGGCATGTACATCGGAGGCACCGGCAAGGCCGGCCTCCACCACCTCGTGTGGGAGATCGTCGACAACGCCGTCGACGAGGCGACCAACGGCTACGCGACCCAGATCGAGGTCGTCCTCCACAAAGACGGCACCACGGTCACGGTCTCCGACAACGGCCGCGGCATCCCTATCGACAAGCACCCGACCAAGAAGGTGCCCGCGCTGCAGGTGATCCTGACCACGCTGCACGCGGGCGGGAAGTTCGACGGGTCGAGCTACGTCACGTCCGGCGGCCTGCATGGCGTCGGGTCGAGCGTGGTGAACGCGCTCTCGTCGGAGCTGGTGGCGCAGGTCAAGCGCGACGGCAAGCTCTACGAGCAGCGCTACGCGCGCGGCGTGCCGGTGACGAAGCTCAAGACGGTGCGGTCCAACGTCCGCGGGTCCGGGACGGCGATCACGTTCACGCCGGACCCCGAGATCTTCGACAAGACGGACCTGGACGCGCAGACGATCAAGGACAACCTGGAGGTCAAGACGTACCTCAACGGGGCCCTGCGGATCGTCTTCAAGGACGAGGCGACCGGCGAGCGGATCGAGTTTCACCACGAGGGCGGCATCGTGGAGTACCTCGACCACCTCGTCGCCGAGGCGAGCACCCGGCGCGTCCACCCGGACCCGTTCGTGGTGCGCCAGAGCGAACTGGAGGATGGCATCCGGACCGAGCTGTGCATGGTCTGGACGGAGGCCCCGCGCGAGTCGATCACCAGCTTCGTCAATGGCATCCCGACGCGCGACGGCGGCACGCACGAGCAGGGCCTCAAGGACGGCGTCACGAAGGCCATCCGCAACTACATCGAGACGCACGACCTCGCGCCGCGCAAGCTCGACATCACGGCCGACGACATCCGGGAGGGGCTGGTGGCCGTCGTCAACCTGTACCACGTCGACCCGCAGTTCCAGGGGCAGACGAAGGAGAAGCTGAACAACCCGGAGGTCCGCTCGGCGGTGTCGGGCGCGTTCCGGACCGAGTTCGAGCAGTTCCTCAACGGCACGCCCTCCACGGCCGAGTCCATCGTGGCGCGCGTCATCCAGTCGGCCAAGGCGCGGCAGGCGAGCCGGGCGGCGGCCAACACGGTCCGGCGCAAGAGCGCGGTCAGCCACCGCCTTAACCTGCCCGGCAAGCTGAGCGACTGCTCCAGCACGGCGCCCGAGGAGTCCGAGCTGTTCATCGTCGAGGGCGACTCGGCGGGCGGCTCGGCGAAGCAGGGGCGCGACCGCAAGACGCAGGCGATCCTGCCGCTGCGCGGCAAGGTGCTCAACGCCGAGCAGGCGACCCGGTCGAAGGTGCTCGCCAACAAGGAGCTGTCGAACATCGTCGACGCGCTGGGCTGTGGGCTGGGCGAGGACCTCGACGTGACCAAGCTGCGCTACCACAAGGTGATCCTGCTGATGGACGCCGACGCCGACGGCCTCCACATCGCGACGCTCCTGCTGACGTTCCTCTACCGCTACATGCGGCCGCTCATCGACCAGGGCTACGTCTACATCGCGCAGCCGCCGCTCTTCCGCGTCGACGCGCTCAAGGAGACCCACTGGGCGCTCGACGAGGCCGACCGCGACCGGATCGTCCGCCGCATCCAGAAGAAGAACCCCCGCACGCAGATCGAGGTGCAACGCTTCAAGGGCCTCGGCGAGATGATGCCCGCCACGCTTCACGAGACGACCCTCGACCCGGACAAGCGCCGCCTCCTCCAGGTCTCGATCCCGGAGGGCTCGCTGCTGGAGACCGAGCGCGCCATCACCGACCTGATGGGCAAGGACGCCGCGCCGCGCTTCGACTTCATCATGGCCCACGCCGCCGAGGTGGAGGATCTCGACGTGTAGACCGACTGTTGCGGGGGGCCGGTACCTCACGCCATCCCGAAGGAGCCCCGATATGACCCGCATCGACCGACTCGGCCTCGCGCTCCTCGCGGGCGGCCTCGGCCTCGCCGTCGTGAACCTGCTGATGTGGTGGGTCGGGTGGAGCGTGAGCCTCTGGCAGGCGCCGCTCTCGGGCGTGCTGATGGCGGGCGGGCTCGTGCTGCTGGCCGTCAACGTGATGAAGGGCATCCGGGAGGACGCCGAGGAGTAGGGATGTCGTGTCGCTCCCGGAGCCTCCTGCCTTGAGCGCCCGGCGGGCTTGCTCAGAAGGCGAACAGGTAGTCCGGCGACAGCTTGATGCCGATCGACACCGCGTTCGTCCCGAAATCGACCGTCGGCGCGCCGTCCGCCGGGCCGTCGGGGAACGTCCAGCGCTTGAGGTGGACGCCGCCGTAGAGCGCGAACCGGTCACTGAGCGGGTACGTCCCCTGCAGGTCGACCTCGACCAGGCGGTTGCCGAGCCCGTTCTCCGCGTCGCCCAGCGAGACCATCAGCTGGTACGCGGCGTGGCCGACGAGGTGGAGGTTCTCTACCGGGCGCGCCGTGAACAGCACGTTCGGGCCGGCGTAGAGCACCAGGTCCAGGTCGGAGACGCCCGGTCGGGCCGTCATCCCTGCACCGCCGAAGTCGACTCCGAGGCCGACCTCCCCGACGGGCGTGGGTACGAACGTGGCTCCCGTCCAGGCGTCGATGGGCAGCGGCACGAACCGGTCGTTGGTGCGGGTCACTTCGCCCTCGTCGCCGGTGGCGAGGAGGAGGATGCCGTAGAGGAGCGTCGGGAGCGGGCTGTCGAAGTGGACGAGCCGCGCACCGTCCGCGCGGTAGCTGATCGAGGTATACCGGTCGAGGGGAGCGAGCGCGTTCGAGTCGAAGTGAATCCCCCAGTACCGGATGTCCTCCGACTGGCCGGGTGGCGTGAACTGGGCGGCGGCCGACGGAGCGAGCAGGGCGAGGAGGGCGACAGCGAGGAGGGAGCGCATGGCGGAGCGGAGGGTGCACCCCACGCTACCGGGCGCGACCCGCACTTTCCCTCCCCGGATCCGGGGGATCGGGCTAGCGGATGAGCCGCCGCTCGTAGGCGACCCGCACCACCTCGGCGCGGCTGTGGACCTCCAGCTTCCGGTACAGGCTCTTGATGTGACTGCGGACCGTGTGGGGGCTGATGTACAGCCGGTCGGCGATGCCGTCCTCCGTCAGCCCCTCCACGATCAGGCCCAGCACGTCGCGCTCGCGGTCCGTCAGGCCGACCGCCTCGCAGTCGTCGCCTCGAATCCATCCGAGGAGCTTCTTCGCGACCAGCGGGGAGACGGGCGCGCCGCCTCGCGCCACCTCCAGTACCGCTCCCACGATGCGCCCCGCGCTCGCATCCTTGAGCAGGTACCCGCTCGCCCCGGCCTGGACGGCCGCGAAAATCCGGTCCTCGTCCTCGAACACGGTCAGCATCAGCACTTCCGTCTCGGGATGCGACTCCCGAAGGCGGCCGGTCGCCTCGATCCCGTCCATCCCGGGGAGCTCGATGTCCATCAGGACCACTTCCGGGGCGGCCTCGGCGTCCTGGAGCCGCTCGAAGAACGCCTCCGCCGACCCGGACACCGACACCAGCTCCACGTCGTCGAAGAACGCGAGCCGCTCGGTGAGCAACTGGCGGACGTCGGGGCGGTCTTCGACCAGGGCGAGGCGGACGGACACGGGGGCGTCGGAGGGTGCAGACAGAGTCGGGCCGGAGCCGAAGAGGGTCAATCCCCAGCTCGGGTGAGTTCGGGGAGGGCGAGTGGCAGCGCGACGCGGACCGTCGTGCCCGCCTCCGTCTCCAGCCAGAGCCGCGCGCCGACCTCGGCCGCGCGACGGCGCATGCCGCTCATGCCGTACCCCGATAGCGCGCCCGGAGCGCTGGCTTCGAACCGGCCGTCGTCCGCGATCTCCAGCACGAGCGCGGTCGGCGTCACGCGGACGACCACGCCGAGCCGAGTCGCTCCCGAATGCTGGAGCGCGTTGCCGATGGCCTCCTGCGCGATGCGGTAGAGGTGGAGGGTCTGGGCAGGCGTGAGGGTCCGCAGCCGGTCGGCGTCGGTGGCGTCGAGGGCACAGGCGACCGTGGGGGCCTCGGGATGGAGAGCGGCGCGCTCCCGGGCGTGCGTGCAGACGCGGTCCAAGAACGCCTCGGCCGTGACGGTTTCCCGGTGGATCGCCCAGATGGTTTCGCGCAGCCGCGTCATGGTGCGGCGTGCGTGCGCGTCGAGGCGGTCGAGGTTGCTCATGGCCGGGCCGCCGTCGCCCCCGGCCGACAGCCGGACGAGGTCGATGCCCGACACGATGGTCGACAGGTCCGCGCCGACGTGGTCGTGGAGGTCCTGGCTGATCCGCTGTCGCTCCTCGTGCAGCCGCCGCTCGAGTTCGTACTCCCGAAGCCGGCGCCGGTAGCGCTGCGTCGATGTCCACCGGACGATCCCGATGAGCGCCGCGAGCGCCCCCAGCAGTCCGAGCACGCGGATGGCCGGTCGCTCCCAGAGCCGGGGGCGGACCTCGAACGCCAGCGTCGCCGTCTCGTCCGAGCGCGCGCCGCCCGGCGCGACGGCTCGCATCTCGACGTGGTGGAGGCCTGCCCCCAGGTCCGGCAGCACGACCGAGCCATCGGCCGCGGCCGGGCGCCACGTCGCGTCGTCGTACCGGTACTCGACCGACGCCCCCCGGGGGCCGAACGCCGCGGCGCGGACCACGACACGGTGCGGGCCCGGGGGCAGCCGCTCCAGACGAGCCGCGCCGGGCGTCCCGCCGAGCGCGACGGACTGCTCGTTGACCGTCGCCTCGGCCACCGCCACGCGCGGCGTCCGGCGAGCGGCCGAGGCGAGTGCCTCGAACGGTGCGGAGAGCACGCCGTCCGAGGTCGCCAGCACGAGGCGGCCGCTGGGTGCGTGGTAAAGCGCGTCCTCGATGGTCTGATCGGGGGCGATGGCCAGCGGGGCGAAGGCCGTCGCCCGGCCCTCGGCGACGCGGAGCAGGTGTCGGGCCGTGACCGCCCAGACCGCGCCCGGGTGCTCGGGCACCTCGAACAGGGCCACCACCCGTCGGCCGTCGAACAGAGGGTGCGAGATCGCGGTGGCCCGGTGCTCGCCGCGCCCGAGGCGGGCCACCCCGCGGTCGGTCCCGAACCAGACCGCCCCGTCGCTCGCGCCCAGGAGGGAGAACACCGACGACGAGGGCAGGCCCTGGCCCACGCCCACCGCCTCGGCACGTGCGCCGACCAGCCGCGCCGCGCCGAGCCGAGTCAGCACCCAGGACTCCCCGGCCACGCGGCGGAGGTCTTCCACGGTTTGCGTCGGGAGCCCTGCGTCGGTTCCCAGCGTGTCGATCTCTACCGGGCTGCCCTCGCCCAGCCGAAAGCGCCGCACGCCGAACTGGTAGCTCCCCAGCCACAGCGTATCGGCGCTCTCCGTCAGCCCGGAGATCCAGCCGCTGTCTCGGATGCTCGACCGGGCGGCCGAGGGGTTGATGAGCGGGGGGCAGTCGGCCAGCGGCGCCAGTAGGGCGACCCGGCCGCCGACCCGGATCGCGCCGCCGTCGGTCACAGACAGCGCCCGCGTCGGGTTCGGGTAGGCGATCTCGGCCGATCCGCCGTCTGGATCGACCCGCCAGAGTCGTCGCCCGGTCGCCCACACCGCGCCATCGGGCGTCTGCGCGAGCCTCAGGGCCGCCTCATCGGTGAGGCGCACGAACGGGGTTGGGCGGATGCGAATCGCTCCGTCGCCGAAGGTCCCCACCCAGATGCCCCCGTCGCGTGCCGCCGCGGCGCTGGTCGCGAGCGTCTGCACGACCCGCGCGATGCCGTCGGGCCCGTCGAGCCAGCGCAGGCCGCCGCGCCCGATCCCCCAGGTCGCCTCCTCGCTGCAGAGGATCTCGTCGAGCGGGTCTGAGTGGGTCGGGAGCAGGGCCCTCTGCAGTCGCAGCACGAGCGAGGAGCCCTCGCCCACGATCTCGGCCGGCCCCCAGGCGCTTCGGCCCTCCACGCGCGATGCCAGCGTGAGGTACTGGTCGCACCGGCCTACCGCCGCGCCGATCCATCCGGACGTGTCGATGCCGTCGTCGAACGCGACCGAGGCCGCCTCGAACCGGTCGCCGACGGGGGACAGGATGGCTCCGGCGAGCGTGTCCGACCAGAACCCGCTGACCAGAAGCCGGTCTCTGCCGAGGTCTACGACGGCCGTGCGCGCGAGGCGAGTGGGCATGTCCGGGCCGGGCGTCCAAATCCGCCACCGGTCGCCCTCCAGGCGTCCCAGCTGAACCCCGGCCGAGGCGAGCAGCCTCCCCTCGGCGTCCGTTCCGATGTACCCGATGAGTGGGTCCTCGAACGGGGTCGGGACGCGCTCCCAGCCGGGGCCGGTCCATCGGGCGAGGCCGCCTTGGGTCCCGGCGTAGAGTGTGCCGTCGGCAGTCTCGGCGAAGCCGGTGACGTACGGATGGGGAAGGCCGTCGTCGACAGAGAACGTGACGGCCCGCATGCCGTCCCATCGGGCGATGCCGGCGTCGGTTCCGAACCACACGAACCCCCACCGGTCCTCGAACACGGCGAGCACATAGTCTGAGGGGAGCCCATCGGCACGCGTCAGGGCGGTCCGGTCGATGACGACCCCGCCGGTCTGGGCGGCCGTGCCGGTCGTGGCGAGCACCGCGACCACGGTGACAGTGACGAGGAGGCGGGCGGAGAGCACGCCGAAAGCTAGTAGCGGCGGGCGTTAGGCGTGGTCAATGCTGGATTCCCCGACCCCAGGGATGGCGGCCGATCCTGGGGGCGGGTACGAAGGCCACGGCATCCGGACGACGCCCATGCACCGCCTTCTTCTGCTCGCCCTCCTGCTCACGGGCTGCGACCTGTTCGGCCCCGAGGAGATGTTCGCCGGTCCCCCCCGCCGCGTCTGACCTCGGTGACGGCGGGGATGGAGCCGCCCGCGCCGGGCTGCACGATCTACCGCCTCGACCCGCCGGTCTACGAGCCGGGGCGGTACGTGGTGTTCGTCTCCTTCCGGAAGGATCTGGGCAGCCCTCAGGTCGCGGTCGCATCGGTGTTCGAGTGGTAAGGCTCGGGGGACTATCCTGGGGCGTCCTTCCTGGCCCCGCCATGCTCGTCCGCCTCGGTCTTCTCCTCGCCCTCCTCGTCGCCGGGTGTGCGCCGTCTCCGTCCGAGCGGGCCGTAGACGCGCCGCCCCGGCAAGTGGCCGACGCGCTGCCCGCGCCCACCGTCGATGTGCCGGAGGAGCGGATCTTCGACGCGCCGCCGACGCGCATCTACTTCGTCCGCCACGCCGAGAAAGCGACGGCGCCCGCGGACGATCCGCCGCTGACCGAGGCGGGGGAGACCCGCGCGGAGGCGCTCGTAGAGGCGCTGGGGGGCGAACGGCTCCACGCCATCTACAGCTCCCAGTTCGCGCGGACGCGGGCGACGGCGGCGCCCATCGCCGCCGCGCAGGGCCGGGAGGTCACGGTCCTGCCCATCGAGGGGCCGGACACCGAGGCGGCCGTCCGCGCGCAGGCCCGCCAGATCGCTGCGGACAGCTTCCCGTACGCCGTGCTGGTCGTCGGCCACAGCAACACGATCCCGCACATGATCTCGGAGCTGACCGGCGAGCCGATGGCGGACCTCGGCGACTTCGAGTACGACGGCATCTACGTGGTCACGATTTCCGAGCACCCGTCGCAGCGGACGCCCGACGACGTGCGGGTCGAGCGGCGGCGCTACGGGGCGCCCAATCCCGAGTAGGCCCGACTCGGCGCCGAGGCGGGCGGGCTCCGGAGCGGCGCGTCGTCCCCACGGGGATTTCGGCGGGGGACGGCACGTGTGGCGGTACTTTCACCGTTGCCCGAAACCGACGCCTACCGACCCGCCCCCGTGGACCAGAGCCGCATCCGCAACTTCTGCATCATCGCCCACATCGACCACGGCAAGTCGACGTTGGCCGACCGGCTTCTCGAAGCCACCGGCACGCTCACCAGCCGCGAGATGCAGGCCCAGGTCCTCGACTCGATGGACCTCGAACGGGAGCGCGGCATCACGATCAAGAGCCACGCCATTCGGATGCCGTACAAGGCGGCGGACGGGCAGCAGTACGTGCTCGACCTGATCGACACGCCGGGCCACGTGGACTTCACCTACGAGGTCTCCCGCGCGCTCAACGCGTGTGAAGGCGCCATCCTCGTCGTCGACGCGGCGCAGGGCATCGAGGCGCAGACGATCTCGAACCTCTACATGGCCATCGGCCAGGACCTGGAGATCATCCCGGTCCTCAACAAGGTGGACCTGCCGAGCGCCCAGCCGGAACTGGTGGCGCAGTCCATCACCGACCTCATCGGCGGCGACCCGGACGACGTGCTCCATGTGTCCGCCAAGACTGGCATGGGCATCGAGGCGGTCCTGGAGCGCATCGTCGAGCGCGTCCCGGCGCCCGCGGGCGACCCCGAGGCCCCGCTCCAGGCGCTCATCTTCGACTCGACGTTCGACACGTACCGGGGCTCGATCGTCTACATCCGCGTCAAGGAGGGCACGCTCCGCAAGGGCGACGCGATCCAGTTCATGGCGACCGGCGCGAAGTACTTCGCCGAGGAGATCGGGCACCTGAAGCTGACCATGCAGCCGGTCGACGAACTGGGGCCGGGCGAGGTCGGCTACCTGATCGGCAGCGTCAAGGACGTGGCGGACACGCGCGTCGGCGACACGGTGACGCACCAGCGGAATGGGGCCACGGAGCAACTCCCGGGCTACCGCGACGTCAAGCCGATGGTGTTCTCGGGCATCTACCCGACCGACTCGAACGACTTCGAGGACCTCCGCGGTGCGCTCGAGAAGCTCCAGCTCAACGACGCCGCGCTGACCTACGAGGCTGAGACCTCGGCCGCGCTCGGCTTCGGCTTCCGCGTCGGCTTCCTGGGGATGCTGCACATGGAGGTGGTCCAGGAGCGGCTGGACCGCGAGTTCGGGCTCGACATCGTGACCACGATGCCGAACGTCCGCTACTCGGTCGAGCTGTCCGACCGGACCACCATCGAGGTCGAGAACCCGTCCGACATGCCGGACCCGGGCCGGATCCACGAGATCCGCGAGCCCTACGTCAAGGCCGAGATCATCACGCCGACCGAGTACATCGGCGCGCTGATGGGGCTCTGCCAGGACCGCCGCGGCACGTACCTGACCCAGGAGTACCTCACGACGGACCGCGTCAACCTGAAGTACGAGTTGCCGCTGGCCGAGATCGTGTTCGACTTCTACGACAAGCTGAAGTCGGTCTCCCGCGGCTACGCGTCGTTCGACTACGACTTCATCGACGAGCGGACGTCCAAGCTGGTCAAGCTGGACGTGATGCTCAACGGCGACACCGTCGACGCGCTCTCCACCATCGTCCACCGTGACAAGGCCTACGACATGGGCCGCCGCCTGAGCCAGAAGCTGCGCGAGCTGATCCCGCGGCAGATGTTCGACGTGGCCATCCAGGCGGGCATCGGCAACAAGATCATCGCGCGCGAGACCGTCAAGGCGCTCCGCAAGGACGTGACGGCCAAGTGCTACGGCGGCGACATCTCGCGCAAGCGGAAGCTGCTGGAGAAGCAGAAGGAGGGCAAGAAGCGGATGAAGCAGGTCGGCGCGGTGGAGGTCCCCCAGGAGGCGTTCCTGGCCGTCCTGTCGATGGAGTAATGGGGGAACGAGGAATGGGAAACGGGGAATGGGCAGGCCGCTGCCCGAGACGCCGAGCGCTGCGCTGGGCCGTCCTCCTTGTGCTCGTTCCTCTGTCCTCGGCCGTCGTGCCCGCGCCGCAGGCGCAGGACGTGGTGCAACTCCTCCAGCAGCAGCGGACGCAGGCGCGGATGGCGGAGGTGCTCGCCGAGCGCGGGCCGCGTCTGGCGCCCCGCGCGCTCGCCGAGGTGGGGGAGGTCGACCGCTGGACACAGGCCTTTTTCGCCGTCAAGGCCGCCGAGCAGGCCGTCCGCGACAGCCTCGTGCAGGCGGAGGAGGCCAAGGCGGACAGCCTGATCCGCCTCGCCCAGTTGGCGACGCTCCGCTGGCGTAAGGTGGAGCCGGACGGGCAGGGCAGCTTCCTCGAACAGTACGCCGACACCTACTGGCAGGCCGCCCTCCCCGGCCGCGGCCTCTACGTGGACACGACCGGCACGCAGGCGCTGCGGGGCCGTCTCCAGGCCGCCTTCGGCCGCCCGACGCGCAACGGCGACGCCCAGCGGCGCTACGGCTACGGCGGCTCGGAGTACATCCAGTTCGAGTACTGGTTCGTGGTCAACGACTCGATCCCGCTGCTGGCGCTCGACATCGACGGGCCGTTCGGGACGGGGCTGCTGATCGCGAGCGACGAGCAGTACGCCGACCTGCTGCCGCCCATCAAGGCCGAGCTCTCGGCCCGCCTCGACGCGGCCGCGCGCCCGGTGCCGTGGCTGGACTACTACCACTCGTACGAGCGACAGGCGTGGTTCAAGACCGGCTACAACGGCGTCGAGGAGTACACGGTGACCGTCCGCCCGCCGCGGTGGAGTTCGCGGGCACCGTCCGACCGTTGGATCATCCACCGATAGAGGGCCGAGGTCCCGGGCTCGTCTTCTGAGAGAGCCCGAGGCCGCCCCGCCCCGTACCTCTGCCCCGCGTCCCTCGTACCGGGCCCTCGCCCCGTAGCTTCCCGGCCCCTTCCCCGACCCCGTGCCGACGCCCGACCGCTCCCGCCCGTCTCGATCCGCCCGCCGCGGCGAGGCCCCCGTCCGTCCGACGTTCAAGGAGAACGTCTGGTACTGGGTCAAGGCCATCGTCGCCATCCTGATCGTCCGCGCGTTCATCGCCGAGCCGTACCGGATCCCGTCCGAGTCGATGGAGGACACGCTGCTCGTAGGCGACTTCCTGATCGTGTCGAAGCTGCACTGGGGGCCGCGGACGCCCGAGACGGTCGGCATCCCAGTGACGGGCATCTACCTGCCGGGGCTGCGCTTTCCGCAGGTCCGCCTGCCCGGATTCGCCGAGCCCGAGCGCGGCGACGTGGTCGTGTTCAACTACCCCGCCTCGGTGGACGTGGAGCGGGGGGTGATCCCGGCGTCGGTGCCCATCGAGCGGCGGGCGCCCTACATCAAGCGCATCATGGCGCTGCCCGGCGACACGCTGGCGGTGCTCGACAAGATGCTCCACATCAACGGGACGCCGGTGCCGCTGGCGCCGACCATGAAGCAGCGCTGGCTCGTGACGGCCACGGGCCCCGACCGGCCCAGCGTGAGCCAGCTGGAGGAGATGGGGATCGAGCTCTTCGTCGGGGCCGACCGCCAGACGGAGGCGGGCGTCCGCCAGTTCATGGTCTTCGCGACCCCGTCCGAGGTGGACGCCCTCGAAGCGCTCGCGCTCGTCGCCCGCGTCGAGCCGTCGATCCAGCCCGAGGACGCCGTCGACCCGACGTACGGGGCCAACCCGGACCACGTCTCGCCGCGCGTCGTGCCGGGGGCGGGCATGACCATCGCGCTGACGGACTCCATCGACGCGGTCTACCTGGACGCCATCGGCCGACATGAGGGCCACAGCGTCGAGCGCACCGACGGCGGCATCCTGATCGACGGCGCTGTGGCGACGACGTTCACGTTCACGCAGGACTACTACATGGCGATGGGCGATGCGCGCGACAACTCGGTCGACAGCCGCTACTGGGGCTTCGTGCCGCACTCGCACCTCGTCGGCAAGGCGGTGATCACGTTCCTGTCGTTCAAGGGTGAGTTCCCGTTCGTGCGGCCGTCGCGCTTCTTCCGGCCGATCCCGTAGCCGTGACCGCGCCCCTGCCGCCGGACGCCGACGCCCCTGGCGAGACGCCGTCCTCGCTGCCCGGTGACGAGGAGTCGCTGCCCGAGAAGGGGGCCATGCTGGTCGCAGGCGAGGCCGCACCGGCCACGGAAGCCGCGCCCTCGTCCGGGGGCACGTCGGCGGGGGGCTGGCTCGGGGTGATCCTCGCGGCGATGCTGTTCGCGCTCGCGCTGCGGCTGCTCGGCTTCGAGGCGTACCGGATCCCGTCCACCTCGATGGAGGACACGCTGCTCATCGGCGATTTCGTGCTCGTCTCGAAGGTGCACTACGGCGCGCGCGTGCTCGGGCGGCGCCTGCCGGGCGTCGACGACCCCGACCGGGGCGACGTGACGGTGTTCAACTACCCGCCCGACCTGATGGCCGAGATCGGGCGCAAAACTCCTTACATCAAGCGGATCGTGGGGCTGCCGGGCGACACCGTCGCGATTCGCGGCAAGACGGTCTACGCGGGGGCCGAGGCGGTCGCCTCGCCGGTGGACGGCCGCCGCCTCTGGGCGATGCAGGGGCGCCTGCCCGACGCCGACGTGCTCGACTCGCTCGGCCTCGGGGGGCGCGTCCAGCGGGCCGGGCCGGGCGTGTGGGTGGCCTCCGCCACGCGCGCCGAGGCGGACGCGCTCGCGCTGACCGACGGCGTCGAGTCGCTGGCGCCGTACCTGCGCCCGCCGGGCGACGGCAGCGCTGGCTTCCCCGCCGCCTTCCGCTACAGCCTGGACGACTACGGCCCCGTCGTGGTCCCCGCGGCCGGGCAGACGGTGACGCTGGACGACGCCTCGTGGCCGGTCGTCCGCGACGCGATCGAGCGCTTCGAGGGACGCCAGACTGAGCGGACAGCGACCGGCTTCCTGATCGACGGCCGTCCCGCGGAGACGTACACGTTCGGCCAGGACTACTACTTCGTGCTGGGCGACAGCCGCGACGACTCGGCGGACAGCCGGACGTGGGGGTTCGTGCCCTTCGACCACCTCATCGGGAAGGCAGTCGTGGTGTACTTCTCCTGGGACGATGAGGCCGGGCACCCGCGTTGGGGCCGGATCGGACGGGGGATGGGCCGGTAGGGCTCGGGGGGAGGCGGCTGCATCCGGTCCCTCGTCCCGTGTTGTCACGCTCCGTACACCGTCCATCGGGAGGATACAGGCGGGGAGCGCGCGGAGCGATACCGTGGGTTCACTGAGCCCGGTCCGCCTCTCTCCCGATGTCTCGCCTGATCCACGCCATCGAGACGTTCGGGGACTGGTCGGCGGACTTCGCCGAGGACTTCAACGACGGCATCGTGGAGGCGGTCGAGCGCGTGGCGCGCATCCCCGGCAAGCTGTCCGGGTGGAGCCTGGACGGGCTGGTGCGGGCCCTCTTCGCCGTGGGACGCGCCGTCGGCGGCTTCCTGCGCGTGCTGATGTTCTACCTGCCCGCGGGAGTGCTGGCGCTGACGGGTCACCTGGGCGAGCGGCCGTCGTGGATCACCGCCTCGATGCTGTACGCGCTGGTGGTCACCGTGCTGGGCGTGGCCGGCCACTGGCGCGCGTCGCGGCGGTAGGCAAGCGCTCGCTCGGGCTCGGTGCCCAGGCGCGCGAGGTCACACCATCCCGATCCGTTTGCGCCAGACCCACTCGATGGTGAGCAGTCCCAGTGCGACGGCGAGGAGCCAACTGAGGGTGAGCAGCGGCGTCTCCTCCTCGCGGACGAGCGGGCGGTCGGCGAGGGCACCGGACTGACGGAGGCCGTCCACGAACGCGCCGAGCGTGTCGAGGGCGACCACCGAGCCGCCGGAGCGGGTCGCGACCTGCCGCATGAGCGCCGGGTCGGCGCCGGGCTCGCGGAACTCGGCCGCCAGGCGACCGACGCCGAAGGTGCCGCGGTCGTCGCCGAGGCGCTGGCCGCCGCGCGCGGCCTCGGCGGTGAACGTGTAGGCCCCGGGGGGGCGGACGCCGAGGTCGGCCACGTAGCGGCCGTTGCCGAGCGGGCGCATCGTCGCGCGCTCGACGGCCCCGCCGGGGGCGCGGACGGACAGTTCCAGGCGGGCGTCGTCGACGGGGGCGAGCGACTCGCCGTAGACCTGGCCGGTGAACGTGACGCGGTCGCGCTCGCCGAACAGCGCGCGGTCGGGGCGGACGCGCACGGGCCGCCGGTCGCGTGTGGCGGTCGTCCAGCGGACGAGCCGGTCGACGAGCGTGCCGTAGACGCCCCGGAGGTCGTCGAGGTCGTCGGGGAGCGTGCGCCAGCGCCAGGAGCCTGCGCCGAGAAGCGCCGCCGAGCGGACAGCGCCGTTCTGCCGGAGGGCGAGCATCGGCACGTCGAGCGTCGCGGTGCCGCGGCGGACGGTGGCGAGGACGCGCGCGCCGGGCTGGAGCGCCCAGCGGGTCGGGGAGACGGCGAGCGGCGGGAGGGCGCTGAGGCGGGCGGGGGCGACGCCCAGGCCATCGAAGACGGGGTGCGCCTCGCCCGCGGCGGTCGGCGCCAGGGCCGCCTCGACGGCGCCGCCGCGCACCTGCGCCGCGGCCACCGGCAGCACGTCGCCGAAGGCCGCGCTGAGGCGCGACAGGTCGGTGGCCGAGGTCTGCACGAAGACGACCGGGAGGCCGCCCGCGACCGCCTCGGCGAGGCGCTGGGACTGGCCGGGGTCGGCCGCGGCGCCGGGGTAGCCCGCCAGCAGGAGCAGGTCGAACCGGCCCACGGCGTCGGGCAGGGCGCCCTCGTAGAACTGGCCCGGCGACCGTTGGGTGCGGACGGTCAGGTCGATGGAGTCGTCGGCGTCGAGGACCGCGCGGAGGGCGGCCAGGTCGGGGCTGGGCCCGGCGGCGACCAGCAGCACGCGGCGGTCGTCGTCGAGGACGCGGACCGTGACGGTGCGGCTGTTGTTGCGCGTCGTCGCCTCGCCGGGGAGCGGCGCGACGGCGATGGTGTAGCGGCGGACGCCCGGCGCGGTGGGCGTGATGCTGAGATCGACGACCGCCTCGGCGCCGTCGGCGGGCACGGCGACGGTCTGGCGGGCGAGCACGGTGCCGCCCGAGGAGACGGTGACGGCGGTCGTCTGCCCCTCGTACCCCGTCGCCCGGAGGCCTGCCTGGATGGGAAGCGGACTGCCGACACGGGCCACGTCGTTGGTCACGGCGCGCTCCAGCCGCACGTCGCGCGAGGAGATGCTGTCGCCCGCGACGGCGGTGTGGATGGGCACCGGGAAGCGCTCGGCGAGGTAGGCCGGGTTGCGCCCGTCGGTCACACGCCCGTCGGAGACCAGCACCACGCCGCGGAGGTTGCGTCCGGCGAAGTCGGCCTCGACGCGCGAGAGGGCCGCGGCCACGTCGGTCCGCTCGCCCGCGAACGTGAGGCTGTCGCCGGGCAACTCGGCGCCGGACGGGGTGGCGTCGGACGAGAAGCGGTAGAAGCGGAGCGCGGCGTCGGCGGGGAGGCCGTCGAGGGCGGCGCGGACGCGGTCGGCCGGGGTGGCGCCGTCGGGCCCCAGGCGGAGGCTCTCGCTGTCGTCGACGAGGACGGCCAGCAGCGGCGGCTCGCCAGTGCGCGTGATGCGTCGCCAGACCGGGTCCACGAGCAGCAGCAGGACCAGGAAGAGCGCCGCAAACCGTAGCGCGGCCAGCCCGACCCGCCGGGGACCCGAGACGGCGGGCGTGCTCCGGCCGTAGCTCCACCACGCGAGCGCCCCCGCGGCGACGGCGCTGACCGCCAGGACGACGGGGGAGACGGTGAAGGTCAGGTCCACGAGTGAGAGGGGAGAGCGGCGGAACGGGGGGCACGGGGCCGGATTGCATTCCCCTCCGCTCTCGGAGGGTTCCGGGGACAGGGTGCGTGTTCCATATCACGGGACCGATTGCTGGCCGCAGTACGCAACACGCTACTCTGGTCTCCAGCGCGCCACTCAGAGCGTGTCGTTGCCGTCATCGCCCCAGCGCGCGGCCGTCGAAGGCGCCGGGCAGAAGGGCGGCGGGCGTCGTGAGGTCCGGCGTCTCGCCGTCGCGCCAGAGCACGACGCTGCAGTCGGGGGCCAACTCGGCGATCACCTGCCGGCATCCGCCACAGGGCGTCCCGCCGGGCGCCTTGACGCAGGCCACGTAGAGCGTCCGGATCGGACCGAGGCCCGCGGCGACGGCGGCGACGAGGGCGGTCCGCTCGGCGCAGAGCCCGCGCGTCCAATCCGTCGGGACCTCGACGTTGGCCCCGAGCACGACCCGCCCGGCCTCGTCCACGACGGCGGCGCCGACGGGGAAGTCCGAGGCCGGGACGACGGCGGCACGCGAGGCTTCGAGAGCGAGCGCGGCGCCCGCCTCGGCCGTCAGGGCGCCCACCTCGGTGACGGACGCGACCCGGTCGCCCACGGCGGGCAGGTCGGCCTCGTCGCGGACGGCGAGGTCGGGGGCGGCGAGGTGCCACGAGCCGCCCGCTGCTTCCGCGATCACACCGAGGTCGGCAGGGGCGAAGGCCGTGCTGCGGGCCACGGCGACGACCGTCGTGCGCGCCAGGAGGGCCAGCGCGAGGGCGCCCTGGAGCGCCGGGATCGACAGCGGGAACGAGGCGACCTCGATGCGTGCGGCGTCCACCCAGCGGCCGTCGGCCAGCAGCACGGCCGCGCCGACGCCGGGGCCCACGTACGGGACGTGCGAGCGGGCGGCGACGGCGTGGGCGTGGTCGCGGAGACGGTCGGGCATGGGGGCGGTTGTCGGGCGCGTAGCTTACGCCCGGACCGCCGCCGCCGATGCGGCTCCCCGCCGGAGTGGTGAAACTGGTCAAACACAGCGGACTTAAAATCCGCCGGCGAAAGCCCTGCGGGTTCGAGTCCCGCCTCCGGCACCTCGGGTGCGGCTACACCGCCAGCCGGACGATCGGCGTGCCGGGCGCAGCCCGCACCGTCGGGCTGGGAGGCGCGTCGCCGTAGTACGTCCGGTTGATCTCGCGGATGGTGCGGGCGGCCTCGGCGATGGTGGCGTCCCGCTGGTCGAGCTTCTGGCGGACGCGGTCGTTGGCGCGGAGCACGGCGTCCTCGAGGTACCGCTTGTGGTGGGCGACGTAGTCCTCGGGGGAGGCGAACAGCACCAGCCCGCGCCGCGCGTCGGCGGTGCCGGGGACCTTGACCGCGCCGATGCGGGCGTTGCGCTTGCGCGGGTAACTCGTCAGCGCCCACTCGTGGTGGAAGGCCTCGACCCAGGCCTCGTCGGGCGCGGCGGAGAGACGCAGCACGATGGAGGTGATGCTGTCGCCAGCGTGAGAGGTCGAGACGGCGTCTTCGTAGAGGCCGACGATGCGGAGGTCGGAGGTCATGGGCCAGAGCTGTGGTGGGAGGCTCAACATCGACCCGTCCGCAGCCAGACCGGAAGGGGGGATCCTTCGCCAGCGAGCCATCCGGCCGATCCTCAGGAAACCCTCAGCCGACCCGGGGACGCACTCAGCGCGCAACAGGCCCCAGTACCGTCGGTCCGTACCGATCCACGATCCGGCGGCATGCCTCTCGCACGCTCGCGTCCCACCACGCGATGACCTCGGCCAACTCGGCATCGTTCCTGGCGAGTGCGGACGGATGCCAGTGCGACCGCTCAGGGCCGAGTGGGAAACCGTCGGTCTCCGACGCGACGCCACTCATGAACAGGAAGTCCGGGTCGTCCTCCGCCTCCCAGTCGTGTCGAAGACGGCTGAGCCCCCATGCCCCTCGAACCGCGTCGAGGTCTCCGAGGAGGACGGCCTGCGCGACAGCGACCGACTCCGCCCGACGTGCTCGCTCGGTGACGGAGTCCATGGGATGAGGGGACGCGTCCGCCTATCCCCGAACGCCGCCCGTACGAATCGGCCGGTCCGTTGCGGGTCGGATCTCGGGCTCGACCGGCGTCAGGTCGCCCTCGGCGTCGGCGACGAAGACGGCCGCGTAGCCCCACCGGGTGGCGCGCTCGGCCGCCTCGGCCGCGTCGGGGCCGATGAAGGCGAGCGGCGTGCCGAGGTCGGCGGGGAGGTCGCGCGCGGCGAGGGTGTCGGCGGCGATGTGGAGGTCGGCGTCGAGGACCGGGTCGCCTGCCTCGCTCACGTCCACCACCACGCCGCCCGCCTCGGTGAGGCCGTCGAGCGTGTCGGCGCCCTCCCAGGAGACTGTCGAGGCGAGGTCCACCTCGGCGAGCACAGGCCCCGCGAGCGCGAACAGGTCGTCGCCGGAGTGCGGCGTCATGCGGCCACGGACGGTGCCCTCGCCGTCCACCACGACCGCCAGCGCGGTGCCGTCGTAGCCGAACGCGCGTGCGGCCTCGTCCTCGGCGCCGTCGACGGTCACCGCGACGACGGCGGCCCCGGCGGCTTCGAGGTCGCCGAGGGCGTCGGCGAGCGAGGCCCAGGCGTCGGCGTCGTCGGCGGTGGCGAAGTGGAGCACGACCGGTCGGCCGACCAGGGAGGCGAGGTCGACCGGTCCGTCGGCGGTGGGGAGGGTCACCCGCGGGGCGGCCTCGCGCGTGGGACCGTCGGCCTCGGGGGGCGAGGCGGGGCCGCACGCCGGAAAGGCGACGAGGGCGGAGAGCAGGAAGGCGAGACGCGTCACCGGGTTAGGCCGAGAGCGCGGCGGCGGCCTCGCGGAGGGCGCCGAGGCGGATCGAGCCGTGACTCTTCACGTCCACGGCCTCGCCGTTGTGGATCAGGATCGCCTGCGGCGTCTCGTGCTGGACGTGGAGCTGCTCGGCGATGTAGGCCGACACGTCGCGGGCGTACTGGACCACCACGGCGTACATGTCGGGGTCGTCGTCGCCCTCCATCCCGACGAACTCCATCTGGCCGCGGGCGGAGATGGGGCACGCGATGGAATGCTTCAACAGATAGACGGGGGCCTCGTTGGAGGCGGCGAACATCGCGTCCGCGTCGGCGATGGACGTGAGTTCCTGGACCTTGGCCATGGGGGAATTGGCATGTGTGCGGGGCCGTACCTTTGGCATCGCCCTTCGACGCCAGCCGACCCACGCTGGAAGGTACCGTCGCTCGGCTCCCGTGGCCCGTCCGTCCCTGCGGGGAAATTCCCCATCTCGACTCTTCATGTCTGCCGAACCCGCCGTCCTGACCGGTGCCGAGGAGGTCCGCTGGGACCTCTCCGATCTCTACCCCTCCGACGACGCCCTCGCGGCGGACCTCGACCTGGCCGAGGCGGACGCGCTCGCGCTGGCCGGGCGCTATCGCGGGACCCTCGCCACGCTCGACGCGGCGACGCTGGCGGAGGCCTTCGCGGCGCTCGCCGAGGTCCACGACCGCGCAGGCCGGGCCTACACCTATGCCTACCTCGCCTGGAGCACCGACACCGAGTCGGCCGAGGCGGGGGCACGGCTGCAGCGCGTCCGCGAGGCGTACTCGCGGATCGGACAGGAGCTGCTGTTCGTGGACGTGGAGTGGGCGCGGATGGACCCTGAGCACACCCGCGCGCTCATCGAGGAGGACGTGCTCGCGCCGTACCGCCACTACCTGGAGCTCAAGACCGAGGCACGGGACCACGTCCTCTCGGAGCCCGAGGAGCGCATCCTCTCCGAGAAGTCGGTGACCGGCTGGAGCGCCTGGAACCGGTTCTTCGACGAGACGCTCGGCGCGGCGCGCTTCACCGTGCGCGGCGAGGCGCTGCCGCTCCAGCAGGCGACGTCCAAGCTGCACGACGCCGACCGCGGCCTTCGCCGAGACGTGCACGCGGGCGTGACCGAGGGGCTGGCCGACCTCCAGCGCCCCCTGGCCTACGTGTTCAACACCATCCTGGCCGACAAGGCGTCGAGCGACAAGCTGCGCGGGTACGACTCGTGGATCGCGAGTCGCAACGAGGCCAACGAGATCGACGCGGCCTCCGTCGACGCGCTCGTGGAGGCCGTCACGGGGCGCTACGACCTGGTCGCCCGGTTCTACCGCCTCAAGCGGAGCCTCCTCGGGCTGGACGAGCTGTTCGACTACGACCGCTACGCGCCGACGGCGGAGGTGGCTGCGTTCGTCCCCTGGGACGAGGCCCGCGCGACCGTCACCGCGGCCTACACCGACTTCGACGCCGAGATGGGGAGCATCGTGGACCGCTTCTTCGAGGAGCGCTGGATCGACGCGCCACCGGAGGCGGGCAAGCGGGGCGGCGCGTTCAGCCACGGGGCCGTGCCGAGCGCGCACCCGTACATCCTGATGAACTACACCGGCCAGCTCCGCGACGTGCAGACGCTCGCCCACGAGCTGGGCCACGGCGTCCACCAGTACCTCGCGCGCGAGCAGGGCGTCTACCACGCCGACACGCCGCTGACGACCGCCGAGACGGCCTCCGTCTTCGGCGAGATGCTGACGTTCCAGCGCACGCTGGCCGGCCTGGAGGCCCCCGCCGACCGCCTCGCGCTGCTCGTCGAGAAGATCGACGACACCATGGCGACCGTCTTCCGGCAGGTCACCATGAACCGCTTCGAGGCGCGCATCCACGCTCACCGCCGCGACCGTGGCGAGCTGTCCGTGGACGACTTCGCGGACCACTGGATGAGCACCCAGGCGGCCCTCTACGGCGACTCGGTGACGCTGACCGAGGGGTACCGGATGTGGTGGAGCTACATCCCCCACTTCGTCCACACGCCGGGCTACGTCTACGCATACGCCTTCGGCGAGCTGCTGGTGCTGGCGCTGTACGCGCGCTACCAGTCTGAAGGGGAGGGCTTCGCGCGGCAGTACCGCGACCTGCTGGCCGCGGGTGGCTCCGACTGGCCGCACGTGCTGGTCGGCCGCCTCGGCATCGACCTGCGCGACCCCGGCTTCTGGGACCGCGGCCTCGACGCCGTGGAGGTGTTGGTCGCCGAAGCCGAGGCGCTGGCGGGGGCGGCGTGAGCACGGGGTCGTTACCCCGCGCACAGGCGTCTCCGTCGCGGCCGTCCACCCCGCGGGCTCCGTTCACATGCCTTCCGTCGGGTCGCCCGCGCGGCTCCTAGATATTCACAGTGCCCGAAAATGGGCCGTTTGGGCGCTATGTTGACACGGGCGCCCGTCCCCCTTCCATGCCCCCCATCACCTACGTCGCTCGTCGACCGGGGCCGTTCTCGGTCCTCGTCCAGGCCGCCGAGATCGGCGGGCTTCGGCTGGAGCCGCAGCCTCCGGTCCGGGTGCTGGATCGGTACTACGACACCGACGACGGCGAGCTGCTGCGGCGCGGGTTGGGGCTCCGGGTGAGAGAGGAAGGGGGCCGCGTCGGTGCCTCACTGCGGACGCTCGGCGAGAGTGCCGAGGCGTCGGCCGAGGTGGACCTGGAGGAGCCGGTCGGCGATGCCCCGCTCGATCTGCCGCCGAGCGTCGTCGCGGACACGGTGCGTGCCGCCATCGGCGAGGACGCGCTGCGCCCCCTGCTCACCCTCCGGCAGTACCGGACGCCGCGGAGGGTGTTCGACGGCCCCATCCCGGTGGGGCGGCTCTCGTTCGACGTGGTCGTGTACGAGGTGCCCGGCGCCCGTGAGGTGTCCAACGAGGTCGAGATCGTCTCGGCCTCCGGGGCGGACGTGCTGGCGCTAGTCGGGCCGGTGTTCGAGGCTCGCGGGCTGGAGGCGGTCGAGCAGTCGGCCTTCGAGCGAGGCATCCTGCGCATGCGGCGCACACTGGCCGAGCCCGCGCTCCTGCTCCCCGAGGAGAGACGCCAACTCGAGGAGGTCGTGGCGTTCGGCGACGACCCGTCGCTGCGCCGCCGTGCTCACGTCCTTCTGCTCGACGCCCGCGGATTCCGCCCCGACACGATCGCGTCGCAGACGGGCCTGAGCATGGCGCGCGTCCAGTTCTGGCGGGAGCGCTTTCGGGAGGTCCGCCTCGGCGTGCTCGACCCCGATCCGGCCCCGCCCCGCCGGGCGTCCCTCGCGACGTCCACGCCGCCCTCCGTCCCTTCATCCGTGACATCCGGTGCGCCGCTGCCGCCGGTCGAGGCTCCCGCCGAAGCCGCTGCGCCACGCCCGGGTGGGTCCGAGGGCGACGGCCTCGCGGGTCGGGACCTGGAGGACCCGACGCAGGCGCTCGACATGGCGGACCTGCTCGACCTGTTCAGCCCCACGCTCCCGGACACCCCCTTTTTCGATGGCCACACCGGGGCCGACGAAGAGGTCGACCTCGATGCGCCGGAGTCGCCCCGGCCCGTGCCCCTCACGGACCGGCTGTCGGTGCCGTCGCCGCCCCGGAATCCGTACCCCGTGGTGCTGGGGCCGGTGCAAGTCACGCCCGCCCGGTCTCCGCGGACGGCAGAAGAAGACCCGTTCTCGGAGGTCGACCTGAGCCGACTCCGCCGGTCTGCTCGCGCCGAGGCGGCGACTTCGCCGCGTCCGACTCCTGCTGCTGAAGAGGCAGGAGGCCCGGAGGCGGTGCCGGGGCTGGTCCGCCCGAAGCTCGACGGGGACACGCCGCTGCTCGCCGCCGCCGAGGCGATGCTCGCGTACGCCGTCGCCGTGTTCGATGAGCAGGCGGCCCGCTTCCTCGACACCCAGGCGCCGTCTGCCGCGCGTCGGCTGCTCGTCGCCGCGCACGGGCTGCGGATGACCGTGGAGACGTTCGGCGACGCGCTGCCAGCGGCGGCGGGCGACCGGCTGGTCGCGGCCATCCGTCCCCTGGCGGTCGACCTCGATCAGGCGTTGGAGACGGCGCGCGTCGCGCTCGCGGAGGGCGGGCGGTCCGATCTCGTGCGGCAGGCCACGGCGACGCTGGACGCCGCCGCCGAGCGGCTCCGCGGCGGGCGCGAGCCCTGGGGGGGCCGCGCGCACCGCCTCGTCGAGCGCCTCGCTGCCCAGTCGGCCGATGGGGCACGCCGCAGCGACGACGCGCCGCTGGCCGACGACTTCGTCGGGGCGCCGGGAGACGCGCCCTCGCCGACGCGCCTCCGTCACATGCTCGGCTCGGCCGTCTGGAGTCGGTTCGAGGCCATCCGGGCCCTCGAGGACGACCTCAGGACGCCGACCCCGGCTCTCGCCTCACACTTCGCGGTGGCACTGAGCGGGCTGCGGTTCGTGCTTTCGCTCGTGGAGCCGTCCGGAGGCCGCGCGGTCGGCGACCTGTCGGAGGCGCTCGGAGCGGCCGAGGCGGCCGCCGTGGAGGTGCGCCAGCGTCACGCCGGTGGCCACGCCGACGCCCTGAACGACCTCGCTGACCTCTGGGCGGAGGTCACCTCGCCTCCGTTCAAAAAGCGCGTCGCCGGGATCGTGGCGACGGTGTAACGGCGCAGAGCCCTGCCAGTGCGGCGGGCCGGGATGCCGCAGTGCGGCGGTGTGGAGCCGCCGTCAATCCGGTTGGAGGCGATGCAGTCTTCAACGAGATCCGACATGAGGTGTCGTCGTGGGCAGTTAATTGACCTCCGTGCCCTCAGGGGCGCCCTGATCGATCGCCCCTCCGCCCGCTTCTGAATGACACCGCTCGCCTATCTGCGTTCGTATCGTCCGGACCGAGCCGTTCTGACCGGCAAGGCCTACAATCAGGGCACGGTGCGCGTCTCGTCTGGCGACGTGGTGGGGGTGGTGATGATGGAACTCGGCGGGCCGCTCCAGCCGGACGCGGTGGTGCCGTTTCTGGAGAGCCGGCTCCTCGATCCGGTCGAGGTGGACCTCCGCGTGCCGCGTGTGCTGCGGCCCCGCCTCGCCAAGATGCTCGCGCGTCGTCAGGGGCAGGCCCTCCGGCGCTCCTTCGAGATGATCGGCGGTTTTAGCCCGCTTCGGCGCCACGTTTCTGAGCAGGCGGGTGTCCTGGAGCGCCACCTCAACGAGCGCTTCGGTCCCACCACGGGCGCGATCTACCGCACGTACGTCGCGATGCGCCATGGGGACCCGTCCATGGAGACGACGCGCCGTCGGATGGCCGAGGACGGCGTCACGAAAGTGATCCTGCTTCCGCTCCAGCCCCACTTCTCTGCCTCGATGGCCGGGTCGGCGCTGTCGTACTGGGAGGCCCACGGCACGACCTCGGTGCCGACGGCGCTCGTTTCGGAGTACGCCACCCACCCGAAGCTCATCGGCGCCATCAACGAGCGGATCGACGAGGGGCTCCAGCGGTTCCCGCGCGAGGTCCGCGACCGGGTGCAGATCCTGTTCGCCGCGCACGGTGCGCTGAAGCGGCACCTCCAGACGCTCGACGACCCGTACTGCTGCCACGTTCAGGCGACCGTCCGCGCCGTCCTCGACGCGCGCACCGACGACCGGGCCTCGACGGTGGCGTTCCTGCCGCCGGTCGGGTTCGGCCGCTCGATCGGCACCCGCCTCGGCGACGCCGTGGCCGACCTCGGCGACGAAGGCGCGTCGGCGCTGCTGGTGGTCCCGATCTCCTTCCTCTCCGACCGCGTCGACACGGCGTACGTGCTGGACGTGACGGCGCGCGACGTGGCTGCCAAGGAGGGCATCTCGCACTTCGAAGTCACGAGTGGCCTCAACTGCCACCCGCTTCTGATCGACGCGCTGGCCGAATGCGTTGCCACGCACGTCGAGCCCGACGTGCTCGCGGGGGGCGATGGGCTGGCTGGAGGGGACGCTCCGGACCTCGTCTCGACGAGCGTTCGCGCTCGCGTGCCCGCCTGCCCGTCCTGCCACCGCCATGTCGCCACGCGGACCTGGCGCCTCGACGGCCCGGCCTTCCCGCCGGACGGCATTCCTGCTGCCGAGGAGGGCGAGGCAGGCCGCGCTCCGACGGCGTAGCGCTCCCGTGTCGCCCTCGAACGCGCTCCTCCGGACGTTCGCCGCGGTGCCGCCGGGCGCTCGCGTCATCGACCTCGCCTGTGGGGCGGGGCGACACCTGGATCCGCTGGCGCGTCTCGGCTTCGACGTGTGGGGCACCGAGGCCGAAGTCGGCCCGGCCCGCGAGGCCCTCGCGCCGACGCTCGGCGCCGACGAGGCCCGGCGCCGCGTCACCACCGGGGCTCCCGACGCGCTCGGCTACCCGGACGCCTGGGCGGACTGGGCGGTGCTCGCGGCGCGTGCGGATCATGACCTGGGCGGCGCACTCGTGGAGGCGGCCCGCGTCCTCAAGCCCGGCGGGTGGATCTGGGTCGAGACGGCCCGGCCCGACGACCTCTACACGCTCGCCGAGGCGGCTGAGCTCGTGACGGCCGAAGAGCCGACGGAGGAGGACGGCGTCACGCACGCCATCTTCCGCCGACCCGGAGACGTTCGCTAGACCGCGACGCGCGGCGACAGCCGCCGCCACACGGCGTAGCCGACCGTGCCGAGGACCGCGAGGGGCCACAGCGGCAGCAGGCCGAACACGACCGCCAGCACGCCGTGCCAGCCCACCGCGATGGCGTCCGCCGCGCGGGCGAACAGGCCCGGCGCCGGGGGCAGTGGGGCCACGGTCGCCGGACCGACGATGGTGGCGCGGATCGTGGCCAGCGTCACGCCGCCGCGCAACGCGCGCGCCTGCGACTCCATCGACTCGATCTCGGCGCGGACGGCGTCCAGTCGCGCCTGCACCTCCAGCATCTCGGACACCGAACTGGCCTGGGCGACGAAGCCGATGTAGCGCGCCTCGGCGGCGCGCTTGGCCCGGAGGCGGGCCTCCACGTCCACGACCTGCGCGGTCACGTCGTCCACGGTCACGGCGCGGGACTCGACGGTGCCGAGGGCAGCCAGCGCGTCGAGCGCGGCGTCGAAGCGGTCCGACGGGACGCGGAGCGTGAGGGTGGTCATCGCGCTGCCGCCGTCGTGGGCCGAGCCGTCCTCGCCACTGACCATGCCACCGTAGCGGGCGGCGACGGCGCGGGCGGCGCGGAGCGTCTCGTCGTGCGTCTCGGTGGAGACGCGGAGGTCTGCCGAGCGTCGGAGCAGCCGCGAGGCGAAGGCGGCGTCGGAGAGCGGCGGGGCGGACGGTGCGCGAGCAGCGGTTTCGTCTGCCTCGGCAGAGGCCTCGTCAAGGTCGGCCCCGGCGAGGTCCACAGTGGACTCCGGGGCCTCCGCCATAGAGACGGGGTCGTAGGTGGCGTCGGCGAAGGACGCAGGGTCGTCCGCGCAGGCCGCGAGGGCGAGCAGCGAAAGCAGAGTGAGGGTTCGCATGGCAGGGGTGGGTGGGCCCCGGGGGTGAGCCCCGTCAACGATCCCAGCCTCTGCTTCTTGCCTGCTTCACAGGAAGGCGCGCTCTACCGGAGCACGCCGCGGGCCTGGAGCCGCTCCGAGAGTTCCGAGCAGACCGGCGACGAGATCTCCTTCTCCCCGATGGCCCCTCCGGCGGCGTCGGAGCGGAGGAGAGCCTCGGCGAGGGTGCCGGCCACGTACGCCGCGTCGCACGCGTTGACGCTCGCCTCCTGAGAGTCCCCGTGGACCTGCCCGAACGTGTGGGCGCTCTCGTGGACGAGCGTGTTGGCGATCGAGATGGGGTCACGGACGATGCGCGACGTCGGGCGTTCGAGGTACACGACGTTCAACTTGATCTCATCCGAGCCGTACCCCGCGGCTGCCCGAGTCTTGCTCAGCGGCCAGAAGCCCAGATAGGGGACGTAGGGCCGGATGTTTTCGGTCTGTGGTGCGCCTGCCTCTTTGTAGCGGTCGACGAGCCAACGGGTTGGGTCGGCGGGGCGCTCCGTCAGGCCCGACGCGAGCCGACCCTCCCACTCGATCTCGTCGTTCGCTCCCATGTCGAGGAGCACCGCTTCGAACCGAGGATCCTCGACAACACGCGACACGAGCGAGCGCGCATCCTCGACCTGGGCACGCTGGGTCTCAGAGAAGGAGACACATCCAGGCAGGGTCAGAAGAACGAGGGCCGCGACGAACAGGCGCATAACAGCAGGAGGGGATGCGTGGAAAAGGTGGGTGAAGAGAATACAACACAGCACCTTGTGCGCACCAGTTGGCCCCGCTCGACGCGCGAGCGCCGGCCTGCACGTCGCATGAGACGGCCCGCCTCGGCACCGAGGCGGGCCGGGCCGGACTACCGCTTCTTGCGCCGCGCACCACGCGTCTTGCGCTTGTCCGTCCGCTGGCTGGCCTTGCTGCTGCGCTTCGGCGCTCCCTCCTCCGGCCGGCCGGGCATCTCGACGAAGGCGAGGTCCACGCGGCGCGTCGAGGGCTCGGCCGCTGCAATGCGGACGCGGCACGCGTCGCCGACGCGGATCCGCCGCCCGTGGCTCTTCGAGACCAGCGTGTAGCGGCGCTCGTCGTACTCCCAGTAGCCGTCCATCTCGCGGACGTGGCAGAGACCCTCGACCAGTAGCTTCGTCATCTGGACGAACACGCCGAACTTGGTCACGCCGACCACGATGCCGTCGAACTCGTCGCCGAGGTGGGCAGCGGCGTACTCGACCTGCTTCAGCTTGATCGACTCGCGCTCGGCCTCGGTCGCCTCGCGCTCGCGCGCCGAGCAGTGCTCCGACTGCGCGGCCAGGGTCTCCTCGGTCGGGATCTTCCCGTCCTGCTGGTCCTGCATCCGCTTCAGGATGCGGTGCGCGATGAGGTCCGGGTAGCGACGGATGGGGCTCGTGAAGTGCCCGTAGTACTCGAAGCCGAGGCCGTAGTGGCCGATGTTGTCGGGCGAGTAGACCGCCTTCGACATGGACCGGATGGCGGCCTGCTCGATGACCGGCGCCTCGGGCGAGCCCTTGACCGACCGCAGCAGGTCGTTCAGCTTCGACCGCTGCACGTCGCCCTCGGAGTGCGGCAGCTTGTGGCCGAACGTCTTCACGTAGTCGGCGAGGGCCTTGATGCGCTCGCGGTCCGGCTTGTCGTGGATGCGGTACACGAACGGCACCTCGCGGCTGGAGGCCTCCATGGCCACCGACCGGTTGGCGAGCAGCATGAACTCCTCGATGAGCCGGTTGGCCTCCTGGCGCGCTTTCTCGTACACGTCCACCGGCTGGCCGCTCTCGTCGAGTCGGATGCGGACCTCGGGCACGTCGAAGTCGATGGCGCCCTCCGACATTCGCTTCTGGGTGAGTGTGCGGGCCAGCTCGGCCGCGCGCAGGACCTCCTCCTTCATCGGGTGGTCGGCGCCGTCGATGACCGCCTGCGCCTCCTCGTAGGCGAAGCGCTGCTTCGAGTGGATCACCGTCTCGCGGATCTCCCACGAGTGGACGTGGCCGCCGCCGTCGACGGTCATGATGCAGGAGTAGGCCAGCTTGTCCTCGTGCGGACGCAGCGAGCAGACGCCGTTGGAGAGCGCCTCCGGTAGCATCGGGATGACGCGGTCGACGAGGTAGGTGCTCGTGGCTCGGTCGTACGCCTCGCGGTCGATGATGCCGCCCTCGTGGACGTAGTGGCTCACGTCGGCGATGTGGACGCCCACCTCGGTCATGCCGCTGCCGAGGTCTTTGGTGTGGATGGCGTCGTCGAAGTCCTTCGCGTCGGCCGGGTCGATGGTGAACACCAGCTCGTCGCGGAGGTCGAGCCGCCGGGCGACTTCCTTCTTGGTGATGCCCGGCACGATGGCCTGCGCCTCGGCCTCCACCTCGTCGGGGAAGTCGGAGGGGGCGCCGAGCGCCATCGCGAGTGCCAGCACGTCCACGCCGGGCGCATCGGCCTGCCCGAGGACCTGCACGATGGTGCCCTCGGGGGCGGCCTTCGGATCGTCGAAGGCGTCGATGGTGACGACCACCTTGTCGCCGGTCTTGGCGCCGTTCCAGTTGTCGCGCAGCACGAACACGTCATGCGCGATGCGCTGGTCGTCCGGCACCACCCATCCGGAGCGGCCGGTCGTGGAAAACGTGCCGACGGTCTTGCTGCGGCCGCGCTCGATGACCTCGATCACCTCGGCCTCGCGCTTCTGGTCGGACGGCTTGTTGCGCTTCTCGGCCGCCAGCGCCACGCGGACGCGGTCGCCGTGGAGCGCCGTCGACATGCGGCGGGGGCGGACGAAGAACTCGGTGCCGTCGTCCATGGTCACGAAGCCGAAGCCCTGGGTCGTGACGGACAGGCGCCCGACGGCCTCGTTCTGCTTGCCGCGGTGCTGCACGCGTCCGCCCTTCTGGACCGCGACCTGGTTGGTGTCGCGGAGCCGGTCGAACGCCTCCAGAAGCGCCTGGTACCGACCCTGGTTCGTGATCCCGAGCGCACGGGAGATCTCCTTGGCGCGGTAGGCGCGGTCGGGATGCTTCTCCAGGTAAGAGAGGATCGAAGGGGCGAGGGCGTCGACGTCGCGGCGGTCGGCCATGCGGGGAGAGGGGAGACGAGCAAGAATGGAGTCAGTCGTACCCGACGCATCGGGGACGGGTCCGTAAGGCCCTGCGAATCCTGCGCGTCGGGAGACCCCGGGCTGCCTTCCGTCGTTTCTTGCCCCTATGCGCGTCTTCCTTCTCCCGATCCTCGCGCTGGTGGCCGCCGCCGCGGTCGCCCAGCCGGACCCCAGCCCCCATTCGGACGCTCGCCTCGTCGCCGACGCCACGCGGATCGCGCCGGGCGATACGCTCGGCGTGGCACTGGAGATCACGGTCGAGGAGGGCTGGCACATCTACTGGATCAACCCCGGCGACAGCGGCCAGCCGGTCGCGGTCGACTGGACCCTCCCCACGGGTGCCGAGGCGGGCTCGCTCCGCTTTCCGCCCCCGAGCCGGTACGAGGTCGCGGGGCTCGTCTCCTACGCCCACGGCGGCACGCCCGCGTTCCTGACGGAGATCGTCGTCCCGGATGGCGCCTCCGGCGACCTGGCGCTGACGGGCGCCGCCACGTGGCTCATCTGCGCCGACGTCTGCCTGCCCGCTTCCGCGGACGTCGCCCTCATGCTGCCCGTCGGCGTGACCGAGCGGACGGGCGCCCTCGACGCGGCCCGCGCGGCCCTTCCCACCTCGGCGGCCGACTGGACGGCTTCGGCAGCGTGGGTGGACGGCAGCTACGCGCTCACGCTCAACCCGCCCGACGGCGTCTCGCTCGACGGCGCGACGTTCTTCGTCGATCAGTCGGGCGTGCTGGATCACGCCGCCGAGCAGGCGTTCGCGGCCGAGGGCGGCGCCTGGGCGGTTCGGCTGGCAGCGTCCGACTACGCGACCGAGCCGGCCGCTGAGCTCTCCGGCGTCCTGGTGGCCGGTGACACGGCGATCGAACTGGCCGTGCCGGTGAGCGGCGCAGTGGCGGCCGCGACGCCCCCGAGGCCGGGGCAGTCGCTGACGGTGTGGGCGGCGCTGGGCCTCGCGTTCGTGGGCGGCCTCATCCTCAACCTGATGCCGTGCGTCTTCCCGATCCTGAGCATCAAGATCCTCGGGTTCGTGCGAGGCCGCGAGCAGAGCCCGGCGGCGCTCCGGGCGCACGGGCTGGCATTCGGGGCGGGCGTGGTCGTGTCGTTCCTGGCGCTGGCCGGCCTGTTGCTCGCGCTCAAGGCCACCGGCGGTGGGGCGGGCTGGGGCTTCCAGCTTCGCTACCCGCCCGTCGTCGCCGGGCTGGCGGTGCTGATGACGGGGCTGGCGCTCAACCTGCTGGGCGTATTCGAGATGGGACAGCGGCTCGCGTCGGCGGGTGGCAACCTGGACCGGCACGAGGGGCTCGGGGGCGCGTTCCTGTCGGGCGTGCTGGCCGTCGTGGTGGCGTCGCCGTGCACGGCGCCGTTCATGGGGGGCGCGCTCGGATTCGCGGTCGTCCAGCCTGCGGCGGTGGCGCTGGCCGTGTTCGCAGCGCTCGGCGTGGGGATGGCGCTGCCCTACGTGCTGCTGTCGTTCCGCCCCTCCTGGATCGCGCGCCTCCCGAAGCCGGGCCCGTGGATGGAGACGTTGAAGCACGGCCTCGCCTTCCCGCTGCTGGCGACGGCCGTATGGCTCGTGTGGGTGTTCGGCGGGCTGCTCGGCCTCAACGCGGCGGCGCTTCTGCTGCTGGCCCTGGTGACGGTCGGCATGGCCGCCTGGGCGTGGGGGCGGAGCGCGCGCCACGGCGTCTCGGTCCGCGCGAAGGTGCTGGGCCGAACCCTCGGCCTCGGGGCGGTCGGGGGCGCGGTCGCGCTGGTGGCGACCGCCATGGCACCGCCCCAGGAGGCGTGGGTGCCGTTTGACGCCGCCGCCGTCGACGCGATGGTGGCCGACGGCGAGCCCGTCTTCGTCGACGTGACAGCGACGTGGTGCCTCTCGTGCCAGGTCAACAAGCAGACCACGCTCACCGCCGACGCCGTCCGTCAGGCGTTCGCGGACGCGGGCGTAACCACGGTCCGCGCAGACTGGACGGACCAGGACCCGGCCATCACGGCGTTCCTCGATCGGTTCGGGCGCAACGGCGTGCCGCTCTACGTGTTCTTTCCCGGCGGCGACGCCGACCCGGTTCTCCTCCCCGAGGTGCTGACGCCCGGCATCGTCCTCGACGCGATCGCCGCCCACGCGCCCCAGACCGCTTCCCTCTGACCCCGACCGCCATGCGCGCCCTCTCTCTCTTCTCCTTCCTCCTCCTGGCCGCCTGTGCCTCCGAGCCCGCCGACGCCCCGGCGCCCGAGGCGGCCCCCGACGCTCCGGTCGAGACCGCCGAGGCGCCCACGCCCGGCGCGACGGCCCCAGCCTTTACGCTCGTCGACACCGACGGCACGGAGCACTCGCTCGCCGACTTCCGCGGCCAGACGGTCGTGCTGGAGTGGCTCAACTACGACTGCCCGTACGTCGGCAAGCACTACGGCGGCGGCAACATGCAGGCCCTCCAGGCACAGGCCGAGGCGGACGGGGTCGTGTGGCTCTCCATCGTCTCGTCGGCCCCCGGCGAGCAGGGCCACTTCGAACCCGACGTGATGAACGCGCGGACGGAACAGGAGGGCGGGCAGCAGGCCGCGGTACTCCTCGACCCGGACGGCACCGTCGGCCGCGCCTACGAGGCCAAGACGACGCCCCACATGTTCGTGATCGACGCCGTCGGCACCGTGGTCTACAACGGCGCCATCGACGACCGGCCGACCTCGGACCTCGCCGACCTGGAGGGCGCGACGGGCTACGTCACGCCCGCCATCGTCGCGGCCCTGGCGGGCCAGTCCGTCGACCCGGCGACCACGCAGCCCTACGGCTGCTCGGTCAAGTACGCCGACGAAGCGTAGCTGCTGAACCGACCCCGGGGGCCGAGGTACGGTGGGGTGAACCCGTGCCTCGGCCCCCGCGTCGTGGGGAAGGGGAGGGGCGCCGCTAGCGACGCGGGAGCACCTGGTAGTACGAGCCGCCCTGCCGAACGAACGCGTGGCGCGGCGTCCGGACCGTGCGCTGGATCGGGCGCGCGGCGCGGACCGGCATCCGAACGAAGCCGACCTCGGTGGACCGGACCGTGCGGTTGGCGCGCAGGCCGCGGTAGCGACGCGAGAGACGTCCCTGCTGTGCCGGACGCCGGGCGTACGTCGTCACGCGTCGGGCCTCGCCGTTGTGCGCCGGGACGACGAACGTCGACCGCAGGCTGGGCCGGTTGACTTGCTGACGGGTGAGCGTCTGGGCCTGGGTCGGGAGGGCGAAGGCAAGGGCGAGAAGCCCGAGAGCAACGAGGCGCATGATCGAGGGGGAAGGGGACAGTCGGGGCCATCGGCCAGACAAGCACGGTCCCCGTGGAACGGTACGACCTCACAGGGTGCGCGATGGGAACGGCTTCGTTCCCGTCCCCCGATGTGTTTACGCATCCGAGACGCCCCGCGCGGGCAGGGGCGTCAGGACTGGGGCTCGACACCGGACTCCGCCTGCCTCGAAGCCGAGATCAGAGACGCAGGGAGTCAGAGCGTCCGGTCGAGCCAGTCGAAGGCGTCGATCTGGAGGGGCAGCGGGAAGGCATGGTCGCCGTCGTAGACCGCCCCCGTGTAGGCGTCGGCCGCGTCCGCGCGTTCGAACACGTCGCGCAGGATGGCGTCGGCCCGCTCGGTCTCGGCGAACGTGAACAGCCGGTCCTGGCGGTTCATCTGAACGAGCGTGGGCAGGGGCGCGCGCAGGCCCAGGATCTCCGGGTAGTCGAGTTCATTCGGGAGGAGCGGCGCGTAGACCATCCAGGTGTGGGTGTGGCTCTTGTTCAGCACGAAGTCGGTCCACGTCGTCATCATGCTGACGCAGAAGGCCGCCTTCACGCGCGGGTCGACGCCGCCGAGGTAGACCGTCCGGAGGCCGCCACCCGAGAGGCCACCGCAGGCGACACGGCCGGCGTCCACGTCGGGCCGGTTGCACAACACGTCGAGCGCGGTCCGGTCGTCGGCGAGGGTGACGCCGGGCCACGTGGTGCCAGCCGAAAACAGCGACCGGGCGAAGGTGCTCTCGTAGCCGCTCGCCCAGCGGTTGTAGGCGCGGATCTCGTCCTCGGAGACTGGCGGGGCAGTGGGAAGATCGTCCCGGATGCGCTCCGGCACGTCAGCCAGGCGGACCCGGCGGCTGCCGAACGCCAGGCCGTCGGCGGCGAGCACGGCGTATCCGCGCTTCGCGAGGTCGTTGGCCCACGGACGCCCGCTGTAGAGCCAGTCGAGGTGGCGCTGGATCATCGGCGAGCGCGGCGCATCGGTCTCGGCCACCTTCCGCCAGCCGTGGACCTTGTCGCCGCCGTGGTCGTGGAGCGCGAGCACGCCCGGCAGCGGCGCCGTGGCCCCCGCGGGCTTCAGGAAGACGGCCTCCACGGGCGGCCCGACCGGCATCCGCCAGCGCAGTTCTTCGATGTGCAAGCCGTCATGCTCGACGGTGCGGACGACCTCCGGGGTCAGGATGGCGCCGCGTTCGGGCGGGGCGATCCGTGCGAGCAGCCGGTCGCGCGCTTGCGCCCGCCAGTCGTCGAGGCTCGGCCAGCCATCGCGGCGGAGCGAGAACGTCGGCGGGTCGAGGGCCAGCCTGGCCGCCCAGTCGCCGTAGGCGCCGAGCATCGAGCCCCCGTCCGACGCGAGCCCCAGCCTCGGCAGAGCGGCGGGCGGGGTCAGCGCTGCGGCCGGATTGGCGTGGACGGCGACCGCGCCCAGCCCGAGGGCCTGGAGGAACTGGCGGCGGGACGGGATGGCGTCAGACATGCGGGGGGCGAAGGCCTCGACCTGCGACGGCCGAGGCGAGCGGCAGGAGGGCGCGCACACAGCGAGGAGAATGGCGGCCGCCGGGCAGAATCAGCCGGAAGGAGAACCGCTTGCGCGAATCGTGGCGGACGCTATCTTACGAAACGCTTAACCGGTAAAGACGGCGAATGCAGACCCCCCTCGCGCTTCAGGTCCACCCGGACGACAATGTCGCGGTCGCCATCGAGCCGCTGGCGGCGGGGACGACCGTGCCGGTCGGGGAGGGGGAGGTGACGCTCCGCGACGACGTGCCCAAGGGCCACAAGATCGCCCTCCGCGACCTCGACGCCGGGGCCGACATCGTCAAGTACGGCGCCCACCTCGGGCACACCACCGAGGCGGTCGGGGCCGGGGCGTGGGTCCACTCGCACAACCTCGCGACGGGGCTGGGCGAGCTCCACGACTACGCCTACCACCCGGTCGCTCCGCCCGCGCCCATTGAGGGCGAGGTGCCGACGTTCCAGGGCTACCGCCGCGCGAACGGCCGCGTCGGCACGCGCAACGAGATCTGGGTCATCAACACGGTCGCCTGCGTGAACCGCGCCGCCGAGCGCATCGCGCGGATGGCGAACGACCGCTTCGGCGACCGCGTCGACGGCGTCCACTCGTTCTCCCACCCCTACGGGTGCAGCCAACTCGGCGACGACCTGGGCTACACGCAGCGCGTGCTGGCGGGCCTCATCCGCCACCCCAACGCGGGCGGTGTGCTCGTGATCGGGCTGGGCTGCGAGAACAACCGCCTGGAGACGCTCCTGGAGCGGGCCGGCGACGTGGACCGGAGCCGGATCCGCTACTTCACCTCCCAACTCGTCGGCGACGAGATCGAGGAGGGGCTGGAGATGGTCGAGGAACTGGTCGCCATCGCGGAGCACGACGAGCGGACGGCGTGCCCGGTCTCGGACCTGGTGCTGGGCGTCAAGTGCGGCGGCTCGGACGCGTTCTCGGGCATCACCGCCAACCCGCTCGTGGGCCGCGTCTCCGACCGGCTGACGGGGATGGGCGGGACCGTCTTGCAGACCGAGGTGCCCGAGATGTTCGGGGCCGAGCAGCAGATCATGAACCGCGCCGCCACGCCCGAGGTGTTCGAGGCGACTGTCGGCATGATCAACCGCTTCAAGCAGTACTTCATCGACCACGACCAGCCGATCTACGAGAACCCCTCGCCCGGCAACAAGGACGGCGGCCTGACGACGCTCGAGGAGAAGTCGCTCGGGGCCACGCAGAAGGGCGGCACGGCGACGGTCACGGCGGTCCTCGACTACGGCGAGCCCACCACCGAGGCGGGCCTCAACCTCATCTACGCGCCGGGCAACGACGGCGTCTCGGTCACCGCCGAGGTCGTCGCGGGCGCCACCGTCGTCGTGTTCACGACCGGCCGCGGCACGCCGCTCGGCTTCCCGGTGCCGACGCTCAAGATCGCGACCAACTCGGACATCGCCGCCCGCAAGCCTCACTGGATCGACTTCGACGCGGGCGTGCTCCTGAGTGGCTCCACCACGATGGACGGCCTGGCGGACGACTTGTTCGAGACGATCCGCGCGACGGCCAGCGGCGAGCGCCGCGCCCGCAACGAGGACAACGACTATCGTGAGATCGCCATCTGGAAGGACGGCGTCACCCTCTAGCCCATGCCCCACGCCCCCGTCCCTCACGTCCCATTCTGGAAGCGCTTCGCGGTGCTCACCGCCCTGCTGGCGGTCTCCGCGTGTGGTGCCGAGCAGGACGTGACCGTCATCAAGCTGGGCCACGCGCTCGCGACCGACCACCCGGTCCACCGCGCGATGGAGTTCATGGCCGAGCGGCTGGCCGAGGAATCCGGCGGGACGATGCGGATCGACATCTACCCGAGCCAGCAACTCGGGTCGGAACGCGAGATGCTGGAGCTGCTCCAGATCGGCTCGCTGGGGATGACCAAGGTGTCGTCGAGCGTGCTGGAGAACTTCTCGCCCGAGTACCAGGTGCTGAGCCTGCCGTTCGTCTTCCGCGAGGATGCCCACCGGTTCGCCGTCCTGGAAGGGCCGATCGGGGAGGAGCTGCTGGCCGCGCCCGAGCCGTACCGCCTGCGCGGGCTGGCCTTCTACGACGCGGGCAGCCGGAGCTTCTACACCGTCGACCGGCCCGTCCGCACGCCGGGCGACCTCGCGGGCATGAAGATCCGCGTCCAGGAGAGCCAGACGGCGATGGACATGGTCCGCGCCCTGGGCGGCAGCCCGACCCCGATCTCGTTCGGCGAGCTCTACACGGCCCTGCAGCAGGGCGTGGTGGACGGGGCCGAGAACAACCCGCCGAGCTTCTACACGTCGCGCCACTACGAGGTCGCGAAGTACTACGTCCTCGACGAGCACACCGCCGTCCCGGACGTGCTGATCGTCAGCACGACGATCTGGGACCGGCTCACGCCGCAGCAGCGCGAGTGGCTCCAGGCCGCCGCCGCCGCCTCGGCGGTCGTCCAGAAGGAGTACTGGCGGGAGTCGACCGAGGAGGCGCTCGCGGCCATCCGCGCGGCGGGCGTGGAGGTCCTCTCGGCCGACAAGACGCCGTTCGAGGCCGACGTCCGCGAGATGACGGCCGCCTACGCCGCCGACCCCGAGCTGGCGCGCGTGCTGGACGCCATCCGTGCCACCCCCACCCCCTCTGCCTCGGGGACGGCCCCGGCCGACTCGACCGAGGGGGCGTCCCCTGCGACCCCCGACGCCGATGCGTAGCGACCCCTCCGTGCTGCTCCCCGAGATGCAGCGGCATCCGCTGTACCGCATCAAGGCGGCCCTCGACACGGCCCTCGGGTGGGCGCTCGTGGTCATGATGGCGCTCGCCGTGCTGAACGTGCTGTGGCAGGTGTTCACGCGCTTCGTGCTCAGCAGCCCGAGCTCGTTCACCGACGAGTTGGCGCGCTACCTCCTGATCTGGGTCGGCCTCTTCGGCGCGGCCTACGCGACCGGCAAGCGGGCGCACCTCGCCATCGACCTGCTGCGGACGACGCTGACGGGGCGCGCGCTCCACTGGCACGGGATCGTGGTCGGCGTCATCGTGGCGCTGTTCGCGCTGTTCGTGATGGTGATCGGCGGGGCGCGCCTGGTGTCGCTCTCGTTCCTGCTCGGGCAGACCTCGGCCGCGCTGCAGGTCCCGCTCGGCGTGGTGTACCTGGCGTTGCCCGTCAGCGGCGTGCTGATCGTGGTCTACCTGACGCTGTTCATCCTGGAGCGCCTGCGCCTGCTCCGCGGCCTCCCGCCGACGCTCCCCGTGCTGCTGGAGACCACCGCCGAGGCGTTCGCCGAGTCCGCCGACGTGAACCGCGACGCCGACGCCGCTTCCTTCTCCCCGATCCCCGACGCCTGATGGAGTGGCTCGACATCGCCGTCCTCGCCGGCTCGTTTCTCTCGCTCCTCGCCCTGGGGGTGCCCGTCGCCTACAGCATCGGCATCTCGACGGTGCTGGCGATGATGCTCAGCATCCTGCCCGCCCCGGCCGTCACGACGGTCGCCCAGCGCATGGCGACGGGGCTCGACAGCTTCACGCTGCTCGCGATCCCGTTCTTCATCCTGGCCGGTCAGCTGATGAACCGCGGCGGCATCGCGCGACGGCTGATCGACCTGGCGAAGTCCATCCTGGGGACGCTGCCGGGCGGACTGGCCCACGTCAACATCCTGGCGTCGATGCTGTTCGGGGCCATCTCGGGCTCGGCCGTGGCGGCCGCCAGCGCCATCGGCGGCGTGATGGCGCCGGTCATGGAGCGCGAGGGCTACGACCGCGAGTTCGGCGCCGCGGTCAACATCACGGCGTCGACGACGGGGCTGATCATCCCGCCCTCGAACGTGCTGATCATCTACTCGCTCGCCTCGGGCGGCGTGTCGATCGCGTCGCTGTTCCTGGCGGGCTACGTCCCCGGGCTGGTCGTCGGCGGGTTGCTGATGGCGGTCGCGAGCGTGATCGCGCTCCGGCGCGGCTACCCGCGCGAGGCGCGGTCCTCGTTCGGGGAGGTGGCCCACCGGTTCGTCTCGGCCATCCCGAGCCTGTTTCTGCTGGTCGTGGTGATGGGCGGCATCGTGGGGGGCGTGTTCACGGCCACCGAGGCGGCGGCGGTCGCGGTGCTCTACGCGTTCGTGCTCGCGTTCGTCTACCGCGAGATCTCCGTCTCCGACCTGCCCCGCATCCTGCTCGACTCGGCCACGACGACGGCCGTGGTGATGCTGCTGATCGCGACGAGCCTGGCCATGTCGTGGATCATGGCCTACGCCAACATCCCGCAGAACGTGACGGCCTCGCTGCTGGCGCTGACCGACAGCCCGATCGCGATCATGCTGATGATCAACCTGGTGCTGCTGGTGGTCGGCACGTTCATGGACATGACGCCGGCGGTGCTCATCTTCACGCCCATCTTCCTGCCGATCGCGGTCGGCCTGGGCATCGACCCGATCCACTTCGGCATCATCATGGTGCTGAACCTGTGCATCGGGCTGTGCACGCCGCCCGTCGGGGCGGTGCTGTTCGTCGGCGTGGGGGTGGCGAACACGACCATCACGAAGGTCTTGCGCCCGCTGGTGCCGCTCTTCCTGGCGATGGTGGTGGCGCTCCTGGTGGTGACCTTCGTGCCGGCCCTGAGCCTGTGGCTGCCGCGGTTGTTGGGGTATTGAGCGTCGTGTCGGACCTTAGGCGATCGCTGACACGTCCGAACCACGTGACGGTCGGCTCGATCGATTGTCTCTCCGTCCCCTGAGGGGAGGGGGCGGCGACTCGCCTCCGACGCACTGCTCACGCCTCCAGACATGGTCAAAAAAGTCCGCCTCGTCGACATCGCCGACCGCCTCGGGCTGACGAAGGTGAGCGTTTCGAAGGCCCTCCGCGACCACAGCGACATCTCGGAGGACACGCGGGCGCTGGTCAAGAAGACAGCTGCCGAGATGGGCTACACGCCCAACCTGGTGGCGCGCTCGCTCTCCTCGAACCGGTCGCACACGCTCGGGGTGGTGGTGCCGAAGATCGCCCACACGTTCTTCTCGTCCGTGATCGAGGCGGTCCAGGAGGAGGCGACCCGGCGCGGCTACGGCATCCTGCTGGCGGTCTCGAGCGAGTCGGCGGCGCTGGAGCGCACCCACATCGAGCGGCTCCTGTCGATGCGCGTGGACGGCCTGCTGGTGTCGGTGTCGCGCGAGGCGCCCGACCTCGGCATCTACGAGCGCGTCCGCCAGCAGGGGGTCCCGCTGGTGTTCTTCGACCGCCAGATCGACGGCCTCGGCTTCGGCAGCGTCACCGTGGACGACCGCGCGGCGGCCCGTCGCGCCGTCGAGCACACGATCGGGCTGGGCTACGACGACATCTACCACATCGCCGGCACCGGGGAGGTGGGCATCGGCCGGGAGCGCCGGGCGGGCTACGAGGACGCCCTGCGCGCCCACGGCCTGCCCGTCCGCGAGGACCGGATCGTGTCGGGCGGGTTCGACGAGTGGTTCGGGTACCGCGCCATGCGGGACTTGCTCGCGGCAGGTGCCGAGCCGAAGGCCGTCTTCGCGGTCTCGCAGCCGGTCGGCATCGGGGTCCACGGCGCGCTCGCCGAGGTGGGCCTGGCCGACGACGTCTACCTCGTCTCGTTCGGCGACGACGCGATCAGCGTGTTCGCCCCGCTCTCGGACGCCTATCTCCGGCAGCCGACGCGCGAGATGGGGCTGCGGGCGGTCGAACTGCTGCTCCGCGAGATCGAGGGCGAGGGGCGGCCGAAGCGCGGCGAGGAGGCCCATGTCGTTCTGGATGTCGACTTCGTGACGGACCATACCGTGCCTACGCTGTAGGCCTGCAGCGTCCCCGTTCGGACCTCCGGCAGGAGAGGTGTGCCCGGTCTGGAGGGCGGTCGAGATGGAAGCCGGGCCCCTTGCGCCGACGCGCAGCGGGTACTATCATTGACTTAACCGGTAAAGTCGCATGCCCACTGACGTCCATCTGCCCCGCCTGGGGCGTTCCGTTTCACCTCCGTTGGAAGCGCTCCCGGAGCGAGTCCTCCAATTCGGCACGGGAGCGCTGCTTCGCGGCCTCCCGGACGCGTTCATCGACGACGCCAACCGCGCCGGATTCGACGCCGGGCGGGTGGTGATGGTCGGCTCGACCGGCAGCGGCCGGACTCAGGTGCTCGGGGACCAGGATGGCCTCTACACGCTCTGCATCCGAGGCCTCCGCGAGGGGGAGCGGGTCGACGAGACCCGCGTGATCGGGTCGGTCTCCCGTGCGGTCGCCGCGTCCGACGACTGGCCCGCGGTCCTCGACCTGGCGCGCAGCCCCGACCTCGCCCTGATCGTCTCCAACACGACCGAGGTGGGCATCGCCGACGACCCCGAGGATCGACCCGATCTCGATCCGCCACGGTCGTTCCCCGGCAAACTGGCCGCCGTGCTGTCCACCCGGGCCGAGTCGGTCGGCTACCGTGGGGGAGACGTGGTCATCCTTCCGTGCGAGCTGATCGACGGCAACGGAGACCGCCTCCGGGAGATCGTCCTCGCGCACGCCGAGCGCTGGCATCTGGACCGCCGCTTTGCCGAGTGGCTCGACCGCTCGGTCACGTTCTGCAACACGCTCGTCGACCGGATCGTGCCGGGCACCCCCGACGATCTGCCCGCGCTGTACGACCGGGTGGGCTACACCGACGACTTACTTACCGTCGCCGAGCCGTACCGCCTCTGGGCCATCGAGGGCGGCGCCGACCTCGCCACGCGCCTCCCGCTGACCGGCCTCGATGGAATCGTCGTCACGGACGACCTGACGCCGTACCGCGAGCGGAAAGTCCGCATCCTGAACGGAGGGCACACAGCCACCGTCCCGACGGCGCTCCTCTGCGGGTTGTCGACGGTCGGCGCGGCGATGGACGACGAGGTGGTGGGGCCTTTCATCCGGCGTCTGATCCGGGACGAGGTCGTGCCCAGCCTCGACATCGACCTGGCGATGGCTGCGGCGTTCGCCGACGACGTGATCGAGCGGTTCGCCAACCCGTTCGTGGACCACGCCCTGCGCGACATCACCTTCCAGCAGACCGCCAAGCTGGGTGTCCGCGTGGCCCCGTCGGTTCGGCGCTACTGGGAGAAGATGGAGGAGGCCCCTCCGCTGCTCTGCGTGGGCGTGGCCGCATTTCTGTCTGCGACCCGTCCGGGCGAGATCCACGGACTCGCGGCCGACGCTGCGGCCGACGACTGGCGCGCGCGGTGGGAGGGCGTCGACCCGACCGACGAGGCGGCGCTGCGCGCGTTCGCCGCTGCCGCGCTTCGCATGTGGGACCTGGAGGTCGTCGCGGAGCCGGTCGCGGATGCGCTGGTCGCCATCGAGCGCGACGGGTGCCGTGCGGTCGTGGCGAGCTGCTTCGACGCATGAGCCGGATCGCTCTCTTGTCACTCTCTGTTTCCGCCCGTGAGGGCGCCCGTCCATGACCCGTCACCAGATCCTCGATGCCGTGCTCGACAGCGGCGCCGTCGCCGTCGTCCGCATGGCCGATTCGAGCCGCCTGGTGCGGCTGGCCGAGGCCCTCGCCGAGGGCGGTGTGACGGCCATCGAGGTCACCATGACCACGCCCGACGCGCTCGCGGTGATCGGCGCGGTGAGCCGCGAACTGGGTGACGCCGTGACCGTGGGCGTGGGCTCCGTGCTCGACGCCGAGACGACGCGCCGGGCTGTCGACGCCGGCGCGCGCTATGTCGTCAGCCCGGTGTTCAAGACCGAGATCATCGACGAGTCCCACCGCCTCGGCGTCCCGGCCATGACGGGTTGCTTCACGCCGACCGAGATCCTCGCTGCCACCGAGGCGGGCGCCGACACCGTCAAGGTGTTCCCGGCCGACGTGCTCGGGATGGCCTTCTTCAAGGGCGTCCTCGCCCCGATGCCGCATCTGAAGCTGATGCCGACCGGCGGCGTCTCGCTGACGAACGCGGGCGACTGGGTCCGCGCCGGTGCCGTCGCCGTCGGCGTGGGCTCGGCGTTGCTCGACAAGCAGGCCATCGCCGACGGCGACTGGGCCACCCTCACCGCGCACGCGCGCACCCTCCGCCAGTCGGTGGAGGACGGCCGCGCGTCGCTCTAACCCATCGACTCCGTACCTCGAATGAAAGTCGTCACCCTCGGCGAGATCATGCTCCGGCTCTCGACGCCGGGCTTCACGCGCTTCGTCCAGTCCCAGTCCTTCGACGTGACCTACGGCGGCGGCGAGGCCAACGTGGCCGTCGCGCTGGCGGGCTACGGGCTGGAGAGCTACTTCGTCTCCAAGCTGCCGACCCACGAGATCGGCCAGTCGGCCGTCAACCACCTGCGGCGCTACGGCGTCTCGGACCGGTTCATCGTGCGCGGCGGCGACCGCGTGGGCATCTACTTCCTGGAGACGGGCGCCAGCCAGCGGCCGAGCAAGGTCATCTACGACCGCGCCGACGCCGCCGTGACGACGCTGACGCCCGACGAAGTCGACCTCGAGGCCGCGATGGAGGGGGCCCGCTGGTTCCACTTCACCGGCATCACGCCCGCGCTCGGCGCGACGGCCCGCCGGACGGTCACCGAGGCGGCCCGGGCCGCGAAGGCCGCGGGCGCGACCGTCTCGTGCGACCTCAACTTCCGCAAGAAGCTGTGGACGACGGACGAGGCGCAGGCCACCATGCGGCCGCTCATGGAGCACGTCGACGTGTGCATCGCGAACGAGGAGGACGCCGACAAGTGCCTCGGGATGACCGCGGGCGCGACCGACGTGCACGGCGCCGAGCTGGACGAGGCGGGCTACGTCGAGCTAGCCAAGAAGCTGAAGCGCGAGTTCGACTTCGAGGCGGTCGCGATCACGCTTCGGGAGTCGTTCTCGGCCAGCCACAACGGCTGGAGCGCCATCCTCCACGACGATAAGGACTGCGCCACGCCGGTCCGCTCGACCCGCTACGACATCCAGATCGTCGACCGTGTCGGCGGGGGCGACTCGTTCGCCTCGGGCCTGATCGCGGGCTTGCTCCAGAAGGACGACACGCGCGACGCGCTCGAGTTCGCCGTGGCGGCGTCGTGCCTCAAGCAGACCATCCCGGGCGACTTCAACCTGGTCACGCGCGCTGAGGTGGACGCCCTCGCCGCGGGCGACGGCTCGGGCCGCGTCCAGCGCTAGTCCTTCTGCTCGGGCGCTCTCATCTTTCCGTTCTCCAGACTTCTTTACCGGTGAAGCTTCTCTCTGCGATCTTGGTGGCCGCTTTGGTGGTCTCCGCTAGTGCCGCCCAGTCGCCCGCCTCGGTGAGCTGGTCGCTGACCTCTGACCTCGCCGTGACCGCGACCTCCGGGGCGGCGGCCGGCTCGGGCACCCAGCAGTCCAACCTGACCTTCCGCGACTTCACCGGCTCGCTCGGCGACGGCACCGCTGGACTGGCGCGCTGGTACACGGGCGACAACTGGCCCGACGAGGACGCGCCCGATCCGGACCGCTACGTCCAGTTCGCGGCGGCGGGCACCGGGGGCGCGGCGCTGACCGTCACGGCCATCGCGCTCACCGTCAACGGCGGCGGGACGGGCAACCTGCGCGCGACGCTGGCCTACGACACCGACCCGTCCTTCGCGACGGCGACGGTCCTGGAGGACGTCGCGGCCTCGCGCGACGTGATCGGGCCGTTCGACTATCCCGTGGACGTGACGGTGCCGGACGGCGACTCGCTCTACGTCCGCGTGTACCCCTACCTGCCGGGCGGCTCCACGTCGTCGGGCAAGTACCTCTTCCTGCGCGACGTGTCGGTCTCGGGCACGGCCGCCAGTGCGGCGACACCCGCGACGGCGACGTGGCTCCTCGACGGCGCGACGACGACGACGGCCACCACGGCGGGCGCCATCGTCGCTCTGGACGAGACCGTCACCAGCGAGTACGTCATCCGCGACTACGCCGGGTCGGAGGGGAGCCAGCGCGTGTACGCGCCGGGTGGGCCGGGCAATGGGCTCGGCTACTGGCCCGACGAGACCGAGGTCAACCTCGCCCGCTACGCTCAGTTCGTGGTCAAGCCGCAGGAGGGGACGACGCTCACGGCCACCGGTCTCGCGCTCCGCCTGGGCAACAGCGGCGGCTCGAATGACCTCCGCGCCAGCGTCCGCGTTTCGGCGGACGGCTTCGCCACCGAGACCGTCCTGGACGAAGCGGCCATGCTGCCCAGTTCCGCGCTGGCGGACGTGGCATACCCGCTCTCCGAGGCCGTCGCCGACGGCGACTCGCTCACGGTCCGGGTTTACCCCTGGCTCATCGGCGGGCGCGACAGCGGCAAGTACTTCAACATCGCGGGGGTCGTCGTGACGGGTGAGACGACCGGCACCCCCATCGTCACCCTCGCGACGGTCAGCACCGACGCGGTCACGTCGATCTCGACGACCTCGGCAGTGAGCGGCGGCACCGTCGCCTCGGACGGGGGGGGAGCCGTGACGGCGCGCGGCGTCGCCTATGGCACCGCGCCAAACCCGACGGTGGCCGACGGCGCGACGGTCGACGGCGACGGCGTCGGCGCGTTCGTGAGCACGCTCGGCGGGCTGGCGCCGGACGTGACCTACTACGTCCGCACCTACGCCACCAACAGCGCGGGCACGGCCTACGGAGACGAACAGACGTTCACGACGCTCGGCGCGCTCTCCGTCCCGACCGTCACGTCGGCCGAGGCGTCGAACGTGCTGGTCACGACGGCGGTGCTCGGGGGCGCGGTCACGTTCGACGGCGGCCTGCCGGTGACCGCGCGCGGCGTCTGTGTCTCGGCCACCGGCACGCCCACGACGGCCGACCTGTGTGCCGAGGCAGGCGAGGGGCTGGGCTCGTTTTCGGCCGAGATCGCAGGGCTGACGCAGGAGACGGCCTACACCGCCCGCGCCTACGCCACCAACGACCAGGGCACGGCCTACGGTGCCGAGGTCACGTTTACGACCGAGGCGCCCGCGCCGCCCATCGAGATCGTCGTTGCCCAGGACGGGAGTGGGGACTACACGACGGTCCAGGCTGCCTTCGACGCCGTGCCCTCGCTCTACACCGGGCCGGTCACGGTCCGCGTCAAGGCGGGGACTTACGCCGAGAAGGTGATCTTGGAGGCGGGCAAGATCAACGTCCACCTGGTCGGCGACGGCGCCGAGAGCACCGTCATCACCTGGGACGACTACTCGGGCAAGGTGGTCGACGGCGTCACGCTGGGCACCTACACCTCCTACACCGCCGCCATCGACGCGGACGACTTCGTCGCGGAGGACATCACGTTCCAGAACACCTACAACGGCTCGCAGGCCGTGGCCCTCCGCGTGCGCGGCGACCGGATGGCGTTCTACGACGTCCAGATGCTGGGCTTCCAGGACACGTACTACACGCACAGCTACGGCCGCATCTACCACCAGAACTGTACCATCGAAGGCACGGTCGACTTCATTTTCGGCCGCTCCATCGCCGTCTTCGACGACTGCGAGATCCGGAGCAAGCGCGACGGCGCGCCCATCACGGCGGCCAACACGGAGCTGGGTTTTGCCTACGGCTACGTCTTCCGCAACGCCACGCTCACGGCCGACGCGGGCGTCGACGGCGGCACGCTCGGCCGCCCGTGGGGGCCGTACGGCCAGACCGTGTTCGTGGACTCCGAGATTGGCGCCCACATCCGCCCGGCCGGGTGGTTGGAGTGGGCGGGCACGCAGAACCACCTGACGGCGATGTACGCCGAGGGCGGCAACACCGGCCCCGGCGCCGACACGAGCGCACGCGTCCCGTGGGCCTCGGTCCTCACGCCCGCCGAGGTGGACGCGCTGACGCTGGAGGCCATCTTTGCCCGCACCTCCGCCGCGACGCCCTACGCGGCCGACTGGCTGCCCGAGGTGCGTGCCAGCACGCCATCGGAGGCCGGGCCGTCGGCCCCGCTCGCCTCGGCGCTCCACACCGTGTTTCCGAACCCCACGCGTGGCACGGCGACGCTCCGCTACGACCTCGCCGAGTCCGGGCCCGCGTCGGTCCGCGTCTACGATGCCGTCGGCCGCCACGTGCTCACGCTGGCCGATGGGCTGCTCGCAGCCGGTGCCCACGAGGCCTCACTCGACGCGTCGCCGCTTCCGGCAGGGGTCTACCTGGTCCGCCTGACGACCGCGACCGCGGCGCATACCCAGTCGCTCGTCGTCGTCCGCTAGCCGTTCGGGAGGCGTGCCGAACCGCGCTGGCCCCGGACATCCTGTTCCACATTCCCCACAGTCCCATGAGACTCTTGCTCCTCCTCGCCGCCGTGCTGGCGGTTCTCCCCGTCTCCGCTCAGGACGCGTCCAGCGTTACCTGGGCGCTCACCGAGGCCGACGGCCTCGGGGTCTCCGAGCAGACCGGAGCCGCCGTCGGCAGCCCGGTCACGTCGGGCGTGCTCGTCGCCCGCGATTACAACGGCACGCTGCAGGACGGGTCCGGCGGCCCGCTCGGGACCTTCCAGCGGTGGTACCTCGACGGCGCTGAATGGCCGGTCGAGAGCGGCCCGGATGCGACGCGCTACGTCCAGTTCGCGGTCTCCGCCCCGGCGGGCGGCTCGCTCACGCTCACCGACATCGACTTCGTGATGAACGCGGGGGGGACGGGCGAGATGGATGCCAGCGTGTTCATCGACACCGATGCGGCGTTCGGCAGCCCGTCGCCGCTGGAGGTGGACATCCAGATCTCGCGCGAGGCTGTCGGGACGTTCAGCTACGACATCAGCGAGACGCTGATGGACGGCGAGACCCTGTACCTCCGCGTGTACCCGTGGCTCGGCGGCGGCAACCCCAGCTCGGGGCGCTACCTGTTTCTCCAGAACATGGTGATCGCGGGCGACGGGTCGATTCCTGAGCCCGAGCCGGCCCGTGGCGTCAACTGGTCGCTCACGGAGACTGACACGACGGCGGTCTCGTCCACCGCAGACGGCCTGGGCGGCGCCCCGGTGCGCAGCTCGGACGTCGTCGTGCGCGACTACACTGGTGTGCTCCGCGACGCGGACGACGCGCCGGGCCCGCTCGGCCCGTTCCAGCGCTGGTGGCGCGGCGACGGCATCCAGTGGCCTGTCGAGTCGGCCATCGACCCGACCCGCTACGTCGAGTTCGCCGCGGGCGCCGACGCCGGCGAGACGTTCTACGTGGACGGCGTGTCGCTCTACGTCCACGGCGGCAGCACGAGCGCGATGGCCGCGAGTGTGTTCTACGCCACCACGCCCGACTTCTCGGACGCGGTCGCGCTGGAGGAGGACTTCCCGGCGGGCGACGGCGACTTCGGCGGCCCGACGCTCCGGGAGTACCCCCTCGATCTCGCGGTCGCGGCGGGCGACTCGATCTACGTCCGCGTGTATCCGTACCTCAGCAGCGGCGACCCGAGCGTCGGGCGGTACCTCCTGCTCCAGGACGTGACCATCTCGGGCACGACCGAGGCCCCGCTCTCGGTCGAGGGCGTGCTCTGGACCTTGAGCGCGTCCGACACGACGGCGGTGAGCGCGACCGGTCCTGACCTCGGCGGCGCGACGGTCCGCGCCTCGCACCTGGAAGTCCGCGACTACGACGGCGACCTCCGGGATGCCGGCGACGCCGTCGGCCCGTACGGCCCGTTCCAGCGCTGGTGGCTGGGTGAGGGCATCCAGTGGCAGGTCGAGACGGCCATCGACCCGACCCGCTACGTCGAGTTCGCCGCAGGCCCGGACCCCGAGTTCGCGTTCCGCGTCGACTCCGTCTCGGTCTACGTCCACGGCGACGGCACGAGTGAGATGGCCGCGAGCGTGTTCTACTCGCTCAACGCCGACTTCTCCGACGCGGTCGCGCTGGAGGAGGACTTCCCGGCAGGCGACGGCGACTTCGGCGGCCCGACGCTCCGCACGTACCCGATCCAGACCGACGTCCTGGAGGGCGACTCGATCTATGTCCGCGTGTACCCCTACCTGGCCGGCGGCAACGCGAGCGCGACGCGCTACCTGCTGCTCCAGGCGATGACGGTCCACGGCACGGCCATCGACCCGGCGATCGTCGCCCGGGACGAGGCCCCCGCCGCGGGGGGCGTGGTGCTCCACCCGAGCGCCCCGAACCCGACCCGGTCCTCGGCCACGCTGCGCTACGACCTCGCCCAGGCGGGGGATGTCGAGATTGCGCTGTTCAACACGCTGGGACAGCGCGTCGCCGTGCTCGCCACCGGCCCCCGGGGCGTTGGCACCCACGACGTCACGGTCCGCGCCGACGGGCTGGCCGCTGGCGTCTACGTCGTTCGCCTGACGGCGGGCGGCACGTCGCAGACCCGCACCCTCACCGTCGTCCGCTGATCCTGTGACCGACCCGACCCTCTCCCGCCGTCAGTTCGCCCGTACGCTCGCGCTCGGCGCGGGCGCCCTGGCCGTCCTCCCCGGCTGCGCCCGCCTCGGCACGTCGGCGGAGGCCGTGGCCGCAGGCCGGGACGCCGCCGCGTGGGACCGCGTGCCCGGCATCCTGGCCCGCATCCAGGCGCCCCGGTTCCCCGACCGCGACGAGCCGGTGACGGCCCATGGGGCGGTCGAGGGGGGAGAGGTCGTCGCCACCGACGCCTTCCGCGGCGCCGTCGAGGCCGTCCACGCCGCTGGCGGCGGGCGCGTCGTGGTGCCGCCGGGCATCTGGCTTACCGGGCCGATCCACCTGCTCTCGAACGTCGAACTCCACGTCTCGGAGGGCGCGACGCTGCGCTTCGTGACGGACCCGGAGGCGTACCTGCCCGCCGTCTACACGCGGTGGGAGGGGGTCGAACTGATGAACTACTCGCCGCTGATCTACGCCGTCGACCAGGAGAACGTGGCCGTGACCGGCGGCGGGACGCTGGACGGGCAGGCGGAAGGCGAGGCGTGGTGGACCTGGAAGGGACCCTGGAAGGACAACCGCCACGGCTGGACGGAGGGGATGCCCCAGCAGCGCGAGGCCCGCGATCGCCTCTTCGCCCAGGCCGAGGCGGGCGTGCCCGTCGAGGAGCGCGTCTACGGGACCGGCGACTACCTGCGGCCCAGCTTCGTCGAGTTCCTACGCTGCCGGAACGTCCTCATCGAGGGCGTGACGGTCGTCCGCTCGCCGATGTGGCTGCTCCACCCGACGCTGTGCACGAACGTGACGGTGCGCGGGGTGACGGCCAACTCGCACGGCCCCAACAACGACGGATGCAACCCCGAGTCCTGCACCGACGTGCTGATCGAGGGCTGCACCTTCGACACCGGCGACGACTGCATCGCGCTCAAGTCCGGCCGCAACGCCGATGGGCGGCGGCTGGCGGCGCCCATCCAGAACGTGGTCGTCCGCGACTGTACGATGCGCGACGGGCATGGCGGCGTGGTCATCGGGAGCGAGATGTCGGGCGGCGCGCGCGACGTGTTCGCCGAGCGCTGCCAGATGGACTCGCCCAACCTGGAGCGCGTCCTGCGCATCAAGACCAACTCCATCCGGGGCGGCGTCGTCGAGGGCGTCTACATGCGCGACGTGACCGCCGGCCAGGTCGCCGACGCCATCGTCCGGATCAACTTCCTCTACGAGGAGGGCGACGCCGGCGACTTCCCGCCGACCGTCCGCGACATCGACGTGCGGCGCGTGACGAGCCAGCGGAGCGAGTACGCCCTCTACCTGATCGGCTACCCCCACGCCCCCATCCGCGACGTCCACCTCGCCGACTGCCGGTTCGCCGGCGTCGAGCAGGGGAGCGTCATCGAACACGTCGAGGGGCTGACCTTCGACGACGTGACCGTCAACGGCACGCGCGTCTCCTAACCGGCGCGCCCTCCCACCATGACCCGCTTTCTCTCTCTTCTCGCCCTGCTGGTGCTGGGCTCGGTCGGCCTGACCGCCTCCGCCCAGCGCTCCTACTTCGTCGCGCCGAACGGGAGCGTGATCGGCTCCGGCACCATCACGTCGCCGATCACCTTCGCCAACGCGCTCTCGCGGGCCGCGGCGGGCGACACGATCTACGTCCGCGGCGGGACCTACACGTCCACGTCCTCCATCCGCATCGACAAGAGCGGGACGGACGGGGCGTACCTCCACATCTGGGCCTACCCCGAGGACACCGAGCCGGCCGTGTTCGACTTCACCGGTGCCGGGCGCGGGTTCGACCTCCGGGGCGACTACGTCCACCTCAAGGGGCTCGTCGCCGAGCGGTCGAACGACAACGGCGTCTACGTCAAGCAGGCGTCCTACACCATCGTCGAGCAGATGGTGTCGCGCTACAACGGCGACTCGGGCATCCAGATGGAGGACGGGTCGGCGTACAACCTGCTGCTCAACAACGACTCGTACGAGAACTACGACCCGGGCAACAACGGCGAGAACGCGGACGGCTTCGCGATCAAGTTCGGCGTCGGGCCGGGCAACGTGCTCCGCGGCAACCGCGCCTGGGCCAACTCCGACGACGGCTACGACTTCTGGAGCCTCGACGATCCCGCCCAGCAGGGCGTCCGGATCGAGGGCAACTGGGCCTTCCACAACGGCTTCAACATCTGGGGCGACCCGGCCTACCGGGGCGACTCGAACGGCTTCAAGCTGGGCAAGGGGAACGGCGCGCACGTGCTGATCCGGAACGTGGCCTGGGACCACTTGGCGCACGGCTTCGACGTGAACGGCAACGCGAGCGGGGTGACCGTCTACCACAACACGGCCTACCTGAACCGGGGCGTCAACTTCAACTTCGACGACGACCCGGCCATCGACGAGCAGGCGCCGCACGTGCTGCGCAACAACGTCTCGCTGGCGGCGAGCGTCCGCATGGACGGCTCGGTGACCGACGAGGCCGCGAACTCGTGGAACTCGTCGGTGGACCGCGCCTCCGCGGCTGACTTCGTCAGCCTCGACGGCACCGGCGCCGACGGCCCCCGCCAGGCGGACGGGAGCCTGCCGGACCTCAACGGCTTCCTGCACCTCGTCGCAGGCAGCGACTTGGTCGACCTCGGCGAGGACGTGGGGCTCCCCTACGCAGGCGCCGCGCCGGACCTGGGCGCCTACGAGTTCGACGGGGGAGGCACGGCCGGGGAGCCAGGCGCCGAGGCGTCGCAGGCGCTGGCCCTTGCCGGCCCCAACCCGATCCGTACCGGCACGCGGGTGGCCGTCACGCTGGACGCGAGCCGCGTCGCCAGGGTGTCCGTCCACGATGTGCTCGGCCGCGAGGTGGCCGTGCTGGCCGACGGTCCGCTCCCCGGCGGCCGGTCGCTGCTGGCCCTCGACGCCGCCGACCTCGCCGGCGGCCTGTACGTCGTCCGGCTGCGGACGGCCGTCTCGCAGTTCTCCCTTCCGATCACCGTCTCCCGATGAGCGACCTGTTTTCCCTTTCTGGCAAGACCGCCCTGGTCACCGGCGCCAGCCGCGGCATCGGGCAGGCCCTCGCCGTCGCCCTCGCCGAGGCGGGCGCGGACGTCGTCTGTGCGTCCACCCGGCGCCGCGGCACCGACGAGACGGCGACCGCCGTCCGCGGGATCGGGCGTCGGGCGTGGCAGGTCGAGGCCGACCTGTCGGATCTCGACGGCCCGCACGCTCTGGCCGACGCGGCGTTCGAGGCCGCGGGCGAGATCCACATCCTGGTCAACAACGCGGGCACGATCCGCCGCCACCCGGCCGTCGCGTTCCCGCTGGAAGACTGGCAGCACGTCGTCCAGACGAACCTCACGGCCGTCTTCCAGCTCTGCCAGCACATCGGCGCGCCGATGCTGGCGCGCGGCGCGGGCAAGATCGTCAACGTGGCGTCGCTGCTGAGTTTCCAGGGCGGCGTGACGGTCCCGGCGTACACGGCCAGCAAGCACGGCGTGGCCGGGCTCACGAAGGCGCTCGCCAACGAGTGGGCCGGGCAGGGCGTGACGGTCAACGCGATCGCGCCGGGCTACATCCGCACCGACAACACGGCCGCGCTGCAGGAGAATGAGACGCGCAACCGCCAGATCCTGGAGCGCATCCCGGCGGGCCGCTGGGGCGAGGCCTCCGACCTCGGCGGCGCGGCCGTTTTCCTCGCCTCGCGCGCCTCCGACTACGTCACCGGCACCGTCGTCACGGTCGACGGCGGCTGGATGGCGCGGTAGCGAAGCCGCTCCGGGCCGGACGACTCTCCACTTCCTCTTTTCCGAACTCCCTCCCCATGTCTCTCCATACCCTTCCCGACGCCGAACGCACGAAGCGCCTCACGACCGCCGAACTGCGAGACCGCTTCCTCGTCCAGGACCTCTTCCAGGACGGCCAGGTCACGTTCCGCTTCGTCGACCTGGACCGCGTCGTCCTGGGCGGCGCCGTGCCGACCGACGGTCCGCTCGACCTCGGCGTGCCGGAGGAACTGGCAGCGGGGTCGTTCACCGAGCGTCGGGAGGTCGGCATCCTCAACATCGGCGGGGCCGGGACGGTGATGGTGGGGGAGGAGACGTACGCCCTCGGCAACCGCGACCTGCTCTACGTCGGGCGCGGCAGCGAGGCGGTCTCGTTCGCCAGCGACGACGCCGCGACCCCGGCGCGCTACTACCTCGTCAGCTACCCGTGTCACGCCGAGCATCCGACCACGCTCATCCGCAAGGCCGAGGCGGAGCTGGAGGAGCTGGGCAGCCAGGCCAAGGCGAACCGCCGCGACCTGTTCAAGTACGTCCGGCCGGGCGGCGTCGAGAGCGGCCAGCTGGTCATGGGCATCACCGAGATCCGGGACGGCAGCGTCTGGAACACGATGCCCGCCCACACCCACGCGCGACGGACGGAGGTCTACCTCTACTTCGACGTCGACCCCGAGGACGTGGTCTTCCACATGATGGGCGAGCCGCAGGAGGTGCGGACGCTGCTGACCCGCGACGGGGAGGCGGTGCTCTCGCCGGGCTGGTCCATCCACGCCGGGGCCGGAACCGGGGCATACACGTTCTGCTGGGCGATGGGCGGCGAGAACCAGGACTTCGGCGACATGCAGTTCGTCGCGATGACCGACCTCCGGTAGGGGCGTCGGATTTGGCTTCGGGAATCCTTGACAAAGCGCTTCCGCCCCTATAGCTTAACCGGTAACTCCAGCCCCGGGGACCCTCCCGGGGCATTCTGCCGATCCTCGCCGGAAGCGCTTCCCTTGCTCATGTGTCTCGCAACGTCTTCCTCCCTCCGCGCGGTTCTCGCTCTCGCGCTGCTGCTGGGAATGGCCTCCGTGGCGGTGGCTCAAGGCACACTCCGAGGCGTCGTGACGGATGCGGCCGAAGGGACCACGCTGCCGGGCGCGAACGTGTTCATCCAGGGAACGTCCCTGGGGGCCGCGACGGGAGTCGAGGGTGAGTACCAGGTCCGGAGCATTCCGGCCGGCGACTACGTCCTGCGGGCCTCATACGTCGGCTACGAGAACCGAGAGATCCCGATCTCCATCGTCGACGGCCAGACAGTCACGCTGGACATCGAACTGTCGCCGAGCGGAGTCCTCGGCGAAGTGGTGGTGTCGGGTCAGCTGGAAGGGCAGCGGGCCGCGATCAACCAGCAGCTCTCGTCCAACACGATCGTCAACGTGGTGTCGGAGGCGAAAATCCAAGAGCTGCCGGACGCCAACGCGGCCGAGTCCATCGGACGGCTTCCGGGCGTCTCCGTGCAGCGCTCCGGCGGCGAGGCCAGCCAGATCACCCTGCGCGGCCTGAGCGGCGCGTTCACGAACGTGACCGTCGACGGCGTCAAGCTGTCGCCCACCGACGCGGCCAGCCGGAGCGTGGACCTGAGCACGATCTCGCAGGGCTCGCTGGCGGGCATCGAACTCTACAAGGCCCTCACGCCCGACCGCGACGGCGACGCCATCGCGGGCAGCGTCAACCTCGTCACGCGCCGGGCACCCCGCTCGCGCGAGGTGCGGGTCGACGTGCTCGGCAGCTACAACGAACTCGCCGCCGACGCCTCCCAGTACGACGCTGACTTCCGCTACGGCGAGCGGTTCATCGGCGGCCTGCTCGGCGTCCAGCTGTCGGGCAACCTCGAGCGCCGCAATCGGAGCCGCGAGGAGTATGACCCCAGCTACGACTGCAGCTTCAACGACTTCACGGTCTGCCAGATCGACGACCTCCAGCTCGACTACACCGCGGAAACGCGGGAGCGGCAGGGCGCCGGCCTCATTCTGGACCTCAACACCCCGGATGGCGGCTTCCTCAAGCTGAGCGGGCTCTACAACCAGACCTCGCGCAACTTCATCACCTACGGCCGGAACTACCCGACGACCGGGGACCTGCTGCTCTACACGGTCCGCGACCGGGATCAGACAATCCGGGTGTTCACAGGGGCCTTGGCGGGTGAGAACAACCTGCTGGGCCTGAAGGCCAACTGGGGCACCTCGTACTCGCGGTCGGGATCGGACTTCCCGTTCGACTACCAGCTCTCGTTCACCGAGCCCTCCACGACGGACGCCGACGGCAACCCGGAGTCGGGCATCGCGCCGGTGCCCACCGACGTCCGCCGGGGCGAGCTGGAGGGGATCATCCCGTACGCGCTCAACAACCTCGACAAGTCGTACCTGTACTCGGCGTTCGCGAGCGACGAGCAGAGCTCGGACAGCGATCTCGGCGCGTTCCTCGACCTGGAGCGGACGTTCTCCCTCGGCACCGGCGCGAGCTGGGCGCTGAAGGTGGGCGGCAAGTACCGCAGCAAGAGCCGCAGCCGGGACCGCAGTCAGCTGTTCTCGCCCTACTACAACGAGCCCTTCCCGCGCTTCGTCCAGCAGCCCGACGGGACGATCGTGCCGAAGGACTTCTCGGGTTCGTCCTTCGAGGACCTGGAGCTGTTCAACAACCGGCTGATCCTGGCGAGCAACTTCGTCGCGTCGAGCGACCTCAACCGGGACCTGTTCGGGCGGTTCACGCTGGCGCCCGTCTTCGACCGGGACCTGCTCCGGGAGTGGTACGAGTACAACCTGACCGGCTTCACCGATCAGGCCGGGACCAACCCCGAGTACGAGCTCAACCGCGAGCCCGAGGCGGACTTCTACGACATCACCGAGCGGGTCGGCGCGGGCTACCTGATGAGCACCGTCGACCTCGGGCGGCGCGTGACGTGGATCGCCGGTCTGCGCGTCGAGCGCGAGGACAACGACTACGCGAGCAAGTTCGCCCCGACCGGCCTCCAGGGCTTCCCCGTGCCGTCGGGCGCCATCCGCGACACCTCGGCGACCTACGACCAGACGATCTGGCTCCCGAACACCCACCTCAGCCTCCGGCCGACCGACTTCCTGACGGTCCGCCTGGCGGCCTACCGCGCGCTGGCGCGGCCGGACTTCAACAACCGCCTGGCGAACGTGGTGGCCCGGAACAACGGCTTCTTCTTCCCCGGCAACAGCATCACGCTGGGCAACCCGAACCTCCGGAGCGCGACGGCCTGGAACTACGAGATCAACACGTCCTTCTACGGGCCTCGCCTCGGGCTCTTCGGCGTCTCCGCCTTCTACAAGCGGATCGGCGACTACTTCCAGGTGATCAACGGGCTCTCGTACACCGGCAACGCGGTGTTCGACTCGCTGGGCATCGACTACCAGAGCCCCTACGGCAACAGCCGATTCCAGCTCCGGGTGCCGTTCAACTCGGCCCAGCCGACGACGGTGTACGGCGTCGAGGTGGAGCACCAGACGAGCCTCGGGTTCCTGCCCGGCCCGCTGTCCGGGTTCGTGCTGGGGTACAACTTCTCGGTCGTCCGCTCCAGCACGTTCATCCCGCGCGTGCGCATCGAGACCACCTACATCGAGCGCCCCCCGTTCCCGCCGATCGCGCAGGTGGCCTACATCCCGTACGAGGAGGAGCAGAAGCTGCAGGAACAGCCGGACTTCTTCGCCAACGTGTCGCTGGGCTACGACTTCCGCTCGTTCTCGGCGCGGGCCTCGGTGTTCCACCAGGCCGCCTACAACACGTCCTTCGCCGGCTTCACCCGGACCGGGGCGGACAACCTCCGGGGGGGCTACACCCGCGTCGACCTCGCCTTCACGCAGGCCATCGGCGACCGCCTCCGACTCCTCCTCAACGTCAACAACCTGAGCGGCGTCGAGGAGAGCTCGCTCCAGTACCGGCCGTTCCTCGACCGGACGCTGGTCAACAACAGCGAGATCTATGGGACGACGGTCGACTTCGGCCTGCGCCTCGCGCTCTAGACGGTTTCTGCCCGGCCGCCGGGTTCTCTCTCACTGCTTTCCCTCCACCCCATGACCCCGATGCTACGCTCCCTGGCCCTCGCGGCCGCCTTCCTCGTGGCCGGCTCCGCCGCGGCCCAGCAGACCTGTCCGGCCACCCCGGACCTCTGCGTGCTCCAGAACGCCGACCCGATCAACGTCGTCATCAACGGCGACACCACGGCGACCGGCGCCCGGGCCAACCCGGACCGGATCTACCAGCTCCAGCGCGATGTGGTCTACCTGATGGACTCCAACGTCCGCAACACGGGCTACCACCTCCAGATCGTCGGGGCCGACGGCAGCGGCGCGCTGCCGCAGATCTACACCTCGCTCAACGGGACGAGCGGCAACCGCGTCGGCGACGCGTTCTTCCAGGAGGGGGACATCACCTTCCGCAACTTCTCGTTCTCGGGCGTCCTGCCGGAGGACTTCGGGGGTGAACTCCCGAACATGTCGACCACGTTCGTACGCACCGCGGCCTCCGGCTTCGACCTGATCATGGACGGGCTCGTCGTGGTCAACCTGGAGGCGCAGATCGTGCGTGCCCAGTCGGCGCTCCGCAAGATGATCGTGACGAACACGATCTGGGCCAACTCGGGCTGGCTCGGCACCGACGGCACCAACTTCGGCGCCGGCAAGGGCGTCGACCTGCGGGACGGCTCGATCGACTCGCTGATCTTCCGGAACAACACGTTCATCAACTACACCGACCGGATCATCCGGCACCGGTCCAGCACCGGGCCGGTCCAGAACATGGTGTTCGACCACAACACGATCCTGAACGCGGTGTCCTACCACGGCACGCTCGCGCTCGGCCAGGTCGGCAACTCGATCAAGATCACCAACAACCTGTTCTACGACTCGTTCGTGGCCGGGGCCGACACGAGCGACATCGTCCGCCAGTCGGAGTTCGACGAGTCCGGGGAGGTCTACGCCAACGGCAAGGCCAAGATGACCTGGATCCTCTCCGAGCCGAACGAGACCACCGACTGGACGATCTCCAACAACGTCTACGTGGTGTCCCCGGAGGTCCAGGCGTTCTACGACGCCTTCAGCGACGGCGGCGGCGATGACGGCAACCCGGACAACGGCACCGACGGCGACAACGACATCATCGGCGTCGGCCCCCCGCTCACAGACCACATCGCGAGCCGGATCTCGAACCCGACGACGGCCTTCACTCAGATGTCGCTCGACCTGACGAACGCCCCGGACGCCCCCGTCGACATGGTGACGTGGTACCGGACGGAGACGGGCCGCACCAAGGACACGGCCACGTTCGACGTGGCCACGGACGACTACGACCGCCGGACGACGGCCTACTTCCTGACCGACTTCGACCCGTCCTACCCGACCACCTCGCCGGCGTACACGGCGGGCACGAACGGCTGCCCGGTGGGTGACCTGACGTGGTTCCCGGGCGTCGACCAGGCGGCGTGCCTCGCCTCGGCGGACGAGCGCGGCCCGGAGGCCAACCTGCTGGCCATCTCGAACGCGCCGAACCCGTTCCGCACGGGCACGACGCTCCGCTACACGCTCGACCGCGCCGCGGACGTGACGATGACCGTCTATGACGCCCTGGGGCGCCAGGTCGCCACCCTCGTCGACGCCACCGAGGCGGCCGGGGAGCACACCGTCGAGTGGTCCGCCGCGGCCGCCGCGCCGGGCCTCTACGTCGTCCGCCTGCAGGCGGGGGACCAGGTGGGCACCCACCGGATGCTCGTCGTCCGCTAGGTTCGGCGCCAGCCTTCGCTGGCCGTCTGTTTGCGGGCCCCGCTCCACTCGGGGCGGGGCCCGCTTCTTCTTCTGGCCTCACCCGCGCAATGACTTCGGAGCCCCTCGCTCTCCACCCCGACCGGTTCTTCTCGCCCATCCCAGCCGTCCGCGAGATCGCTCGCGAGCTGTACGCCGCCGTCGCCGACCTGCCCCTGGTGTGTCCGCACGGTCACGTACCGCCCGCGCTGCTGGCGGACGACGAGTCGTTCCCGGAGCCCACGGCGCTGCTCATCACGCCGGATCACTACATCTTCCGGATGCTGCGGTCGCAGGGCGTCCGCATGGAGGACATGGGCATCCCGACCCGCGACGGGGCCGCCGTCGAGGCCGACCCCCGCGTGGTCTGGCAGCGGTTCGCGGACCACTACCACCTCTTCCTGGGCACGCCCACCCGGGCGTGGCTGGACCAGACCTTCGCCGAGGTGTTCGGCGTGGACCAGAAGCTCACGGGCGACTCGGCCTCCGAGATCTACGACCACCTCTCCGCGCAACTCGGGCGCCCCGAGTTCCGGCCGCGCGCCCTGTTCGACCGGTTCAACATCGACGTGCTGACGACGACCGACGGGGCGGCGGACTCACTCGACGAGCACCGACGCATCCGGGAGTCGGGCTGGGGCGGGCGGGTGATCCCCTGCTTCCGTCCCGACGCGGTCTTCCGCATCGCGTCTCCCGAGTGGCGAGGCGAGCTCGACCGGCTGGCCGACGCTACTGGGACCGAGATCGGGTCCTACGCGACCCTGATCCGCGTGCTGGAGGAGCGGCGGGCGTTCTTCCAGTCGATGGGCGCGACCTCGACGGACCACGCCGTCGTGGTGCCGTACACGCACCGCCTCCCGGACGTCGAGGCGAACCACCTGCTCCAGCGCGCCCTCGCGGGCACAGCGACCGAGGAGGACCAGGGGGCCTTCGAGGCGCACATGCTGATGGAGATGGCCCGGATGAGCACCGAGGACGGCCTCGTGATGCAACTCCACCCGGGCGCGCTCCGCGACCACAACGCCGAGGTGTTCGAGCGCTTCGGGCGGGACATGGGCGGCGACATCCCGGTGGCGACCGAGTACACGCACAACCTGCGGGAACTGCTCAACGCCTACGGCAGCGACCCCCGGCTGACACTCGTCGTGTTCACGCTCGACGAGACGGCGTACGCCCGCGAACTGGCGCCGCTGGCGGGGCACTACCCCGCGATGCGCCTCGGCCCCGCGTGGTGGTTCCACGACTCCATCGAGGGGATGCGGCGCTACCGCACCCAGACCACCGAGACGGCGGGGATCTACAACACGGTCGGCTTCAACGACGACACGCGGGCCTTCCTGTCGATCCCCGCCCGCCACGACCTCTCGCGCCGCGTCGACGCTGACTTCCTGGCCGGACTGGTCGCGGAGCACCGCGTCGATGAGGCGGACGCGCACCGCATGATCCACGCGCTGGCCGTCGGCCTGGTCCGCGACACCTACAACCTGGGGGACGACGCCTCGGCGGTCGTCGGGGATGGCGTCGCGGTCAACGGACGGGCCGGCGAGTGATGAAGTCCTCCCCCCTCGACTCGCCGCGGACGGTCCTCGAAGGGCTTGGGTGGACAGTGGTTCTGCTGGGCTCGCTCCTGCTCGCCGCGTGGGCGTCGACCGCCGCCGCGCAGCCGATTCCCGCGTTCCCCGGCGCGGAGGGCTACGGGATGTGGACGGTCGGCGGACGCGGGGGGGAGGTGGCGCTCGTCACCACGCTGGCCGACTACGGCGAGGGGGAGGAGCCCATCGCGGGGTCGTTCCGTGCGGCCGTCGAGGCGGAGGGGCCGCGGACGGTCGTCTTCCGGGTCGCGGGCGCCATCGAGCTGGTCCGCTCGCTGGACATCCGGAACGGGTTTCTGACCGTCGCCGGGCAGTCGGCTCCCGGCGACGGCGTCGTGCTCACGGGCCACGGGATCGAGGTGAACGCGCCCGAGGTGATCCTGCGCCACCTCCGCGTGCGGCCGGGCGACACCGCGAACGAGGAGCAGGACGCCATCAACGTGCGGAACGGGCCGGCCATCATCGACCACTGCTCGGTGAGCTGGGCGACGGACGAGACGTTGAGCATCGTCGGCCGCGCGACGGCCGTGACGGTGCAGCACTGCCTGATCGCCGAGAGCCTCAACCGGTCGGTCCACCACAAGGGCGCGCATGGCTACGGCACGCTGATCACGGCGACCGGCGAGGCGACCATCCACCACTCGGTCTACGCCTTCCACGAGAGCCGCAATCCGCGCCCGAAGGACGTCCGCCTCGACTTCCGCCACAACCTCGTCACGGGGTGGGGCGACCAGCCGGGCTACACCTACGCCGACTTCCTTGAGATGAACCACGTCGGCGTGGTGACCCAGCCGCTGGTCTACTCGAACACGCCGACATGCGCCTTCAACGTGGGCGGCACGAATGCGCGGATCTACTCGGCTGACTTCCTCCACCTCGGCGCCGAGGCGGGCCCGGCCGACGGGCTGTGTGGCTCGCGCGGGGTGAACCAGGACGACATCGCGCGCACGGTCCGCGTGGCCGTGCCGTTCCCCGCCCCGGCCGTGACGCCGACGCCCGCCGCCGACCTCAAGGCAGCGCTGATCGCAGACGTCGGCGCGATGCGGCCGGTGCGCGACGCCGTGGACCGGCGCGTGCTCGGGCTGATCGAGAGGGGAGAGGGGGCGCTCATCGACTCCCAGGACGACGTCGGCGGGTACCCCGTCTACGCCCCGGCCGAGCCGCCGGCCGACGCCGACGCGGACGGGATGCCGGACGCCTGGGAGACCGCCCACGGCCTCGACCCGGCCGACGGCTCCGACCACCGCGCCGACCTCGACGGCGACGGCTACACCAACCTGGAGGAGTGGCTCAACGAGACCGATCCGCGCGCGCCGTTCCCCTGGGTCGCCCCGCCGACGGTCTCCGTCGCCCCCGGCACGCCGTTCACCGACTCGCTCGTCGTCTCTCTCGACGGCGGAGGCCACCCGGTCCGCGTCACCACCGACGGGACGGAGCCGACGGCCGCTTCTCCGCTCGCCGACGGCTCGATCACGCTGACGGCCACGACCCACCTCCGCGCCCGCATCGTGGGCGACGGGATCGAGACGACCTCCGCCGTCGCCCTCTACCCGCGTCTCGACTGGCAGCCGGCGGCGTCCGCCTCGAGCGAGCGTCGGGCCGGGCTGGCGGCGACTGTCTACCTCGCCGAGGACTGGGACGAGGGCGTCCAGCCAGAGGACCTCGACCCCGCCGGGCGCGGCATCGAGTCGGACGTGCAGGCCGTGCTGGCCCGGCCGGACGCCGGGCACGCCGTCCTGCTCGACGGCTGGCTGGAGGTCCCTGCCGACGGCCTCTACACGTTCTGGTTTTCCGACCACCCCCGGTCACGCTTGCTCATCGACGGCGTGCCGGTCTCGCCCGGGATGCCGTCCGGCGAGCGCCCGGCGCGGCTCGCGCTCCGGGCGGGTCTCCACCGGATCGGCGTCCGCAGCCTGCACGAGCACCCCGAGCGCGACCCCTCGCTGACCTGGGCCGGCCCCGGCTTCGAGCGCGAGCCCCTGCCCGCACACCGACTCACCCACGACTGACCCCGCCATGCGTCCCCTCCGCTCTCTCGTCCTCGTCCTCGTCCTCGCAGGGTGCTCCGCCGTCCCAGAGGCCCAGGTGCCCCAGGACGGCCCGCCGCCGCAGACCGGCCGGCCGTGGTCGGTCCGCATGGCCGATGCCGTGATGCAGCGCCGCCCCATCGTCCGCGAGCGGTGGGACTACGAGACCGGGACGGTCTTGCGCGGCATCGAGGAGCTGTGGGCGGAGAGCGGCAACGATCGCTACTTCGACTACATCCGGCGCAACCTCAACGAGTACATCCAGCCCGACGGCTCCATCCGGACCTACCCGCTGGAGGACTACAACCTGGACAACATCAACACGGGTAAGTTGCTCTTCCTCGCCGACGCGGAGACGGACGACCCGCGCTACCGCGCCGCCGCCGACCTGCTCTGGAGCCAGCTCCAGGACCAGCCGACGACCAGCGAGGGCGGCTACTGGCACAAGCAGCGCTACCCGTACCAGATGTGGCTGGACGGCCTCTACATGGCCGAGCCTTTCGCGGCGCGCTACGCGATCGAGTGGGGCGACGAGGCGGACCGGGAGGAGGCGCTCGACCACATCGCGCGGCAGTACCTCCTCGCGGCGCGCTACATGCGGGACCCCGCGACGGGCCTGTACTACCACGGCTGGGACGAGGCGAAGGAGCAGGTCTGGGCCGACCCCGTCTCGGGCCTCTCCCAAAACTTCTGGGGCCGCGCGATGGGCTGGTACGCCATGGCGCTCGTGGACGTACTCGACTACTTCCCGGAGGATCACCGAGACCACGAGGCGCTCGTCCGCCTCTTCCAGCAGTACGCCGAGGCGGTCGTCGGCGTGCAGGACCCGGTGACGGGCGTCTGGTACCAGGTCCTCGACCTGCCGACGCGGGAGGGCAACTACCTGGAGTCCTCGGCCTCGGCCATGTTCACCTACGCGCTGCTGAAGGGCGTGCGGAAGGGTTGGCTGCCGCGCTCGACGTTCCTCGCCCCGGGCGTGCGCGCCTACCGCGGCCTCGTCCACGAGTTCGTCCGGATGGGCGACGACGGGCTGCCGAGCGTGACCCAGGTGGTCAGCGTGGCCGGGCTCGGCGGCGACAACGACCGCGACGGAACGGTCGAGTACTACCTCTCCGAGCCCGTCGTCGCGGACGACCCCAAGGTCGTCGGCCCATTCATTCTGGCGAGCATCGAGTTTGAGATGCTCGGCCTCCCGCTCCGCTAGCCCGATGCGCACGCTCCTTCTCGCCCTGCTGGCGCTCGCCGCGCCCGGCGCGCTCGCCCAGTCCGCCGTCACCGTGACGGTCGCCAACCCGCTCGACCTGGCCCGCCCGGACGCCGTCGCCGAGGTGCCGTGGGCCACTCTCGCCGCCGCGCTCCCCGGCCTCGGCCCCGACGCGGTCCGGGTGGTCGATCCGGCCACCGAGGCCGAGGTGGTCAGCCAGCCGCTCGACCTGGACGCCGACGGGACGCCGGAGCACCTGCTCATCCTGACCGGCCTGTGGCCGAACGAGACGCGCGCGTTCCGGGTCGAGGCCGTCGCGCCGGACTCCGCGTACGCGCCCCGCGTCCACGCCATGCACGACGACTACCGCGACGACATGGCCTGGGAGAGCGACCGGATCGCGTGGCGGACCTACGGCAAGGGGCTCTGGGAGGCCGACGAGTTCCAGCCGCTCGTCTCGTCCGGCATCGACGTGTGGCCGAAGCGCACGCGCGACCTGATCACGGAGCGCTGGTACGAAAAGGGCCACGACGCCTACCACGTCGACTCGGGCGAGGGCGCCGACTTCTACTCGGTCGGCACGACGCTGGGCGCGGGCGGCACCGGCGTCTGGGCCGACGGCGACCTCGTCCGCCCGGAGAACTTCGACGATTGGCGCATCCTGGCCGACGGCCCCATCCGCGCCGTCTTCGAGATGGACTACCAGCCGTTCGATGCGGGCGGCCAGCGGGTCGCGGAGCGGAAGCGCATCACCATCGACGCCGGGCGGCACCTCTACCGCCAGGAGAGCACCTACACCGCCGACGGCCCGGTCCCGGCCGTGGTCGGGCTCGTGGACCGCCCCGAGGGCGTCGTCGCCTCCACGCGCGACGGGGCCGACTGGACGTGGCTCGCACTGTGGGGGCCGGTCGAGCGCAAGAACGGCGGCCACGGCGAGCTGGGGACGGCCGTGATGGTCCCCTCAGCCGCGCTCGGCCGCATCGCCCGTGAGGGACGGCATTACCTCGCCACCGTCGACGCCACGCCCGGCGTGCCGGTCGTCTCGTACGTCGGCGCCGGGTGGACCGCCAGCGGCGATGTGGACGCCGTCGGCGACTGGTGGGCGCTCCTCGACGCCGAGGCCGCCCGCCTCGGCGCGCCCATCGTCGTGACCGTCGGCGAGTAGCCCCGTCCGCCTCGCCGCCGAGGCGGGCCCCTCCGATCCGTTCGCCCATGCCCGTGCTCTCCCGTTTCTCCGGCCTCGCGCTGATCGTCCTGCTGGCGGGCTTCGTGCTCGCGCCCCGACCGGTCCACGTCTTCGTCGCGGGCGACTCGACGGCGGCCGAGAAGCGCGCCGATCGCCGACCAGAGACCGGGTGGGCCGAACATCTCCAGTCGTACTTCGACACCGATGACGTGCGCGTCGTCAACCTCGCACGCAACGGGCGCAGCACGCGGACCTTCATCGAGGAGGGGCGCTGGGACGCGCTGCTGGAGGAGGTCCGGCCCGGCGACGTCGTGCTCATCCAGTTCGGCCACAACGACCAGTCGGAGAGCAAGCTGGACCGTTACACGCCGCCCGTCGCGTTTCAGGGCAACCTCCGCCGCTTCGTCGCCGACGTGCGGCACCTCGACGCGACGCCGGTGCTGCTGACGCCCATCGTCCGCCGCCGCTTCGACGAGGCGGGCCAGTTCTACGACGTGCACGGCCCGTATCCGGACCTGACGCGGGCCGTCGCCGACGAGACGGGCGCGCCGCTGGTCGACATGCACCGGGCGAGTGAGGCGACGCTCCGGGCGTGGGGGGCGGAGGGGTCCAAGGATCTCTTTCTCATCCTCGCCCCCGGCGAGTCACCCAACTACCCGGACGGCCTGGACGACAACACGCACGTCTCGCCGCTCGGCGCGTCGGTCATAGCGCGGCTCGCGGCGGAGGGCCTCCGCGACGCCGGGCTCCGCGTCGCCGAGCACCTGCTGCTCCCCGAGCCGCCCGCGTTCGACGCCGTCGTCGACGCCTCCCACTCGGCCGGCGACGGGGCCGAGATCGATGGGGTCCCACGGTTCGCGTCCGTGACCGCCGCCCTGGCCTCGGCCCCCGTCGAGCGCGACGGTCCGTACCGGATCTGGATCCGCGACGGGCGCTACCACGAGAAGCTGGTCGTCACTGCGCCAGACGTCCACCTCGTCGGCGAGAGCCGCGATGGGACGGTGCTGACGTTCGACGACGCTGGCGGTACGCTCGGGGCGGACGGGCAGGCGGTGGGGACATTGAGGAGCGCGACCGTCCGCGTGTCGGCCCCTGGCTTCCGTGCCGAGACGCTCACCATCGAGAACGCCTTCGACTACCCCGCCAACGAGGCCAAGCCTGATGGGGACCCGACCAAGCTCGGCAGCCCCCAGGGCGTCGCGCTCACCCTCGACGCCGGGAGCGACCGGACCGTCCTCTCGGAGGTCGCCCTCATCGGCTACCAGGACACGTTCTTCCCCGACACGGGCCGGACGTACGTGTGGCGCTCACGCATCGCGGGGCACGTCGACTTCATCTTCGGCGGCGGGCAGGTGGTGTTCGACGAGTGCGTGATCGTGTCGCGCGACCGCGCCGACAAGAACCCGACCGGCTACGTCACCGCGCCGAGCACCCGCGCGAGCCTTCCGTTCGGCTTTCTGTTCGTCGACGCCCGCTTCGAGAAGGAGCCCGGCGTCCTCGCCGGGTCGGTCCGCCTCGGTCGTCCGTGGCACCCTGGCAATGACCCGACGGCCAACGGCAGCGCCGTGTTCGTCCGCTCCTTCATGGACGACCACGTCGGGGAGGACGGCTACGCACCGATCTCGGGCCGGAGTCCAGACGGCGAGCGGATCTGGTACGACCTGGAGCCCACCTCGCGCTTCTTCGAGACGGAGACCACCGGTCCCGGCGCGCACGTCGGTCCCCGACGCCCGCAGTTGCTGCCCGAGGCGGCGGCCGCGTACACGCCGGACCGCGTCCTCGGCGGCTGGCGCCCGGCGCGGTCCCTCTACGGCTCGCCGACGAGGGAGGGCTCAGGAGTCGAGGACTGAGTCGGGGAGGGGCGGCAGCCCACATCGCGACGATGCCGCGGCGGGGTCAGCGGCCGACGCTCAGTGAGCGGCTCAGCGACGCCGACCCGGAGGTGAGGTGGACGACGTACACGCCAGCTGCGAGGGTGTCGGCCACGATCGGGACGGTGTGGGTGCCCGCGCTGTGCATCGAGTCGGCCAGGACGGCGATGCGGCGGCCGGACAGGTCCAGCACGTCGAGGCGGGCGTGATCCGGGGCGGGAAGCGAGTAGCGGATCGTCGCTCCGCCGCGCGTCGGGTTGGGGAACGGCGCGTCCAGCCTGAGGGAGCCCGTCTCGATCACGCCCTCGCCGGCCGTCGCTGCCTGGGCGTCCTCGACGGCCAGGAAGTCGACGCTCATGTAGTTCCACGAGCCTTCGAGCGCGATCTGGTTGGCGCCCGCCTGGAGCGGCACCTCCAGCCCGTGCTGCATCCACGTCGCGTTGTCGGGAGCTGTGAACACGATCGGCGTCCGCACCCCATTGACGATCAGGACCTGCGTCTTGGGCGACTCGTACGTCATCACGTACCCGACGCTGACGAGGTAGGACCCGGCGGCCTCGACGGTCACCGGCGGGAGCGTGACCGTCCACTGCTGGCGGAGGTCGAGGTAGGCGCCCCCGCTGGCGGCCGCGCTCGACGTGAGCGGCGTATGGCCGAACTCGTCGCTGCCGCCCTCCAGCGTCGCATCCTCCGCCTCGAACCGCACCAGCGAGCCATCGTCGACGAACACCGTCGCGAGCGGAGAGCGGACCGTCAGGCCCTCGGCGTCGACCACCTCGACGGCGACTTCGACACGGCCCGCGGCGCTCGGGGTCCACGACAGCTCGAACGGCGCTGCGTCGTCCGTCCCGATCTCCGTGCCGTCGGCGAAGAACGTCGCGGTCTGGACGCTCCCCGACACATCCGCGACGAGCGTGGTCGCCTGGCCTGCCGTCACCACGTTCCCCGTCCGAGGCGTCACCGAGGCGGTGGGGGGCACGACGGCCGAGACCTCGCCGTAGACGGCCACGTCGAACAGCGAGTAGCCGAACTGCTGGCCGTCGAAGTCGCGCCGCTCGATGCCCTGCATGCGCAGGTAGCGCGCAGGGGGCGACGTGTCGAGCACGATGTCGTCCACCTCGCCATCGCCCTCGTCCTCAGTGTAGACCGTCGTCCAGTTGACCCCGTCGAACGAGGCCTGGAGGGCGTACTTCGTCGCGTGAGCGGCCTCCCAGGTCAGGATCACGCGGTCCAGGTCGATTACGTTGCCCAGGTCCACGTCCAGCCACTCGTCGTCCGGCGTGCCGTCGTAGTTCGGGTCGTCCGGGCGGCCGTCCTGGCCGTCGCTCCACGCGCTCGCCCAGCGCGTCGTCAGGTCGCCGTCCACGGCGAACGCCGCCACGCGGGTCTCGCCACAGCACGCCTCCGCGGTGGAGGCCGTCGCGGGCTGGTCGCGAGCGCGGTTGATGAGCGTCGGGTCCAGGACCTCGACTGTGACCGTCTCCGTGAGCGTCTCGGCGTCGGCGTTGGTGGCCGTGAGCGTGTAGGTCGCGGTGGCGGTGGGGGAGACGGACTGGGAGCCTTCCAGCGCGACCGGGGCGCCGTCGAGCGTGACCGAGGCGGCCTCGAACACCTGCCACGAGAGGACCGTGCTCTGCCCCGCCTCGATGGTCGCGCGGGCCGACCCGAACGAGGCGATCGAGAAGCCGGGATTGACGACGGCCTCGAAGGGCGCTGCCGGGAAGCCGGCTGTGTTGGTCAGGTCGGCCGTCCCCGGGACGCCGGGGTTGCCCGGGTTGAACTGCCATGCGTAGCGGACCGTCGCGGGCGTGGTCACCGATGGGCTCGACACGAGCACGCGGTCGCCGTCGATCACGGCGTCGGCCCAGACGAAGACGCCGTCGGCCCCGGCGAGCGTGAAGCCGTCGAGGGTGCCGTCGGCGGTCGTCAGCCCGTCCGTGGCCCCGGTGAACGTGACGGCGACGGTCCCCTCCTCCAGCAACGCGTTGGCCGCGTAGCGCGGGCCGCCCGCGACGAGGTCCTCGCTGTAGACGACCTCGCGGACCACGAGCGCCAGCCGCTCGCCGACGGGCTTCTTGTTTCTCGGGTGGATGTCCACGGCCCCGGTCGCGTCGGGCAGGCCGGTGTCGATGGCGACCACCTCGCCCGTGGCGGGCAGGGCCAGCGCCTCGCTCTGCTCGGCCCGGAGGATGGGCCACGCGTCGAACGTCGGCGGGCCGCCCTCGTTCACCGTCTGCGGGTCCCCGAAGTTGGGCAACTGGACCCAGATGAACGGGACCTCGCCCTGGCCGAGCGCGTCGCGCCAGCCCGTGATCATCGTCCGGAAGAGGTCGCCGTAGGCCGCCGCGTCGTCCAGGTTGTCGGCGTTGGACTCGCCCTGGTACCACAGGACGCCCGCGACGGGGATGTCGAGCAACGGGACCATCATCTTGTTCCAGGCGACGGTCGGCTGGCGCTCGGGTTCGCCGCCTGCGAGCACCACGTCCTGCTCGTCGTAGCCGAGCATGGCCTCCGACATCCAGGTCTCGATCCGGCTCCCGCCGTACGACACGTTCAGGATGCCGATCGGGATGCCCAGTTCCGCGCGGAGGTCGCGCCCGGCGTAGTAGGCCACTGCCGAGAATGCGCCTGTCGCCGACGCCGAGGTCGCGCCTGCCCACGCGGCCCCGCTCGGCAGCGTATCGGACGGCTCGTTCGACAGCCCCTTCGGCACCTTGAACTGGCGCAGCATCGGGTCGTCGGCCGCCGCCGCCTCGGCCGCGCCGCCGTCGGTCTGGCTGAGCGGCCACTCCATGTTCGACTGGCCCGACGCCAGGAACACGTCGCCGACGTAGACGCTCCCCAGCGTCCGCGTCTGGGTGCCCGAGACGACGGTCATCACGAACGGTCCGCCTGCGGAGCGAGCGGGCAGGTCCACCCGCCAGCGGCCCGCGGCGTCGGCGGTCGTCGTGGTGGTGGTGCCGAGGAAGGTGACGGCCACCTCGGCGTCGGCCGCGGCCTGGCCCCAGACCGGAATGGGCCGGTCGCGCTGGAGCACCGCCCCGCTGGCGAGCGTGGGGAAGAGCTGGAGCTGTGCCGAGGCGGGCAGGGCGGCCAGCGCGAGGACGGCGAGCAGGAGGAGTCGGGTCATGGAGCAGCGGGGGCGGTCCGCCTCGGGGCCGAGGCGGGAGGGGTCAGTCGGCAGCGTTGAGGCGGCGCATGGCGTCGCGGAAGAGCGCGCCCTGGACCGTCGGCTCGAAGTCCCAGGACTGGATCATCTGGGGCGACCACTGCGGGTCGAAGACCCACGCGGCCCACGAGATGCCGCGGTCCTCGAAGAAGTCCACGATGGCGCGGCCGTAGGTCTCGTCGGAGATGACCGGGATGTGGGCGCCCGGGCCGTCGGCGCTCATGAAGCCGAACTCGGTGGCGAAGACGGGGTAGCGGTCGGCCACATAGCCCCAGGTCTCCTGCCACTGCGGCTCCCACGGCTGGTCGCGCTTCTGCGGGTAGGGGTGGGTCACGTAGGCGATGCCCTCGGCGCGGACGGGGTCATGCCGCACCGCCGACAAGTCGTAGGCCCAGTCCAGGCCGCCGACCAGCGGGATCGTCGCCGGGTCGTTGGCGCGGACGAGCGCGATCAGGTCCTCCATCAGCTCGCGGTGCTCGTGCCATGCCAGCCGCCCCATCGTGCTGCTCCAGCTCGTCGGCTCGTTGAACAGCTCGTAGAAGGCGACGGTCGAGGTGCCGGCGTAGCGCTGGGAGACGGTCCGCCAGAAGCGCGCCGTCTCGCCCTTCGAGGTCTCGTACATCGGGTGCTGGAAGACCTCCGTCCGCAGGTTGCCGATCGAGTGCCAGTCGATCACGACGTAGAGCCCGGCGGCCTCGGCCCACGCGACGGCCTCGTCGAGCAATTCGAGGTAGCCCGCCTCGCCGCGCGACCGCCACGCGCGGGGGTGGACCGGCAGGCGGACCACGTTGGCGCCCCAGTCGGCCAGTTCGTCGAACAGGGCGGGGCTCCACTGGCCCTCGGCCTCCAGCTTGTCGGGGTCGGCGATGGAGACGCCGCGGAAGACGACCGTCTCGCCGGCGTCGTCGACGAAGCGGTTGCCCTCGACGTGGACGGCGGGCAGGGCGTCTTGCGCCACGGTGGGCAGCGCGAGGGCGAGCAAAAGGGTGGGGAGGAGGACGCGCATGGAGATGGGGGCTGTCGGAGCGGTAGGGGGGCGAGTCAGTCGGAGGGAGCGTCGAAGTAGGCCGCGTACTCGCGTGGCATCCGGTCGAGCGGGCGGATCTCGACGTCCTTGAAGAAGACCTCGGCCGCCTCGCTCTGGAGCTGGATCCGGCCACCCGTCATCGGCCGCTCGGCCCCGTCATCGCCCACCTCGCGGAGGGCATCGAGCACCATCACCACGTGTCCGTTCACGATGTGGACGGCGCGGTCGCCGACGGTCACCAGTTCGAGCAGCGTCCACTCGCCGGCCGGGCTCTCGTGGTCGGCGCTCCGGAGGCAGAACCCCCCGAGCGGCGACCCGGCCCCGAACGGCCGGAACGGCTGGCGGACGCTCGCGATGGGGTCGATGTCGCCCTCCGGAGGGAACGCGCGGATGTCGGCGGCTGCGTTCGCGATGTTCCAATAGTCCCCCGTGTGGCCCTCCATGATCTGGAACTCCTGCGCGAGCATCCACGACCGCCACCAGTCGACGCCGGCCTCGCCCGTCGAGTGGTAGAGGACGCCGGAGTCGCGGAGCAGCGTCTCCCGAGGCGGCCAGACGGCCTCGCCCCAGCGTACCTTCAGCCGGAGGTGGTAGTCGGCGAACGCGCGCCGCGTGAACACGGCCCCGTAGACCTCGCCGCTGACGCGGAGGACCGGCTCGCCGTCTTCCATCACGACCGAGAACACGCCGTCCGGGTCGGTGTCGTACCCGACGGGGGAGAGCGGTTCGCCGTCCGGGCCGACGGGGGGCTGGCCGTCGTAGCCGGGTTGGTGACGGAAGCTGAGGTAGGTCCGCCACGCGGAGAGCTCGGCGTCGAGGAGCGATGTCCAACCGGTGTCCTGAGCGGCGACCGGGACGGAGGCGGCCAAGAGCACCGCGAGCGCGAGGGAAACGGGGAGGCGCGACATCACGAGAGGCAGGAGCGTGAGGGGCAGTGGAGGCGGGGTCAGTCGTTGAGGATCTGGTCGGCCGCGAGGGCGAGCAGCATGAAGTGGGTCGCGCCGCCGCCCATCACGTACTCGGCCTGCTGCCAGAGGTAGGGGTAGTCCTTGAGCTCCGGGAAGTCGGGCCGGATGAGCGCCGTGCCGGAGGCGACGCCGCCCGGGATGTAGGCGTAGTCGGCCCGGTTGAGGCCGTACCCGCGCTCCACCGAGGTCGCGCCGACGCCGCTCGCGAACGACGCCGTGTTGATGCCTGGGTGGACGCCCAGGATGAAGTTGAGCGCGTTGAGCGCGTAGTCCGCCGAGACGGCCTCGGGGAAGGCGCGGTGCAGGAACGCCTGCTGGACGCCGAACGCCTGGACGCCCCAGCCCGCGCCCCAGATGTAGGGCTCGTACGGGACGCCGTACGGCGTGCTCTGCTGCTGCTCGATCACGGTCGCCTGGTGCGCGGCGACCGCGGCGCCGACGGCCTGGCCGAAGGCATCCCCGAGGTGGGGGAGGGCGCGGCCGACCGTCCACCCGGTCCGCCCGACCTGGTCGACGATCTCGGCCTGGTGGGCGAGGAGCCAGTCGCGGTACGTGTCGTCGCCGGTCGTCAGCAGCAGCTCGACGGCGGCGGCGGTCTGCTCGGCGAACGCGCGCGCGGCGTCGCGCTCGACGGCCCACAGCGCCACGGCGGCGGCCTCGGCCTCGGCGGCAAGCGCTGGGTTGTGGTCCCGCAGCACGCGCCCGGCGATGGCGAGCGCCGCGATGCCCTTGAACTCGTGCCCGGCGTGCTGCTCCGTGAACACCCAGCGGTCGTCGGCCGGGGTCCCCGCCTCGGCGTCGTAGGGGAGGTTGTCGGTGCTGTTGGCGAAGTCGCCGATCATCCGGTACTGCGGCAGCGTCGGCACGATGACGCCGCGGTAGAAGCGGCCCAGCGAGCGGACGCCCCCCACGATGTTCAGCGTCCCGTGCTCGATCTGCTGGAGCACGTCCGGCACGCCGTCGGGCTGGTGGATCCGGGCGATCCGCTCGTCCTGGCGGATGGTCGTGTTGTCGTAGTCGCGGAGCGCGGCGAAGGCCTCGTAGGACGCCGCGAGCACCCACACCTCGTCGGCCTGCGACTCGATGCGCAAGTCGTCGTCGCCCGCGTCGTGCCAGCCGCCCACGTCGAGGTTCGGGACGCGCTGGCCGGGCTCGAACGGCGCCAGCAGGTCCGGGCCCTGGACGTAGCCGTCGAAGTGGTTGATGTCGGCCGGCGCCATGCGGGCGTCGTCGAGGTGGCAGACGCCGTGCCACACGCGGTAGGGGTCCTCGACGCGCATGTGGCACATCTGGACCGGCAGGAAGGTGTCGACCGTCGGCTGCCACACGTCGCGGCCGTAGACGGTCGCGTCGATCTCGAAGGCGTGCGTCCGCTCGCCGCGGTACTCGACGGCGTAGAGGCCGGGTTCGGTCACGTCCGAGAAGTCGAACAGGCGGTACTGGTAGCGCAAGAAGTCGCCGTCCCACATCGCGGGCTCGGCCTCCGTCACGACCTCGGCCCCGTCGGCCCCGAGGCGGACCAGCCGGGCCGTAGTCGTCTCGGTGTCGCGTGCGTCGTGCTCGATCACGGCCACCTTGCGCTGCGCCGGGTGGTAGCCGACCTGCGAGACCTGCACGACCGGCGCGTACTGCCATCCGTCGATCACGTGCGGGCGGAACGTCCACTCGATCGCGCCCGTGGTGGCGCGGGCGGGGACCAGCTCGCGGACGACGAACCAGCCGTTGTTGTGCTGATTCCGCCCGTCGAGCAACGCCATCGAGCCCGTCTGGCTGGTGATGGTCATGCGGAGCGCGTCGTCCTCGGGGGCGATCGTCAGGGCCGGGCCGGTCGCGAACGGGAGCGCCTGCGCGACGCCCGCCGCGTCGACCTCCATCGGCCCGTTCGGCTGGCGGGGGAACTGGCCCGCGACGTCGCCCATGATCCAGCCGGCGCCGAACAGGTCGACGGGGTACAGCTCCAGGTTGAACCCGACGACACCGACGTAGGCGGCCGGCAGCGGCTCATCCAGATCCACCGTCACCACGACCGCGTCGCCTTGGGCGCGGGCGCGGACGGTGTAGCTCATCTCGAGGTCCGGGTACACGATCGGGTTGAAGCCCGTCCGGTTCTTGCCGGGGTCCGGGTACGAGAGCCGCGTCACGATCTCGCCGCCGACGACCTCACGGCTGTCCTGCTTGGGCACCGGGTCCCACTGGCCGGGCGTCGCGTTCAGGCGGAGGTCGCCGTTGGCCGCGATCCGGATGCCGTGCTGGACGAGCGTGATGCCGCCCTGGTGGCCGTCGGGGTAGAAGTCCTGGAACGCCATCACGCTCACGCCGCCGCGCTCGAAATAGCCGGCGTCGGTGAGCTGGAAGCCCGGCGTCTGCGCGTGGGCGGCGAGCGCGAGCAAGGCGAGGGCCGGGGCGAGGGAGCGGAGGGTCATCGAACGACGGTGTTGCTGACGAAGGCGACGTGCCGGCTGTCGGGCGACCACGACGGCACGTTGATCGTCCCCTGGCCGCCATACAGGGTCGCCAGCACCCGCGGCTCGCCGCCCGAGGCGGGCATGATGCGCAACATCACGCGCTCGTAGAACGGGTGGTCGGACGGGTCCACCTCGGGCGGGAACGACAGGAACACGATCCACTGGCCGTCGGGCGAGACGTGGGGAAACCAGTTGTTGAAGCCGTCGTCGGTGAGCGGCCGCTGATTGGCCCCGTCGGCGTCCATCTGCCAGAGCTGCATGCGCCCGGAGCGGACCGAGTTGAACACGATGGACCGGCCGTCAGGCGTGTACTCCGAGCCGTCGTCCAGGCCGGGGGCCGTCGTCAGCCGCTCCTCGGCGCCACCGGCCGACGGGATGCGGTAGATGTCGTAGTTGCCGTCGCCCCGCTCGGCGGTGTAGGTCAGGGTCTGCCCGTCGGGCGACCAGCCATGGAGGTACGACGGGCCGTTCTCGGTGACGAGCGTCGGCGTGCCGCCTTCGACCGGGACCGTGTAGATCAGCGACTGACCGTCGCGGTCAGCCGCGTGGTGGCTGATGGCGAGCGTGGTCCCGTCGAAGGAGAGGGCGTGGTCGTTGTTGTTGGCCGTCGCGAAGCCGGTGTCGATCGCCTCGGGCGTGTGGCGGGCGAGGTCGTAGCGGTAGAGGCGGCCGTCCTGGTTGTAGATCAGGGCCTCGCCATCGGCGGTCCAGTTGGGCGCCTGGATCGCTTCGGGCGACTGGTAGCGCAGCGTTCGGTGGCCGGTCGCCACGTCGACCGTTTCGAGGCGGCTGCCGATGTAGTCCTGGTACGGGCGGAAGCCGTCCGGTGCCGGGATCGTGACGCGGACGTTGCGGAAGACGGCCGTCTCGCGCACGTCGGGGTTGTGCGAGCACACGAACAGGCCCGCGAGCACGTCGTCGCCGAGGTGGACGCCCTCCAGCGTCTCGCTCACGAACGACTCGCCGCGCCGCGCGACGGACATCGTGTAGACGCCCGCCTTCCGCTCCAGCCGGATCACGTCGGGTGCCGTGAGCGACGAGACCACCTCGGCAGTCGTGTCGGCGACGGCGCGGCGATACTGCATCGAGGTCAGCCCGTCGCCGTGGACCGCGACGTCGACATAGGGCGCGTCGGCTTCGAGCCCGCTGCGGACGATCCAGCCCAGCTTGCGATGCGGGTCGACGCCCTCGCCCTCGAACGCCGCCTCGGCGGTCAGGATGAAGTCGCCCGACAAGCGCGTCCAGGCGAACTGGAACTCGTCGCGGCGGGCCCACATGTTGACGCCGGCGCCGGTGATCGTGTAGGTCTGGGTGGCAGCGTCGTAGGCCGTCGCGCCCGGGAGCGCGGGCTGGCCGATGTCGCCGGCGTGGTCGAAGGCTCCGGTCATCGGGGTCTGGGCGGAGGCCGCCGCAGCCAGCAGGAAACCCAGCGGGAGGGCGAAACGGCGGATCATGGGCGGCGGGGGTTGGAAGCGCTTGCGGTTGAAGGTATTCTATTTCGTCCACTCGATTGACAAAACCCGCCATGGACCGCCGCGCCTTTCTCGGAACCGCCTCCACAGCCGCCGTCGCGGCCTCCCTGACCGGCTGCGCCTCGGGCGCGGCGTCGGCCCGGTCGATGACCGAGGCGGGGGACCTGGCCGCGCGCTCGACCGACGGCGAGGTGATCGTCAGCCGGCCCGGCGCGCTGCCCGGTACGCACACCCAGCCGCGCATTCCACGCTGGCGCGGCTTCAACCTGACCGAGCTGACCGGCGGCGACCGCGAGGCGCGCTTCGTGGAGACCGACTTCGCGTGGATCGCCGAACTGGGCTTCGACTTCGTCCGCATCCCCATGTCCTACTGGGCGTGGTCCTCGCCGGACGACTGGATGACGATCGACGAGGAGGCGCTGACGACGGTCGACCAGGCCGTCGAGTGGGGCGAGAAGTACGGGCTCCACGTCAACCTCAACCTGCACCGCATCCCCGGCTACTGCGTCAACCGGCGCGAGCTGGAGCCGCACCTGCTGTTCGACAGCCCGCGCGCCGAGATGGAACTGGCGATGGACGCCGCGACGCTCCACTGGCAGACGCTCGCCGAGCGCTACGCCCACACCTCGAACCAGCGGGTGAGCTACGACCTGTTCAACGAGCCGCCGTGGAGCTACCAGGACCAGAGCCGCTACGTCGAGGTCGCCACGCGCCTCGTGACGGCCATCCGCGACATCGACCCGGACCGCCTGATCGTGGCCGACGGCGCTGACATCGGGCAGACGCCGGTGCCGGGCATCGTGCCGCTGGGCCTCGTGCAGAGCACACGCGGCTACCTGCCCAAGATGATCTCGCACTACACGGCGACCTGGGTGCCCGAGAACGAGTTCGAGAGCTTTGAGATGCCCGTCTGGCCGATGACCGACGCCGACGGGGTCCGCTGGGACCGTGACCTGCTGCGCGAGAAGCTGGTCGACGTCTGGCGGCCGCTCGTGGCGCAGGGCGTGCCGGTCCACGTCGGTGAGTGGGGCTGCTACAACAAAACGCCCCACGCGGCCTGCCTCGGGTGGATGGAGGACGTGACGAGCGTCTGGCGCGAGATGGGCTGGGGCTGGGCGATGTGGAATTTCCGGGGCTCCTTCGGCATCCTCGACAGCGGTCGCGAGGACGTGGCCTACGAGGACTTCCGCGGACACCAGCTCGACCGCGCCATGGCCGACCTCCTGCTCGCCAGCTGACGCCGCTCCCGTTTCCCGACTGCATCCCGCCACCGTTCGACATGAGAATCCCTCTGCTTCTGCTCGCCGTCCTCCTGTTCGCCGCGCCCGGCCGCGCCCAGTCCGACGTGCCCATCGAGGCGGAGGGGGGCACGCTCACGGGCGCCGCCGCCGTCGCCACGACGCGCGCGGGCTACTCCGGGGCAGGCTACGTCACCGGCCTCGACCAGCCCGGCGACAGCCTCGCGATCTCCTTCGAGGGCACGGGTGACTTCGTCCAGCTTCGCCTCGCCGTCGCCGGGGACAGCCGGTTCGGGGCGTACGAGGCGCGCCTCGACGGTGAGGTCGTCGGAGGCGGCAACGTGACCACGGGCGGCAGCTTCCGCGAGCTGGTGATCGACGAGCGGCGCCTGAGCGCAGGGCCGCACACCCTCACCATCCACGGCACGTTCGACGTGGACTACCTCGTGCTCACGCCGACGGCCTACGAGGGGCCGGCCCTCCCACCGCCGGTGCTCTCGGACCCCGACGCGACGCCCGCCACGGAGGCCCTGTTCGCCTTCCTGCTCGACATCTACGGCGAGCACGTGCTTGCGGGCCAGCAGGACGGCTACCAGAACGGCGGCCCGTCGACGCGCGAGATCGACTACGTTACGGCGCAGACCGGCAAGGAGCCCGCGGTCGGGGCCTTCGACCTGATCAACTACTCGCCCTCGCGGCGCCAGTACGGGGCGAACCCGACCGGCTGGGCCGAGCACTGGATCGACTGGGCCGGGACCGACGGCATCGTCACGCTGATGTGGCACTGGAACGCGCCGACGGACCTGCTCAACACGAGCGACCAGCCGTGGTGGCGCGGCTTCTACACCGAGGCCACCACCTTCGACGTGGAGGCGGCGCTGGCCGAGGGGCCCGGTGGGGAGAACTACGACCTGCTGCTCCGCGACATCGACGCGATCGCGGTCGAACTCCAGAAGTTCGAGGATGCCGATGTGCCGGTGCTCTGGCGCCCGCTCCACGAGGCGTACGGCCGCTGGTTCTGGTGGGGGGCCAAGGGGCCTGCGCCGTACGTCGCGCTGTGGCGGCTGATGTACGAGCGACTGGTGGACCACCACGGGCTCCACAACCTGATCTGGGTCCACACGCACCGTCCCGAGGACGGCGACCAGGCGGCGTGGTACCCCGGCGACGACGTGGTCGACGTGGTCGGCGTGGACAAGTACGAGGATAACCCGGAGGCGGTCTTCCAGAGCACCTGGGCGAAGCTCCAGGAGCAGTTCGGGGCCAACAAGCTGGTCGCCCTGACCGAGTCCGGCACGCTGCCCGACATGTCGCGCTCGGTCGACTTCGGCGTGACGTGGAGCTGGTTCGCGATCTGGGAGGGGGACTTCATCCGTGACCTCGACCCGGACCGGCTGACGGACATCTACACGAGCGAGGCCGTCCTCACGCGCGACGAACTGCCCGACTGGCGCAGCTACGTGCTCGCCACGGCGGCCGACGCCACGCCCACGGCCGACCTCGACCGGTTGACGCTGGCGCCCAACCCGAGCGCGGGCCGCCCGACACTCCGCCTCGACCTCGGCGCGTCCGCCGAGGTGACCGTCGACGTGTTCGACGTGACCGGCCGCTCGGTCCTCCGCCAGTCCCTCGGCACCCAGCCCGCCGGGCCGCTCGCCGTTCCGCTCCACGTCGATTCGAGCGGCACCTACCTCGTCCGCGTGACGGCCGGCGACCGCGTGGTGCGGGGCCGGTTCGTCGTCGTCCGCTGATGCTCATGCGCTCTCTGCTCCTCGCCGTCCTGCTCGTCGGCACCGTCCACGCCCAGCCCGAGGCGGGGCCGCTCACACCCGACGTCCGCGCCGCGCTGGCAGAGGAGGTGGAGGTGGGGCTCCATCAGGTGCTCGCCGCGTGGTACCCGCGCGCCGTCGACCGCGAGGCCGGCGGCTTCCTGAGCCGCTTCGACGCCGAGTGGCAGCCGGTCGGCGACCAGCAGAAGATGGTCGTCACCCAGGCCCGTCACACGTGGACGACGGCCCAGGCGGCGATGTGGACCGGCGACCCGGCCTACGCCGAGATGAGCCTGCACGGCGTCGCCTTCCTGCGCGACGCGATGTGGGACGCCGAGTACGGCGGCTTCTACTGGCTCGTCACGCGCGACGGCACGCCGATCCCGGAGGGCGACGGGCCGATCGTCAAACAGGCCTACGGCAATGCATTCGGCATCTACGGGCTGGCCGCGGCGCATGCGGCGACCGACGACGACGACGCGCTGGCGCTGGCCCAGGAAGCGTTTGGGTGGCTCGATGCGCACGCCTACGACCCGGTGCACGGCGGCTACTTCAACTACCTCACGCGCGAGGGCGAGCCCCTCCGTGCCGGGCTGGGGCGCACACCGCCCAAGGACCAGAACTCGTCGATCCACATCCTGGAGGCGTTCACCGAGCTCTACCACGTCTGGCCCGATCCCACGTTGCGCGACCGGATCGAGGAGATGCTCGTCCTGATCCGCGACCGCATCACCGTCGACCCCGGCACGCTGACGCTGTTCTCGACCGAGGACTGGACACCCGTCTCGTACCGCGACTCGGCCGCAGCCGTCCGCGAGGCGAACTGGTACTACGACCACGTCTCGTTCGGACACGACGTGGAGACGGCCTACCTGATGCTGGAGGCCGCCCACGCCATCGGGCTCGACGCGGCCCCCACCCTCGCGGCCGGGCAGCGGATGCTCGACCACAGCCTCGCCACCGGATGGGACCCGGCGAACGCGGGCTTCGTGGAGGCGGGCTACATCTACGCCGACGGCGACCCGCTGGTGGTGGTCGACGCGACCAAGAACTGGTGGGCGCAGGCCGAGGGCCTCAACACGCTGCTCCTCTTCGGCGACATCGTCCCGGCGGAGCGGGCGCGCTATCACGACCGCTTCGTGCAGATGTGGGGCCTGATCCAGGGCTACCTCGTCGACCACGGGCGCGGCGGCTGGTACGCGGGCACGCTCGACCGCCAGCCCCACCTCCGCGAGGCCGACAAGGGCTCCATCTGGAAAGGCCCGTACCACAACGTCCGCGCTCTGATGAACGTCGCCCGTCGCCTGCGTGGCGAAGGGGAGTAGACTCGCACCCTGTCGCCTCATGCCCCGAGTCCTCGCCCTCCTCGCCGTGTCTTTTCTGACCGCCACCGGGTGCGCCTCGGGGATGAACCGAACCGACTCGCCGGAGACCGTCGCCGCCGCCGACCCGCGCATCCAGATCATGGGCCGCCACGTCGCCGAGGTGGACGGCGCCGTCGCGTTCGCAGCGTCCGGCGTCACGTTCACGGTCCGGTTCGAGGGGACCCGGCTGACGGCCCGGCTGGACGACGAACTCCGCGGGGGGACCGAGCACAACTGGTTTACGGTGGTCGTCGATGGGGGACCGCCGGTCCGCGTTCGAACGCGCGCGGAACAGGACATCTACGTGCTGGCCGAGGGGCTCGCGCCCGGCGAGCACACCGTCGTGCTGAGCAAGGCGACCGAGGGGCAGAATGGCCACAACCGCCTCGTCTCGGTCACCGCCGACGCGATTCTGCCCGCGCCGCCGCTGCCCGAGCGCCGCATCGAGTACATCGGCGACTCCATCACGAGCGGCTACGGCGCCGACCCCGAGCCGGTCGCCTGCGGCGACGGGACGTGGTACGACCCGACGCACGCCTGGGTCGCCTACGGACCCCGCCTCGCCCGTCGCCTGGACGCCCAGTGGATGCTCAGCTCGGTGTCGGGCATGGGGATGCACCGCAACTGGAACACGCTGTCTCCGGTCATGCCGGACGTGTACGACGGCGTGTTCATGGAGACCTCGGCCGACCTCACGCCGTGGGACTTCGACCGCTACCGGCCGGACCTCGTGGTCGTCGCCCTGGGCACCAACGACTTCTCCGACGGCGACGGCGAGATGCCCCGCGAAGCCCTCAACGGCGACGTGTTCGTGGACGCCTACGCCCGGTTCCTCGCCCACGTCCGCGACCGGTACCCCGATGCCCCGATGCTGCTCGTGAACAGCCCCGTCTTCGAGGGCGAGCAGAAGGCCCGTCTGGCGGGCTACCTCGACCGGGTCATGGCCCGGCGAGCGGCCGAGGGCGACACGGCCGTATCCACGTTCACCTACGCGGGCCGCTACGTCTCCGGCTGCGACGGTCACCCCGGCCTCGGCGACCACGCGGCCATGGCCGACGAACTGGAGCCGACGGTCCGCGCGCTGACTGGCTGGTAGCGGCGCTCAGCTCAGCCCGCCCGGACGCTTGAAGGCCGAGCCGGTGCCGTTGTCGTCCATCACGGCCGCGTCGGTCGAGTCGGCGCGACGCAGGGAGGTGCGCTGGAGCGGCGCGAAGGCGTGGTAGAGGGGCAGCGAGGCCACCCCGAGCGCCCCGGCGTCGGCGCCTGCGGTGGCGAGGCGGATCGACGGCGCTTCGAGACCACCGGGCACCACGGCGGCACCGAGGTGGGCGCGGGCCCGCTCCAGCAGGCGCTCCAGCAGCCGGTCCGGCCACCGCCCGCCGACGAACGTGGCCTCCGGGTCGAGGATCGCGCGGACCGTGAACAGGAGCCCGGCGAGTTCGTCGGCCGCCTCGGCGAACCACGCCTCGAAGGCGGGCTCGCTCGCGTCGTGGAGTGCGAGCAGGTCGTCCGGGGTGGCGGCGTCGACGCCGGCCGCTGCCAGTCGCTGGTAGAGCAACCCGATGTTGAACAGCTCGCCTACGTGCGTCGGGCCGTCCTCCACCCGGCCGCGGCGCGGGGAGAGGTAGCCGATCTCGCCCGCGTTGCCCGTGTGGCCGTCGAACGGGGCGCCCTGGACCACGAGGCCCCCGCCGAGGCCGCTGCCGAGGTACACGTAGAAGAACGTCGAGAGGTGGCGCCCGGCGCCGTACCAGTGCTCGCCGAGCGCCGCCGCGGTGGCGTTGTTCTCGATGAACACCGGCAGCCCGATCCGCTCGTGGAGCTGCTCAGCGAGCGGCACGTCGTGCCACTCCGGAAAGGCGATCGGGCTGACCAGGTAGGTCTCGTCCGGTCCCGGCCGCATCGGGCCCGGAATGCCCACCCCGACGCCCCAGATCTGGTCCATCCGCAGCCCCAGCTCGGCGGCGAGCGCGTGCGTCGTCTCGGCGCAGAGGTCGAGCGCGGCGGCGGGGGAGGCCAGCGACACCTCGTGGTGGATGCGCGCCCGCGCCACGCCCGCCAGGTCCACCAGAACCGCCGTGAAGTGGTCCGTGTCGAGGTCGAGGCCGACCGCGAAGGCGGCGTCTGGGTTGACCTCGAGCTGGATCGGCGGCGCGCCGCGGCTGCCGGTGGCGCGGGCCGTCTCGACCACCAGCCCCGCGTCGATGAGCTGGCGGACGAGGTTGGAGATCGTCTGGGCCGTCAGACCGGTCCGCCGCGCCACGTCGGCGCGCGAGATCGGCGCGAACAGCCGGATGGTCTCGTGGACGATCTGGAGGTTGTGCCGCTTGGCGTGGGTGAGGTTCGTTCCGGTCAGCATGAGCAGCAGGGCTCCGCGAACGTACGACGGCCCACCAATCGAGACGAGACGACTCAATAGTCAAAAACTTTGATTTATTGATTCCGACGGGCTAGCTTCGGCGGAAGCGCTTCTCCCCGCCCTGCCGATGGCCCTCCACCCGATCGACCTGTTCATCATCGCCGCCTACGTCGTGGCGACGGTCGGGATCGGCTTCTGGATTTCCCGGAAGGCGTCCAAGAGCATCCAGAGCTATTTCCTCGGCGGCAACGAGATCCCGTGGTACGCGCTCGGCCTGTCGAACGCCTCGGGCATGTTCGACATCTCGGGCACGATGTGGCTCGTCTACCTGCTGTTCGTCTATGGGATGAAGAGCGTCTGGGTGCCGTGGCTGTGGCCGGTCTTCAACCAGATCTTCCTGATGGTCTACCTGTCGGTCTGGCTGAGGCGGTCGGGCGTGATGACGGGCGCCGAGTGGATCCGCTTCCGGTTCGGGGACGGGCAGGGGGCGAAGCTGTCCCACCTGGTGGTGGTGCTGTTCGCGCTGATCAACGTGGTCGGCTTCCTGGCCTACGGCTTCATCGGCATCGGCCAGTTCGCGGCGGCCTTCCTGCCGTTCCAACTCGCCGCCGACGCCACCACGAACGCCAACCTGTGGGGCCTCGCCATCACGGCCATCGCCACGCTCTATGTGGTCAAGGGCGGGATGTTCAGCGTCGTGTTCACGGAGGTGCTCCAGTTCGGCATCATGACGGTCGCGTGCCTCTGGGTGGGCGGCATCGCGATGGCGCAGGTCTCGCCGGAGTTGCTCAACGCGGCCGTGCCCGAGGGCTGGCGCTCGCTCTGGTTCGGCTGGAGCCTGGACCTCGACTGGGCCACGCTGCTGCCCTCGGCCAACGAGAAGATCGCGGCCGACGGCTACACGATGTTCGGGGCCTTCTTCATGATGATGCTGTTCAAGGGCGTGCTCTCCAGCATGGCCGGGCCCGCGCCGAACTACGACATGCAGCGGATCCTGTCCGCGCGGACGCCGAAGGAGGCGGCCAAGATGAGCGGGCTGGTGAGCCTCGTCCTGATGGTGCCCCGCTACATGCTCATCACCGGGCTGACGGTGCTGGCGCTCGTGTTCTTCCGCGACGAACTCGGCGCGATGGGCTCGGACGTCAACTTCGAGCTGATCCTGCCCTTCACGATGCGGGAGTTCATCCCGACGGGCCTGCTGGGTCTGCTGATCGCGGCGCTGCTGGCGGCCTTCATGAGCACCTACGCCGCGACGGTCAACGCCGCGCCGGCCTACATCGTCAACGACGTCTACAAGCGCTACATCAACCCGGACGCGCCCGAGAAGACGTACGTCCGCATGAGCTACCTCGTGTCGATCATCGTCGTCATCATCGGGACGGCGTTCGGCTTCGTGGCCCAGAACCTGAACGAGATCGTCCAGTGGCTCGTCGGCGCGCTGTACGGCGGCTATGCGGCGTCTAACATGCTCAAGTGGCACTGGTGGCGGTTCAACAGCTACGGCTACTTCTGGGGGATGCTCGCGGGCATCATCGCGGCCGGGATCGCGGCGCCCGTGATGGGCCTGCTCGGGCTGGACTTCGGCGCGGCGACGCCGCTCTACGCCTTCCCGTTGATCCTGGCGCTGTCGCTGGCGGGCTGCATCGCGGGCAGCCTGCTGACGGCGCCCGACCCGCCGGAGGTGCTGCGTGACTTCTACCTGAAGGTCCGCCCGTGGGGCTTCTGGGGGCCGGTCCACGCCGCCGTCGTGGCCGACCACCCGGAGATCGAGGCCAACAAGGACTTCCGTCGCGACATGGTGAACGTGCTCATCGGCATCGTGTGGCAGACCGGGCTGGTGGCCATCGGCATCCTGATCGTGCTGGAGGACATCGGCGCGCTGGCCGTCGCGGTCGGCGTGGTGGTCGTGACGAGCGCGCTCCTGAAGGTCAACTGGTACGACAAGCTGGAGGATTACCCCGAGCAGCCCGACCTAGGCGACGCCGCGACCACGGGCACGCCCGGCGCGGCAGGGACGGCCTCGGCGCCCCTCGACACCCCGGTCCCCGCGTGACGATGCGATCCTTTCCGACCGACTTCGCGTGGGGCTCCGCCACGTCTGCCTACCAGATCGAGGGGGCGTGGCAGGAGGGGGGCAAGGGGCCCTCGGTGTGGGATGCGTTCTCGCACACGCCCGGCAAGGTGGCCAATGGCGACACCGGCGACGTGGCGTGCGACCACTACCACCGCGTCCGCCAGGATGTCGCGCTGATGGCCGAGGCGGGCCTCAAGGCGTACCGCTTCTCGATCGCCTGGGCGCGCATCCAGCCGAGCGGGACGGGCGCACCCAACCCGGAGGGGCTCCGGTTCTACTCGGACCTGATCGACGCCCTGCTCGCGCGCGGCATCACGCCCTACGTGACGCTCCACCACTGGGACCTGCCACTGGCGCTGGAGACGGACCTCGGCGGCTGGCTCAGCCCGCGCATGGCCGAGGTCTTCGCCGACTACGCCCGCATCTGCTTCGACGCCTTCGGCGACCGCGTCTGCCACTGGATCACGCTCAACGAGCCGTGGGTGACGGCCATCAACGGGTACGGCAACGGCCTCTTCGCTCCGGGGCGGGTCTCGACCGACGAGCCCTACCGGGCGGCTCACGAGATGCTCCGCGCGCACGGCGCGGCCGCGGAGGTCTACCACCGCGACTTCCAGGCGGCGCAGGGAGGTGTGATCGGGATGGCCAACAACTGCGACTGGCGCGAGCCGGCGACCGACAGCCCGGCCGACCGCGGCGCCGCCCAGCGGGCGCTCGAGTTCTACCTCGGCTGGTTCGCCGACCCGCTCTACCACGGCGACTACCCGATCTCGATGCGGGCTCGCCTCGGAGACCGGCTGCCCACCTTCTCGGACGAGGACCGCTCCCGCATTCGCGGCTCGGCCGACTTCTTCGGCCTCAACCACTACACGACGCACCTCGTCGCCGACGGCGAGGGCGCGTCGGACCCGGCGAGCAATGCGGGCATCGTCGAGGACCAGGGCCTCCGTCTGCTGGTCGACCCCGCGTGGCCGGTCACCGCGATGGGCTGGCCCGTCGTCCCGGACGGGCTGCGGAGTCTGCTGCTGTGGATCGACGCCCGCTACGATCGCCCGCCGGTCGTGATCACCGAGAACGGCTGCGCCTCGCACGACGCCGTCGTCGACGGCGCGGTCGACGACGCCTTCCGCATCGACTACGTCCGCGGCTACCTCGGGGCCTGCCACGAGGCCATCGAGGCGGGCGTCGACCTCCGCGGCTACTTCCTGTGGTCCCTGCTCGACAACTTCGAGTGGGCCTCCGGATACGCCAAGCGGTTCGGCCTCCACCACGTCGACTTCGCCACGCTCGCGCGCACGCCCAAGGCGTCGGCGCGCTGGTACCGCGACGTGATCGCCCGAGGCGGACTGCCCGCAGCCCTGGGCGGTGACGGAGGCTCCGCTCGACCCACCGATGTCCCTTTCCACTGGCGCTCCGGCGTCGGCCTGACTTCCTGATCTCCTGATGGCCCTGGCCACTTCCGGCGACGGCGTTCCCGCCGCGTACCTCTCTACCCACGCCCGCCTCGCGGCGCTCCGCCGCGCCCACGAGGCGCTCATCGATCGCAAGAACGAGCCGGAGACGCTCGGGAACGGGATCTACACCCGGTACCGCCACCCGGTCCTCACGGGCGCGCACGCGCCCATCGAGTGGCGCTACGACCTCGACCCGGCCACCAACCCGTTCATGATGGAGCGGATGGGGGTGAACGCGGCCTTCAACGCCGGGGCGATCCGGCTCGACGGGCGCACCCTCGTGGTCGCCCGCGTCGAGGGGGCCGACCGGAAGTCGTTCTTCGGCATCGCCGAGAGCCCGACGGGCGTGGACCGGTTCCGGTTCTGGGACGAGCCGCTGGTGATGCCCGAGACCGAGGACCCGGACACGAACGTCTACGACATGCGCCTCACCGCGCACCAGGACGGCTGGATCTACGGCCTCTTCTGCACCGAGCGCGCCGACGCCGAGGCGCACGCCACGGGCGACCTCACGGCGGCCGTCGCCCAGTGCGGCATCGCGCGGACGAAGGACCTCGTGAGCTGGGAGCGCCTCCCGGATCTCGTCACGCCGAGCCCTCAGCAGCGCAACGTGGTCCTCCACCCCGAGTTCGTGGACGGCCCCGACGGGAAGCCCGCCTACGGCCTGTACACGCGCCCGCAGGATGGCTTCATCTCGGCAGGCAGCGGCGGCGGCATCGGCTGGGGCACCTCGCCCACGATGGACGGCGCGCGGGTCGAGGCCGAGCAGGTCGTGGACCCTCGCGTGTACCACACCATCAAGGAGGTCAAGAACGGCCAGGGACCGCCGCCGATCAAGACGGCCGAGGGCTGGCTCCATCTCGCGCACGGCGTCCGCAACACCGCGGCCGGGCTGCGCTACGTGACCTACCTGTTCATGACCGCGCTCGACGAGCCGTGGCGGGTGACGCACGCGCCGGGCGGCCACTTCATCGAGCCGCAGGGCGCCGAGCGCGTCGGCGACGTGTCGAACGTCACGTTCGCGAACGGCTGGATCGCCGACGACGACGGGACGGTGTTCATCTACTACGCCTCGTCCGACACGCGCCTCCATGTCGCGACCAGCACCGTCGACCGGCTGGTGGACTACGTGCTCCACACGCCCCCGGACGGGCTCCGCTCGGCGGCGGTCGTCGAGCAGCGACTCGCGCTGATCGAGAAGAACCGTGCCTTCGCTGCCCACTCCTGATGGACACTCTGGACGCCCTCGCCGACGGCGCTCGCACCGAGTTGACCGATCACATCCTCCCGTACTGGGCCAACCGCGCGGTCGACGTCGAGCACGGCGGGTTCGTCGGGCGCATTGACGGGTACGACCGGTTGGTCCGGGGCGCGCCCAAGGGGAGCGTCCTCAACGCACGCATCCTGTGGACCTTCGCGTCCGCGTGCCGGGTGCTGGATACGGACCGGTGGTGCGACGAGGCCGATCGGGCCTACGAGGCGCTCCGCGACGCCTTCCGAGACCCCGTCCACGGCGGGGTGTACTGGAGCGTCGCGCCGGACGGCACGCCGGTGGACCCGAAGAAGCAGGTCTACGCGCAGGCGTTCACCGTCTACGCCCTCGCCGAGCACGTCCGCCAGCAAGGCGACGACGCCGCGGAGGCGCTGGCCTGGGCGGAGAGCCTGTACCGGCGAATCGAGGAGCACGCCGTCGACTCGGTGCACGGCGGCTACATCGAGGCCTTCGCGCGCGACTGGACCCCCCTCGCCGACGTCCGCCTGAGCGAGAAGGACGCCGACGCGCCGAAGTCGATGAACACGCACCTCCACGTGCTGGAGGCCTACACGACGTTGTACCGCGTCTGGCCCGACGCCGGGCTGGCCGCGCGGCTCCGTGCGCTCATCGAGCTGTTCCTCGACCGCGTGATCGACGCCGAGACGGGCCACCTCGGGTGCTTCTTCGGGATGGACTGGGCGCCGGTGTCGACGGTCGTCTCCTACGGCCACGACATCGAGGCGAGCTGGCTGCTCGACGAGGCGGCCGCCGTGCTGGGAGATCCGTCGCTCACCGACCGCGTCCGCGAGGCCTCTCTGCGGATCGCGCGCCTCACGCTCGACGCCCTCGACGCCGACGGGGGCGTGTTCAACGAGCGCGACGGCGGCCACCTCGACACCGACAAGCACTGGTGGCCGCAGGCCGAGGCCGTGGTCGGCTTCCTGAACGCCTTCGAGCGCACCGGCGACGCGGCCTTCGCCGAGGCCGCGACGCAGACGTGGCGCTTCATCCAGTCGACCGTCGTGGACCGGGAGGGCGGGGAGTGGTTCTTCCGCGTCGCCCGCGACGGGACGCCGTACCGCGAGGAGGACAAGGTGGGGCCCTGGAAGTGCCCCTACCACAACGCCCGCGCCTGTCTCGAAATCCTGGAGCGCGCCGACGCCTCCGTCACGGCCTGATGTCCATGCGCTCCATCGCACTCCTCGCCGTCGTGCTGGCGGCCGTCTCCGTCCACGCCCAGCCTGCGGACGACGCGTTCGTGCGCGTCGAGGACGGCCGGTTCGTCCGCGGCGACCAGCCTTACGCCTTCGCCGGGACCAACCTGTGGTTCGGCATGAACCTGGGCTCGGCCGGGGCGGGGGGCGACCGCGCCCGCCTCGGCCGTGAGCTGGACCGGCTCCAGGCGCTCGGCATCACCAACCTCCGCGTGCTCGCCGCCAGCGAGGGCCCGGCTGACCAGCCGTGGCGCGTCCAGCCCGCCCTGCAAACCGCGCCGGGCGTCTACGATGAGGCCCTGCTGGAAGGGCTCGACGTGCTGCTCGCCGAGATGGCCGCGCGTGACATGACGGCCGTGCTCGTGCTGAACAACTTCTTCCAGTGGTCGGGCGGCATGGCCCAGTACGTCAGCTGGGCGACCGGCACGCCGATCCCGTACCCGAACGCGGGCGAGCACACCTGGGACGCCTTCCAGATGTACGCCGCCCAGTTCTACGCGAACGAGGACGCGATGCGGATGGCGGACGACCTGATCCGTCACCTCGTCCTGCGCACCAACACCGTCACCGGCCAGGCCTACCGTGAGGACCCGGCGATCATGGCGTGGCAACTCGGCAACGAGCCGCGCGGCTTCCAGAACGCCGATGCCTACGTCCTCTGGGCCGACCGGACGGCGGGGCTGATCCAGGCGCTCGACCCGAACCACCTCGTCTCGCTCGGCGGCGAGGGCAAGCTCCAGAACGGCTACACGGCGCCGCAGACCCAGTGGGAGCGCGTCAGCCGGTCGCCCAACCTGGACTACCTCACCATCCACATCTGGATCGAGAACTGGCAGTGGTTCCAGCCCGCCGCCGACGACCCGGAGGAGACGTTCTACCCGGCCGTCGCCAACGCCATCGCATACCTCGGGGACCACGTTGCCATCGCCGAGTCGCTGGGCAAGCCGCTCGTGCTGGAGGAGTTCGGTGCCTCGCGCGACGGCGGCACCTACGACCCGACCGCGACGACGGTGTACCGGGACCGCTACTACCGACAGCTCTTCCAGGCCGTCCACTACCTCGCCGAGGCGGGGCGGCCGATCATGGGCACCAACGTCTGGTCGTGGGCGGGCGAGGCGCGACCGCCGCGGCCCGGCGAGGCATGGCGGGTCGGCGACCCGCTCATCGGCGACCCGCCCCACGAGGATCAGGGCTGGTACTCGATCTACGACGCCGACGCCAGCACGCAGGCCGTCCTGGCCTGGCACGCCGCCCAGATGGCTACAATCGGGCGCTGAGCGCGTCCACCTCTCCCTGACATGATGGACCGTCGAGGCTTTCTCGCGACCGCCGCAGCGTTGCCAGCCAGCGTGGCCAGCGTGCTCCCGTTCCGCCCTGCCCGTCCGCCGGTGGCGCCGCGTGCGGGGAGCGCCGAACGGTTCGGGCTCTCGTTGTCCCAGTGGTCCTACCACCGATCCATCTTCGGCGACTCCCGGGCCGACTACGACCGGTACCTCCACCTGCTGGCGACCGACCCCGACGCGGTCCTCCAGGGCGACATGGACCCCCGGGACATCGTCGTGCGGGCTCGCGAGCTGGACCTCGACACCGTGGACCTGGTCAACGTGTTGTTCTACGGCCACGGCGCAGACGGACCGTGGCTCGCCGAGTTCGGGCGGCGCGCGCGCGCCGAGAGGGTGGGGTTCGGGATCCTGATGATCGACGAGGCCGGGAGCATCGGGGCGTCGGACGCCGCCGAGCGCGCGGCGGCCATCGCGCGCCACCGGCTGTGGCTGGACTGCGCCGTGACCCTCGGGTGCACGGCGATCCGAGTCAACGCGTACGGCGACGGCACCTACCTCGCGCAGCTCCGCCAGTGCGCCGAGAGCCTCGCCGTCCTGGGCGACCTCGGCGCCGAGGCGGGCCTGGACGTGCTCGTCGAGAACCACGGCCACCCGTCCAGCAACGGGGCGTGGCTCGCTATGCTGATGGAGGCGACGGCCCACCCGCGCGTCGGCGTCCTGGCCGACTTCGACAACTTCTTTATGGGGGGCTGGAATCACGATCCCCAGCGGCGCTACGACTCGGTGCAGGGCATGCTGGATCTCGCTCCGTACACGCGGGCCGTGAGCGCGAAGTCTTACGACTTCCGTGCGGACGGACGGGAAACGCGCGTCGACTTCCACCAGGCGATGCAGATCGTGCTGGATGCCGGGTTCGATGGCCTCGCCTCGGCCGAGTACGAAGGCGAGCACCTGTCCGAGGCGGACGGCACGCGCGCGACGGTGGCTCTGCTGCGTACCGTCCGCCAGGACCTCCGCACTCATTGAGGGATACCGCCTGGAAGTCCGTGAGGCAAGGCAACCCGGTCCCTCGCGGCCTGGAAGCGCTGCGCGGGCCGCGGCGAACTCGCCCTCATGCAGCCCCGGATGGACGCCCGATGGCTGCATGGACCGGTTTTTTTGCCCTCCTGAACCCGGAAGCGCTTGCGATAATCAAATTGATTGATATACTGCCCGTGAAGCTCGGGCGCGCCCTCTCGGCCTCCCCCTGCCCCTCCTGTTCCGCTCTCCGCCTCACATGACTCCGCGCCTTTCCAGGATTCGCGCCTTCGCACTCGCGGCGCTCGTCGTCGCACTGGCGGCCCCGGCCTCCGCCGCCACCCCCTTCGCCGGGCGCATCGTCGGTACGGTCACGGACGCGGCGACGGGAGAGACCCTCATCGGGGCCAGCGCGCGCATCGCTGGCACCTCGATCGGGGCTTCGGCAGACGTGAACGGGCGGTTCACGATTCCCAACGCGCCCTCGGGCGCGCAGTCGCTGGTCGTGTCGTACGTCGGCTACGTGAGCGATACGCTGGCCGTGGTGGTCCCTGACGGGGGGACGGTCGAGGTGGAGGTGGCCCTCAGCTTCCAGACCCTGGAGGGCGTCACGGTGACGGCGCAGGTCGCGGGCCAACTCTCGGCCATCAACGAGCAGTTCCGGAGCGCCACCGTCGGCAACGTGGTCTCCAGCGACCGCATCCAGGAACTCCCCGACAACAACGCGGCCGAGTCGATCGGCCGCCTGCCGGGCGTCGCCATCCAGCGCTCGGGTGGGGAGGCGAACCGGGTCGCCATCCGTGGCCTGTCGCCGAAGTACAACACCGTCACCGTCAACGGCGTCCGCCTGCCGAGCACGGGCGAGGGGGACCGGTCGGTCGACCTCTCGCTCGTCTCGTCGAACGTGCTCGGCGGCATTGAAGTCCGCAAGGCGATCACGCCCGACATGGACGGCGACGCCGTCGGCGGGTCGGTGGACCTTCGCCTTCGCAACGCGCCCTCGGGCCTCAACCTGGACCTCCTCGGCCAGGGCGGGTACACCGGGCTCCAGGATGCGTACGGCAACTACAAGTTCGTCGGGACGGTCAGCAACCGCTTCTGGGGGGACCGCGTGGGCCTGATCGCGACCCTCAACACCGACTCCTACGACCGGAGTGCGGACAAGGTGAGCGTCGGCTACGGCCAGTCCTCGGACGCCGAGACCGGCGAGAGCATCGCCTACGTCAACAGCGTCAACACGCGCGAGGAGACCGTGACGCGGGGGCGGTCGGGCGGCAGCCTGCTCCTCGACTACACCGTCCCGCTCGGGCGCGTCACCGCGAACGCGTTCTACAACGAGCTCCGCAGTGACGGCTTCTACCGCTTGCAGGGCGCGACGGAGAACAACCTGAACTACTCCGTCCAGGACGTGGGGGGGACGGTGTCTGTGCTGACGAGCGCGCTCGGGATCGAGCAGGACTTCGGGGCCATCCGGTACGACGTGACCGGCTCGCTGACGCGCTCCCGCGCGGACAACCCGGGCAGCACCGGCTTCACCTTCACCGACGACGGGACCGGGTTCACGCTGGGCCAGTCGGGGCTGTTCGGGGTCCCGGCCCTCGAGTTCGGCCCCCTGCTCCGGGTCGACTCCACGATCACCCTGTCGCAGGTCTACGTGGACGACACGCGCCTCGACGACAACCAGACGGCGCTCCAACTCAACGTCCAGGCTCCGTTCCGGCTGACCAGCTGGCTCGGCGGTCACATCAAGACAGGCGGCAAGCTGCGCTGGCTCGACCGGACGTTCGACAACAACCGCCGCGCGCGCGGCAACCTCCAGTACCCCGACGCCGACCTGTTCCAGTGCCTCGAAGAGTCGGTGCCTGGCCTCGCCGAGTCGTTCGCGGATGGGTCGCTCCCGATCACGGACGTGCTCTCCGACTACCAGCGCGAGTCGTTCCTCGACGGCGACTTCGGGTTCGGCCTCGTGCCGGACTTCGACATGCTGATGACGGTGCTCAACGGGCTCGAGAGTGAGCGATGCTCGCCGAACCCGGCCGGGACGCCCGAGGAGTACGCGAACGAGATCTTCCCCGACCAGCTGGACTCGGCCGGCCGCGACTACGACGGCGTCGAGCGCTACGCGGCGGGGTACATCATGGGCCGGTTCGAGATCGGTCGGTATGCGACCCTCATCCCGGGCGTCCGCTACGAGGGCGACTACGCCCGGTACAACGGGCAGGTCTTCCGCGAGGTCACGGGGGCGACGCCGGGCGCCCCGCCGAGCGCCTTCGAGCGCATCACCGAGGAGCGCGAGAACGGCTTCTGGCTCCCGATGGTCCACCTCGACATCCGCCCGACGGACTGGGCGTCGCTCCGGCTGGCCCGCACCGAGACGATCACGCGGCCGGACTTCAGCCAGTACGCCCCGATCGCCTCGATCGACGTGTTCAACTTCCAGATCACGGCGGCCAACACCGACATCCGCCCGGCGCAGGCGGTCAACTACGACGCGTCGCTGCAGGTGGTGGACGGCACGCTCGGGCTGGTCGGCGTGTCCGGCTTCTACAAGGAGGTCGACGACCTGATCTTCGCCGTCCGCTACCCGAGCGTCCTCCCGGACCAACTTCCGCCGGGCCTGCTGGAGGGCACGAACATCCCGGAGGAGTGGTACACCGGCAGCGCCAACCCGCGGCTGCAGACGTTCGCCAACAACCCCGAGCCGGTCACCTTCTACGGGTACGAGCTCGAGTGGCAGACCAACTTCTCGTACCTGCCGGGGGCGCTGCGGGGGCTCGTCCTCAACCTGAACTACACCCGCTCGTTCTCCGAGGCGACCTACGCCTACGTCATCCGCAACGTGGAGCGGACGTGCCAGGGGCGCCTCTGCACCGACGTGGTCACGTTCCGGGACTCCTCGCGGACCGGCCGCATGCCGGACCAGGCGGCGCACATCGCCAACGTCACGCTGGGGTACGACTTCAAGGGGTTCTCGACCCGCGTCTCGTACCTCTTCCAGAGCAACACGGCCGCCTACGTCGATCCCCAGAACCCGCTGTTCGACACGTTCGTCGGCGACTACTCGCGGTTCGACCTCTCGATGCGCCAGCAGCTGCCGCGGGGGCTGGAGCTGTTCGCCAACTTCAACAACCTGAACAACCGGCCGGACCAGACCTACACGAATCAGAACACGGCCGCCCCGGACTACAGCTTCAGCCAGAACTCTCTGAGCTACCGCGAGCTGTACGGGTTCACGATGGACATCGGGGCCCGCATCCGGCTCTGACCGTCCCCCGCACGTGGCGCGGGGGGACTGACCCGCTCACGCACTCCTTTCACTCTCCCACCGAGACTCCCATGAGACTTTCTACCCTCCTTTCCCTGGCCGCCCTCGCGGTGCTGGTGTGGCCGCAGAGCGCGGCGGCCCAGGACCCCACGGCCTGCTCCCCGACCGTGGCCGAGTGCCTCGTCGACTGGGACCTCAACGGTGACTTCGTGCCGGAGAACAATGCTCTTCGCAACACCATCGCCAACGACACGGACCGCCCGGCGGACCGCGTCTACGTGCTGCGCCGCGGTGGCCTCTACTACATCGAGGACCGCATCGCCAACGCGGACTTCGACCTCCGCCTCGTGGGGCAGACCCGCGACGAGGCCGCCATCGAGGACCTCGACTGCCCGCCCGGCGAGACCAACCCCGACAACTGCGACGACTTCGGCCCGGCGGTCATCCAGCGCGTCACGCGCGAGGACGGCTCCATCGACGGCGTCATGATCGAGAGCAACGGCGACGGCAACGGCGGTCAGGTGCTCAAGAACGTCTGGCTCCAGGGCCAGGGTGACGCCGGGGTCACGGCCAACTACGAGCCCATCGTCATCAACTCGACGAACTCGCGCTTCGAGTACGACGGCGTGATCTTCGACCGCAACGACTGGCACCACCTCGGCTTCAAGGCAGGCGGCAACGACATCTTCGTCCGCAACAGCCTCTTCCGGAACCTCTCGGACGCCAACCCGACCCAGCGTTACGCGGGTCGCGCCATCCGCCTGGAGGCGGGCGCCGACACGGTCGTGTTCGAGAACAACTCGTTCTTCAACCTGACCTCGTTCCCGTTCCAGTCCGAGGCGGCCCCGGTCGAGTACTTCGTGTTCAACCACAACACGCTCGTCAACTTCGGCCTCACGTTCGCGGCGGGCAACATCTGGAAGCGGGCCTACATCGCGAACAACGTGATGGTGAACCCCTTCTGGCAGGGCGAGAGCGCCGACCAGTACAACGCGCCCGACCGCGCGGACGGCTTCACGGGAGTGTTCCAGATCGGCGCCCTGCCGGGCCGATTCGGCCTGGAGCAGGACCGCCGCATCGTGTTCTCCAACAACAACCTGTACCGCCAGCCGGCGCTGGAGACGTTCTACGGCTCCCTCGACCCGATCGTCCGCGCGCAGCCCATCATCAGCGACACCACGCAGGGCTTCGTCGATGCGGACCCCGAGCACCGGATCGTGGCCAACAACACCCAGCTGATGCCGGGCCTGACCAACGCGCCGACCGACGCGGCCACGCTCGCTCAGATGACCGCGTTCATCGAGGACGCCGCCACGCCGGGCACGCCGACTCCGTGGGCCGTCGTGTACTGGGATCCGGGCCGGATCGACAACCCGCTCGCCATCAACTGGCCCGTGCCGGAGGACTTCACGTACTCCAACAGCACGCTCCGGACGGCCGGCACCGACGGCCTGCCGCTGGGTGACCTGAACTGGTACCCGGATGCCAAGGCGTCCTATCTCGCCAACCGCGAGGCCAACATCGCCACCATCGAGAACCTCGCGGGCGAGCCGGCGGCGCTTCCGACCAGCCAGGTCGTCGCGCAGGGCGAGGGCGCCACGATCTCCGGCGGCTCCGTCGTCGCGGTGGAGGGCTTCACGAGCTTCTTCATCGAGAGCGGCGGCTTCATCGAGTGGGCCTTCGACGTGCCGGCCGATGGCACCTACGGCCTCGACATCCTCACCGACCTGCGGGGCAGCGACCCGCGCGGCGAGAACGTGCTGATCGACGGGGAGGGGCTTCGCAACTACACCGGCGGCGGCGAATACTTCTTCTGCACGGCGGCCTGGACGGGCGGCACCTGCCCGCAGCCGCTCGACACGGCCGACGGCTGGGACACCCAGGAGGTCCGCAGTGAGTACCTCATCGAGGACACGGTGGGACGCCTCGACCTGACGGCCGGCGCCCACACGCTCCGCATCACGCCGTCCTGGGGCTACCAGGCGTTCTCGACGGTCAACGTCGTCGACGCATCCGGCGCGACGGTCGACGAGTTGACCCCGCCGGAGGCCGTCTCCGAGGGCGTCCGCGAGGAGTGTGAGGCCGAGGGCTTCTGCCCGCAGGGCTTCCAGTACGCCGCGCTCGACGCGGGCGGCAGCATCACCTGGACGGTGACGCTCCAGGACGGCGAGGGCAGCATCCTGCCGCGCTTCCTGTACCAGGCGCCCGCCGGAGCCACGGGCGAGGTGTTCGTCAACGGCGCCAGCGCCGGGATGCTCACCTTCCCGGTCGCCGACGGCGACGCCGCGGTCGAACTCGCGGGCCCGCAGGTCACGACCGGACCGGGCACGCACACCGTCACGCTCACCACGAGCAGCGGCGGTCTCAACATCGACTACGCCATCTTCAACGTCTACGAAGGCGGCGACATCGCGACGGAGGCCCTCCCGGAGGGCTGGACGCTCGGCAACGCGTTCCCGAACCCGACCGCGGGCACGGCGACGATCCGCTTCGGCCTCGCCGAGGCCGCCGACGTTCGCCTGGACGTGTTCGACGTGCTCGGCCGCCGCGTCACGACGCTGGCTGACGGCCCGATGACGGCCGGCACGCACACGGCGCGCCTCGACACGGGCGCGCTCGCCAGCGGCACGTACGTCTACCGGCTCACGACCCCGGTCGGCGCCGAGACCCGCCGCCTGACCGTCATCCGCTAATCCGGACACCGGGCGGTGGGATGTAGCGCCCACCGCCCGGGTTGTGGGAGGGACCCCCATTCGCGAAGGGGGAGCGGCCACCGTCGCTCCCGCCTGCCCCGAATGGGGGTCCCCTTTTTTGTAGCCCGCCTGCCCATGCTTTCCGTTCGCCTCTCGCTCGCCGTTCTGCTGCTGGTCGCCGCCGGGTGTGCCGGGTCCGGCCGCGCCGAGTCCGAGGCCGCGCCTCCCGTCCCTGCGGACGCCGAGGCGCTGCCTCAGACCCGCGCGTTGTACGCCAACCTGCACCGCATCGCGCCCGACCACGTCCTCTTCGGCCACCACGACGACCTCGCTTACGGCACGACGTGGCGCGGCGAGCCCGGCCGCTCGGACGTCAAGGAGACCGCCGGCTCGTACCCCGCCGTCTACGGCTGGGACGTGAGCCGCTTGTTCCGCCGAGGTCGCCTCGACCAGCCCAGCCCCGAGGGGCAGGCGCAGCTCCGCGCCTGGATCCTGGAGGGCGTCGGGCGCGGCGGTGTCGCCGAGCTGTGCTGGCACATGGAGAACCCCGTCACGCGCACCCACTCGTGGGACACCACGCGGGCCGTCTACGCCATGCTGCCGGGCGGCGAGCGCCACGACCTCTACCGCGGCGCGCTGGTCGAACTGGCCGACTTCCTCAAGAGCCTGACGCCCGAGGGCAGCGACGAGCCCGTGCCCGTCCTCTTCCGGCCGTTCCATGAGCACACCGGAAACTGGTTCTGGTGGGGCCGGAATCACGCGACCGTCGACGAGTTCACGGCGCTGTGGCGGTTCACCGTCGAGACGTTGCGCGCCGAGGGCGTCCACAACGTGCTGACGGTGTACTCGACCGATGTGTTCGACAGCCGCGCGGAGTACCTGGAGCGCTACCCCGGCGACGACGTGATCGACGTGCTGGGCTTCGACGACTACCACAGCATCCGGACGGCCGCCTCGCGCGACACGTTCGCGATGCGGCTGCGCACCGTCAGCGAGCTGGCCGTCGAGCGCGGCAAGCTGTCGGCCCTGACCGAGACCGGCGTCGAGACCGTCCCCGACCCGACGTGGTGGACGGGCGTGCTGCTGCCCGCCATCGAGACCGACGAGATGACCCGGCGCATCAGCTACGCGCTCGTCTGGCGCAACGCCAACCCGGACGGCGACCGCGCCGATCACTTCTACGCCCCGCACCCCGGCCACCCCAGCGTGCCCGACTTCGTCCGCTTCTACGAGTCGCCGACGGTGCTCTTCGAGGACGAACTGCCGGACCTCTACACGCTCCCCGACGCCCGCTGACCCGATGCGCCGCTCCCTGCTGCTCCTGTTCGCCCTCGCCCTGTCCGCCTGCTCCGCCTCGGCGAACCTGGCGGGCGGGCCGGACCTCGTCGACGACCGCGCGACGCCCGAGACGCGGGCGCTGTTCGTCAACCTCCAGCGGATCGCGCCGGACCACCTGCTGTTCGGGCACCAGGACGCGCTCGCGTACGGCGTCGACTGGGTGCGCGAGGCGGGCCGGTCGGACGTGCGCGACGTGGCGGGCGACTACCCGGCCGTCTACGGCTGGGAGCTGGGCGATCTGGAACTGGGGGCGGACCAGAACCTCGACGGCGTCGACTTCGACGACATGCAGGGGTGGATCCGTGAGGGCCACGCGCGGGGCGGCGTGATCACGCTCGCGTGGCACATGGCCCACCCGGCGACGGGCGGCAACACCTGGGACCGGACCCCCGGCGGCGTGGCGACGGTGCTCCCGGGCGCCGAGAACCACGCCCAGTTCCTGTCCTGGCTCGACACGTTCGCCCGCTTCGTCGATGGCCTGCGCGACGTCGACGGTCGGCCCATCCCGGTCCTGTTCCGGCCGTACCACGAGCACACCGGGAGCTGGTTCTGGTGGGGCGCCGAGCAGACCACCGTGGCGGACTACCAGGCGCTCTGGCGGATGACCGTCGAGTACCTGCGCGACGAGAAGGGGCTGCACAACCTGCTCTACGTCTATTCGCCTGACGTCTTCGAGACCGAGGCCGAGTACCTGGAGCGCTACCCCGGCGACGCCTACGTGGACGTGCTCGGCTCCGACGACTACCAGGCGCTCAAGACAGACTCGACCGTCTCGGACATGACGCGCCGCCTCGGCATGGTCGTGCGCATGGCCGAGGCGCGCGGCAAGCTGGCCGTCCTCTCGGAGACCGGCCTGGAGGGCGTCCCCGACGACGACTGGTGGACGAACCGTCTGCTCCGCGCCATCGAGGCGGACCCGGACGCGCGCCGCGTCGCCTACGCCCTCGTCTGGCGCAACGCCACCGCCGCCGTCCGCGAGGCGCAGGGGGAGAGCACGACGCACTGGTTCGGACCCCACCCCGGCGGCGCCGACGCCGACGACTTCCGCCGCTTCGCGGAGACCGACTTCGTGCTGCTCGAAGGCGACCTCCCCGACCTCTACACGCGCTAGCCCCTCCGACCTATGACCCGCTCCCTCGCTCTGCTGGCCGCGCTCGTTTTCTCTGCCTCGGTCGCCCCGTCGGCACAGGAGACGATCCGGTTCAACGACCAGGACCTGTGGCTGAGCGGCGGCAACGTCGCCTGGGTCAACTTCGCCCGCGACATCGGGCCAGGGGCGACCAACCTCGCGCGCTTCGAGGAGGCGTTCAGCGACCTGCACGCCAGCGGCGGCAACAGCATGCGCCTGTGGCTCCACACGACGGGCGACGTGACCCCGGCCTACAGCACGGCCGAGGTGGGCGTCATCACTGGGCCAGGGGAGGGGGCGATCGCGGACCTGGAGGCCATCCTCGACCTGGCGTGGGAGAACGAGGTCGGGCTCGTGCTCTGCCTGTGGTCGTTCGACATGCTGCAGAGCGGGCGCTCGGCGACGAAGCTGGCGCAGAACCAGGCGCTGCTGCAGAGCGCGGACCTGACGCAGACCTACATCGACAACGCGCTGACGCCGATGGTGGAGGCACTGGCCGACCACCCGGCCGTGGTCGCCTGGGAGATCTTCAACGAGCCCGAGGGCATGGCCGGGCAGTTCGGGTGGACGCCCACGCGCGTCAACATGACGGACATCCAGCGGTTCGTGAACCAGACGGCCGGTGCCATCCACCGCGCCGCGCCGGGCGCGCTCGTGACCAACGGCTCCTGGAGCTTCCGCGCCTCGTCGGACGTGGTGCCGGGTGCCAACAACAAGAACTACTACTCCGACGCCGAGCTGATCGCGGCCGGCGGTGACGCCGACGGCACGCTCGACTTCTACAGCGTCCACTACTACGAGTGGGGCGGGACGACGCTCTCGCCGTTCCACCACGACGCCGACCACTGGGGCCTCGACAAGCCCATCGTGATGGCCGAGTTCTTCCTCGGCGGCGGCCACAGCGGCTCGGGCGACGGCGACGACGATGCCATCTTCGGCGTGCCGTACGAGGACGCCTACACGACGCTCTACGACCGGGGCTATGCCGGGGCGATGGGCTGGCAGTGGTACAACTTCCCGAACGGCGCCGAGGGCGTCGTCAACTGGCCCCGCATCCTGGAAAACGCGGCGACGATGTTCGCCCTCCACCCGGCCGACGTGGACATCGACCCGGGCTTCCAGCTGACCTCGTTCATGGCCTCGCCTCAGGGCATCGAGGCGGGGCAGGAGAGCGTCCTGAGCTGGTCGGCCAGCCACGCGACCGTCACGCTGGACGGCACGCCCGTCGACCCGGTGGGCACGATGACGGTCGCGCCGACGGAGACGACCACCTACACGCTCGTCGCCACCAACACCGACGACGCGACCGACACGCTCACCGAGGCGGTCACGGTGACGGTGCTCGACCCCGATCAGGTCAACCGCGCTCGGGGCTCGGTGGCGACGGCGTCCACCTACGAGACGTGCTGTGGGACCGGCCGTGGGCCCGAGGCGGCCGTCGACGGCGACCCGGCGACGCGCTGGTCGAGCGCCTGGAACGACGGCTCCGGCGGCGGCACGGCGGACGACCAACTCGACGACGACCCCGACGACGAGTGGCTGGCGGTCGACCTGGGTGGCGCGTTCGACGTGGCGCGCGTCATGCTGGACTGGGAGGCGGCCTACGCTACGCAGTACGCCATCGAGACCTCGTACGACGGGGTGCTCTGGACGCCCGTGTTCACCGAGGCCGCCGGCGACGGCGGCACGGACGAGGTCCTGTTCGACACGCCCGTAAGCGCCCGCTATGTCCGGATGCACGGCATGGAGCGGGTGACGATCGGCGGCACCCAGTACGGCTACTCGCTGTTCGAACTGGAGGTCTACGGCCTGGAGTCGTCGGTGCAGCCGCCGTCGGTTGAGATCACCGCCCCCGGCCTGATGGCGGTCGTCGCGCCGGGCACGAGCGTCGCCGTCGCCGCTGCGGCGACCGATGCCGACGGGACTGTGGCGAGCGTGGTGTTCTACCTCGACGGCACCGAACTGGCGACCGACGACGCGGCCCCGTTCACGGCCACCTGGCCCGACGCGGCCGAGGGCGCGCACGTCCTGACCGCTATCGCCACCGACGACACCGGCATCGCCGTCTCGACGGCCGCCTACCCGGTCACCGTCGCCCCGGCCGACGCGTTCCGCCGCTTCGAGGCCGAGGCCGCGACGCGGACCGGCGACACGGTGATCGGCACCGGCGACGGGGCGAGCGGCGGCGGCTACGTGAGCCTCAACGGCGAGGACGGCGGCACCCTGGCATGGGACGTCGAGATCGGCCGCGCGGGGACGTACCTGCTCTCGGTCGGCTACCGGCTGCCGTTCGACGAGAAGACGCAGTACGTCGTCGTCGACGGCGACTCGACGACGGTGCGCTTCACGGGGGCCACCAACGCATGGCTCCAGCGGAGCGTCGAGGTGGACCTGGCGGCGGGGACGAACGAGATTCGCCTGGAGCGCTTCTGGGGCTACATGGACATCGACTACCTCGGCGTGGAGGAGGCCGCGTTCCTCGGCGTCGCCACCGAGGCGGACGCGGACGCGGCGCTCCGGCTGCTGCCCGCCGTGCCCAACCCGGTCTCGGCGACGACCGTGATCCCGTTCGAGACTGCCGCGCCCGGGTCGGTCCGCCTCGACGTGTTCGACGTGACCGGCCGCCGCATCGCCACCCTCGCCGACGGCCCGCGTGCAGCCGGGCGTCACGAGGTGCGGTTCGACACCTCGGGCCTGTCGAGCGGCATCTACCTCGTCCGCCTCCAGGGCGGCGGCGAGGCCGTCGTCCGGCAGATCGCGGTGGCCCGATGAGCGAGCCCGTCGCCCCCGAGTCGGCGGCCGTCCGCGGCCTGCGCGGCGCGTTCGCCGTCGTCACGACGCTGTTCTTCCTGTGGGGGTTCATCACCGTCATGGTGGACGCGCTCGTGCCGCGGCTGAAGGCCGTGTTCGAGCTGAGCTACTTCGAGGCCGCCCTCGTCCAGTTCGCCTTCTTCGCCGCCTACCTGCTCCTGTCGATCCCGAGCGGCGTGCTGATCGCGCGGGTGGGCTACAAGCGGGGCGCCGTCGTCGGGCTGCTGGCAATGGCGGTCGGCTGCCTGCTGTTCGTGCCTGCGGCGGGGCTCCGCGTGTACGCGCTCTTCCTGCTGGCGATGTTCGTGCTCGCGGGCGGGATCACGGTCCTGCAGGTGGCCGCCAACCCCTACGTCGCCGCCCTCGGCCCGGCGCGGACGGCGTCGAGCCGCCTCAACCTCGCCCAGGCGTTCAACTCGTTGGGGACGACGATCGCGCCGCTCGTCGGCGCCGCGTTCATCCTGGGCAACACGGTCCTCTCGTCCGACCAGATCGGGGCGCTCGGGGAGGCGGAGCAGGCGGCCTACTACGCCGCCGAGGCGGGCACGGTGCAGACGCCGTTCGTCGTGCTGGCCGTCGCGCTCGCCGTGCTGGCGGTCGGCTTCGGGCTGTTTCGGCTGCCGAGGATCCTGGAGACCGACCACGACACGTCGGGCAGCTACCGGGGGGCGCTGGCCTCGCGGCCCCTCGTCTGGGGCGCCGTCGGCATCTTCCTGTACGTCGGCGCCGAGGTGACCATCGGGAGCTACCTCGTCAACTACTTCCTGACGCTCGATGTGGCGACGCTCGTCGCCGAGACGCCGGCGCTGGCGGGCGTGGCCGGGTTCCTGTCCGGCGGCGACTACACGACGTTCAACGTGGAGCGGCTGGCCGGCACGTTCGTGGCGCTCTACTGGGGCGGGGCGATGGTGGGCCGCTTCGTCGGCTCGGCGCTGCTCCAGGTGGTGTCGCCGGGGCGGCTGCTGGCCGTGTTCGCCGGGCTGGCCATCACGCTGCTGGCCGTCACCGTCTCGTCGGGCGGCGTCGTGGCGATGGTTGCGATCCTCGCCATCGGCCTGTGCAACTCGATCCAGTTCGCGACCATCTTTACGCTCGCCATCGACGGGCTGGGCGAGCACACGGCGCAGGGCTCGGGCGTTCTGTGCACGGCCATCGTGGGCGGCGCGGTAATCCCGCCCCTCTACGGTGCCCTGGCCGACGCCGTCGGCGTCCAGCCCGCCTTTCTGGTACTGACTCTCTGCTACGGGACGATCGCGGCGTACGGGCTGAGCCGCGCCCGCGTCACGCCCGCCCCCTCTCTACCGTCCATTCCCGTCTGATCATGCGCACTCTCCTGCTTGTCCTCGCCCTGTCCGCCTCGGTGGCGGCGCAGACCGAGGCGATCCGTCTCAACCAGGTCGGCTTCTACCCGGACGGGCCGAAGGTGGCCGTTGTCGTCGGCGCAGGCGAGGTGGCCGTCTCGATCCGCCCCGAGGGCGGCGGCGACGCCGTGTGGACCGGCACGCTCGGCCCGGCGCGGACGTGGTCCGCCTCCGGCGAGACGGTCCGCCGGGTCGACTTCTCGGACGTGACGGCCCCGGGCACCTACGTCGTCGAAGTGGACGGGGTGGGGGCGTCGTACCCGTTCGAGGTCCGCGAGGCCGTCCACGAGCAGGCGGCGCGGGCGGCGCTGAAGAGCTTCTACTTCCAGCGGGCGTCGACCGACCTGCCCGAGGCGTTCGCGGGGCCGTGGGCGCGAGTGGGCGGACACCCCGACACCCAGGTGCTCGTCCACGCCTCCGCAGCCACGGCCGAGCGCCCGACCGGGACGGTGCTCTCGGCACCGAAGGGCTGGTACGACGCGGGCGACTACAACAAATACATCGTCAACTCCGGCATCTCCGTCGGCACGCTGCTGTCGCTCTACGAGTGGGAGCCGGGCTACGTCACCGCCTTCGAGGTCGGCATCCCGGAGAGCGGCGACGCGGTGCCCGACCTGATCGACGAGGCGCTGTGGAACGTCCGCTGGATGCTGGCGATGCAGGACACCGACGGCGGCGTCTACCACAAGCTGACGACCGCCAACTTCGAGGGCGAGGTGGCGCCTGATCAGGCGACCGCGACGCGCTACGTCGTCCAGAAGGGCACCGCGGCGACGCTCGACTTCGCGGCCACGATGGCGCAGGCCTCCCGCATCGCGACCGACTTCCCGGACGCGCTGCCCGGCCTGGCCGACTCGCTCCGCACGGCCGCGCTCGACGCCTGGACATGGGCCCGCGCGAACCCCAGCGTCCGCTACGACCAGGGCGCCCTCAACGCGGCCTTCGACCCCAACATCAACACGGGCGAGTACGGCGACGGCTCGTTCGCCGACGAGTTCGACTGGGCCGCGATGGAGCTCTACCTCACAACGGGCGCCGACAGCTTCCGCACGGCCGTGGGCGGCTTTCCGACGGGCGGCGTGGGCCTGCCGTACTGGGGCGGCGTCCGCGAGTTGGGCGTCCACTCGCTGCTGGCACACCGCGCCGACCTCGGGCCCGAGGTGAACGGGGCCGCGCTGGAGCAGAGCCTGCTCGCCATGGCCGACCGGTTCGTCGGGGCGCTCTCCAGCACCCCGTACGGCGTCCCGATGGGGATCGACAGCTGGAACTTCGGCTGGGGCAGCAACTCGGTGGCCGCCAACCAGGGCGTCGCGCTGCTGATCGCGCACCGGCTCACCGGCGACCGCGACTACCTCGACGCGGCCATCGCCTCGCTGGACTACCTCCTGGGGCGCAACGCGACGGGCTACTCGTTCGTGACGGGCGTGGGCGACAAGACGCCCCAGAACCCGCACCACCGGCCGTCCCGCGCGCTCACGCGCAACCCGCGCTTCTACGACGGCCCGATCCCCGGCCTGATCGCGGGCGGCCCCAACCCGGGCCAGCAGGACGGCTGCGCCGGGTACCCGTCGAGCCTGCCCGCGCGCTCCTACACGGACGTGTGGTGCAGCTACGCCTCCAACGAGGTGGCGATCAACTGGAACGCGCCGCTCGTCCACCTCGCCGTCGGCATCGAGGCCGCGCTCTCGGCCACGGGCGGCCCCGTGGACGCCGAGCCGGGCGCCGAGGCCGTCGACCTCGGCCTGTCGGTCTCGCCCAACCCGGCCGCCGGTCCGGCGACCGTCCGGTTCCGCCTGGACGAGGCCGGGGACGTGACGGTCCGCTTGGTGGACCTGCTCGGCCGCGAGGTGCGGCGCGCCCACAACGGACCGTTGGCGGCAGGACCGCACACCGTCGCCCTCGCCGCAGCCGGGTTGCCCGCCGGTGTCTACGTCGTCCACCTCGGCACGCCGACGGGCGCCGCCAGCCGGGCGCTGACCCTCGTCCGCTGACTCCGATGCGCCTGATCCTCCCGATGGGGGGGCGGGGGACGCGCCTGCGGCCCTTCAGCCACACGACCCCCAAGCCGCTGCTCCCGCTCGTGGGCAGCCCCGCGATCGCGCGCCTGCTCGACGCCTTCGCGGGCGCGCTCGGCCGGGTCGTCGAGGAGGTCGTGTTCGTGCTCGGGCCGACGGCGGACGCCAACCTGCGCCGTCGCCTCACCGAGGCGTGCGCGGCCGAGGGACTGGGGGCCTCGTTTGCCCTCCAGCCCGAGCCGCTGGGGACGGCCCACGCCATCGCGTGCGCGGGCGACGCGCTCGACGGGGAGGTCCTGACCTGTTGGGGCGATACCCTGTTCACCCCCTCCGCCGACGTGCCGCTCGACGGGGTCGACCTCCTCGCGTGGACCGTCGAGGTGGAGGACCCGCGGCGCTTCGGGGTCGTCGTGCGCGACGACGGCGGGCGCATCACGGGCCTGATCGAGAAGCCGCCGGACGCCACGCACCGCGAGACCCTGATCGGAGCCTACTACGTTCGCGACGGCCGCGACCTGCGGGCCGTGGTGGACGAGATGATCACGACCGGGGCGACGGGCGCGGGCGGCGAGTTCCAACTGACCGACGCCTACGACCGCCTCGTCCAGCGGGGCGCGCGGATGGCGACGGCCCCGGCCGCGCGGTGGCTCGACACGGGCACGCTGGCCTCGTATCGCGAGACCGTCCGCGCGCTACTGGAGACGGGCGAGCACGAACCGACGGCGGCCGAGGTGGCCGTTGCTGCCCCGTCGTTCGTCCATCCCGACGCGACGGTTCGCCGTTCGGTGGTGGGGCCGCACGCGGTCGTGGAGGCGGGGGCCGTCGTCGAGGATTCCGTCCTCCGCGCCACCGTGGTCATGGCCGGGGCGACGGTCCGCGATGCCGAGCTGACCGATTCGCTCGTGGGCGAGCGAGCGACCGTCGAGGGACTCACGGGCACGTTCACCCTGGGTGACGACGCGATCGCTCATGGCTGACCTCCGCGTCTCCGTCACCGAGGCGTTCCGCCACCGATTCGGCGCCCCGCCCGTGCACGTCGTCCGGGCGCCCGGACGCGTCAACCTGATCGGCGAGCACACCGACTACAACGACGGCTTCGTGATGCCACTGGCGATCGAGCAGGCCGTCTGGCTCGCCGTCCGCCCCCGCGACGACGACCGGGTGGTCCTGCACAGCACGCGGGCGACCGAGCCAGCCGACTTCCGCCTCGGGGCGATGGAAAGGGGAGACGGGTGGGGCGAGTACGCGAAGGGCGTGGCCTGGGCGCTCCAGGCGCAGGGGCACGAGTTGCGTGGGCTGGAGGGCGTGCTGGCGTCGGACGTGCCCGAGGGGGCGGGCCTCTCGTCGTCGGCGGCGCTGGAACTGGCCGTGGCGCGGGCGCTCTCCGAAGGCGCCGGGCTCGACTGGGACCCCGCCGACATGGCTCGGACCGCGCAGCGCGCTGAGAACGAGTGGGTGGGCGTCCGCTGCGGCGTGATGGACCAGATGGCGAGCGCCTGCGGCGTGGCCGGGCATGCTGTCCTGCTCGACTGCCGCTCGCTCGCCGTCACCCCGACCCCGCTGCCCGCCTGGACGACCGTTCTCGTGCTCGACACCGGCACGCGGCGGGGGCTGGTGGACAGCGCCTACAACGCCCGTCGTGAGACGTGCGAGCGCGTCGCCCGCGTTCTCGGCGTCCCCGCGCTTCGCGACGCCACGCTCGACGGCCTCCAGGCGGCCGAGGACGTGCTGATGCCCACCCAGGTGCGCCGTGCCCGCCACGTGGTCACGGAGAACGCCCGCGTCCTGGCTGCCGCCGACGCCATGCGACAGGGCGACGCCGCCCGCGTCGGGGCGCTGATGGCCGCCAGCCACGCCAGCCTCCGCGACGACTACGAGGTGTCGAGCCCCGCCCTCGACGCCTTCGTCGAGGCCGCCCAGGCACAGCCCGGGTGCTACGGCGCCCGGATGACCGGCGCCGGGTTCGGCGGCTGCGTCGTTGCGCTCGTCGCCTCCGACCGGGCCGAGGCGGTCGCCGAGGCGGCCGCCCTCGCCTACCGCCAGTGGACGGGCCACGCGCCGACCGCCTACCGTGTCCGCGCCGTCGGCGGGGCCTCGCTCGAACCCGTTCCTGCCCTCTTTCTCTGACCGTCTTCCCTCCGCCATGCGTCTCCTCGTTCTCCTCCTCGCTCTGACTGCCTCGGTGCCCACGTGGGCACAGCAGAACGCGCCCAAGGCTGCCGACCTGGCCGCGACCCCGCCGATGGGCTGGAACTCGTGGAACACCTTCGCCTGCGACATCGACGAGTCGCTCATCCGCGAGACCGCCGACGCCATCGTGGCGAGCGGCATGCGCGACGCGGGCTACACGTACGTCAACATCGACGACTGCTGGCACGGCGAGCGCGACGCCGACGGCTTCATCCAGCCCGACCCCGAGCGCTTCCCGTCCGGCATGCGGGCCCTCGCCGATTACGTCCACTCGCTCGACCTCAAACTGGGCATCTACTCTGACGCCGGGACGCAGACGTGCGCCGGGCGGCCCGGCAGCCAGGGCTATGAGTACCAGGACGCGCTCCAGTACGCCCGCTGGGGCATCGATTACCTCAAGTACGACTGGTGCAACACCGAGGGCCGAAATGCACCGGAGGCGTATCGGACGATGCGGAACGCACTCGCGGCGTCGGGCCGGGACATCTTCTTCTCGATCTGCGAGTGGGGCGACAACCAGCCCTGGACCTGGGCCAAGGACATCGGCCACATGTGGCGGACGAGCGGCGACATCATCAACTGCTGGGACTGCGTCGTCAGCCACGGCAACTGGAACTCGTGGGGCGTCATGCGCATCCTCGACATGCAGGTCGAGCGCGGGCTGCGCGTCCACGCCGCGCCGGGCCATTGGAACGACCCCGACATGATGGAAGTGGGCAACATGCCAGCCCCGAACGAGGACCGGGCGCACTTCGCGATGTGGGCCATGCTCCACGCGCCGCTGATCGCCGGCAACGATGTCCGCTCGATGACCGAGGCTACGCGCGAGATCCTGACCAACCAGGAGGTGATCGCGGTCGACCAGGACCCGCTCGGCGTCGAGGGCTTCCCGCACAAGCGGGCGGGGGGCGTCGAGGTCTGGTTCAAGCCGCTGGCCGACGGCGACTGGGCGATGGCGATCCTCAACCGCAACGACGACCCGCGTGCGGTCACCTTCGACTGGCCCGAGGAGCACGTCGAGGACGCCTTCTCGCAGAACCGACCCCACTTCGACCAGCACACCTACGCCATCCGCGACCTCTTCCGTCACGCCGACGCGGGGACGACGGCGTCGCCGCTCGCGGTCACGGTCCCCGGTCGCGACGTGTGGATGGTCCGCCTCACGCGGGCGGGCGGGTGAGGCGGCTCGCGCTCCTGCTGGCGGTGCTCGCCGGCTCCCCGGCCGGCGCCGCGCAGGGGTTCGAGTACCGCACCTTCACCGCCGGGCTGGGGGCCGTCGCAGGCGCCAACGGCGTCGCCGTGGCGGACTACGACCGCGACGGCGACCTCGACGTGTACGTCGTCGTCCGCGAGGCCTACGACCCGGCGCGGCCGGTCACCTGGAGCCGGCTCTTCCGCAACGACGGCACCGGCACCTTCGACGACCGGACGCTGACCGCCGGCGTCGCGGGGTCGGCGGGGCTCGGCCTGCCCAACACGGCGGGCAACGGCGCCAAGCTGGGCGCCGCCTGGGGCGACTACGACGGCGACGGCTGGCCCGACCTCTACCTCACGCATGCCGGTCCCAACCAGCTCTTCCGCAACAACGGCGACGGCACGTTCAGCGACGTGACGGCCGCGGCAGGGGTCGCGGGCGGCGCGACCCAGTTGTCCACGAGCGCCCTCTGGGCCGACCTCGACTCCGACGGCGACCTCGACCTGCACGTCGGCGTGTGGGAGGACTACGTCGGGGCGGGGGAGGCGCGCGACCTCGCGAACCTCTACTTCGAGAACGACGGCGACGGCACGTTCACCGAGGTGGGCACGGCTCGGGGCCTCGGCGACACCGGCAAGACCTACACCACCCTCCCGGTCGACGTGGACGGGGATGGGGACCTCGACCTCTACGACGCCAACGACTTCGGCGCCAACCGGCTCTACCTCAACGACGGCACGGGCACGTTCGCTGAGGCGACTGCTGCGCTGGGCCTGGAGGACAGCGGTGAAGGAATGGGGCTCGCCCTCGGAGATCTGGACGGCGATGGCCGCGACGACCTCTTCCTCACCAACCGGGCCGACTCGCCCTCGCAGACCAACGCGCTCTTCGTCGCGCACGAGGCGGGGGGATACACGGACCAGGCTGGGGTCGCCGGTGTGGACCGGACGGGCTGGGGCTGGGGCGCCGAGATCTTCGACCTGGAGAACGACGGCGATCAGGACCTCTTCGTCGTGAATGGGTACTTCGCGCTCGATACCCGGAATGCCCTCTTCGAGAACGCAGGCGCGTTTCCGCTCGCCGACGTCGCCTCGGCCCTGGGCGTGGACGACCTCGACCCTGCCCGCGGCCTCGTCGTGTTCGATGCCGACGCGGACGGCCGCCTCGACGTGCTCGTCGCCAACGTCGCGCGCGCTCCTCACTTCTACGCCAACCGGGCCGACGGCGGCGCGTGGTTGTCCGTCTCCCTGGAAGGAGGCGCCCTGAACACGGCCGGTCTGGGCGCTGTCGTGGAGGTGGAGGCGGGCGGGCAGCGATGGGTACGCGCGCATCACGGCGCGCAGTTTCTCGGGCAGAGCCTGGCACCGGTCCACGTCGGCTTGGGCGAGGCGGAGAGGGTCGACCGGGTCGTCGTTCGGTGGCCGGGCGGCGGCACGGACATGGTGACGGGGCTCTCCACCGATCAGCACATCCGCATCCGTCAGGGAGGCGGGCTCGTCGACGGGCAGCCGGTCACGTCAGAGGAGGCTCTCGAGGGGACCTCGCCGCTTCGGGTGTCTGCCATCACACCGAATCCCAGCCTGGGGCCGGTGACGGTCCACGTCACGTCTCCGCCGGGCGCGATGGTGGATCTCGCGGTCGTGGACGTGCTCGGGCGCCGGATCTGCTCCCTCGCGACGGTTCCGGGCGGTGAGCAAACCGTGTGGTGGGAGGGGCGTGACGCTCGGGGTCGGATCGTGCCGCCCGGGGTGTACCTCGTCGTCGCCACCTCGCCGGGCAGGCCTCCAGCCGTCGCCCGTCTGATTCGAGCCCACTGACTCAGGGGGGCGCTCGCGGTGTCGCGAACACGAAAAACGCCCCCGGAGGCGTCTCCGGGGGCGTTTCGTATGGAGCGGAACACGGGACTCGAACCCGCGACCTCCACCTTGGCAAGGTGGCGCTCTACCAGCTGAGCTAGTTCCGCAAGCCCGCTCTCTGTCGAGCGGAGGGCCAAACTACGGGCCGCCCTCGGCACAAGTCAACGCGCCAGGCCTCTGCGCGACTTCTCTTCACGTCGTCTCTGTGTCCGGCGCCCAGTAGCTTGCCACGCCCGCCAACCGCTATGGACACGCCCGGCCGCTGGACCCGGCTCGCCAGCCGCATTCTCGTCGACCGTTGGTGGATGACGCTGCGGGAGGACCGCGTCCGCCTCCCGAACGGCGAAGTCCTGGACGAGTACCACGTGGCCGAGTACCCGGACTGGGCGTGCGTGCTCGCGCTCACCGTCGACGGGCAGGTGGTGCTGGTCGAGCAGTACCGCTACGGCATCGACCGGGTGACGCTGGAGCTTCCCGCGGGTGCCATCGACCCCGGCGAGACGCCCGAGGCCGCTGCTCGCCGCGAACTGAGGGAGGAGACCGGCTACGAGGCCGATGCGTGGGTCCGCCTCGGGGCGCTGGCCGTCGAGCCCGGCCGCCACACCAACTCCGGACACCTCTACGTCGCGCACGGCTGCCGCGTCGTCGGGGCGCCGACGCTGGACGCGACCGAGGATCTCCAGGTGCGCCTCGTCCCTGTGGAGCACCTGGCGAGGCTGGTAGAGGACGAGCGGATCGTCCACGGCATCCACGCGGCGGCCATCTTCTGGGCGCAGGCGCGTGGCCTCCTCGTTGAACCCGGAGGACCCAGCCGCGTTGAGGGGGTCCTGTCTTCATCGCCCATCCCGCCTTCCATGCAGAAAGAACAGCAGACCCTCCTCGTCAGCGTCAACGTCGAAGAGAACGACGGCGTCGACGCCCACATGAACCAGATCGGCCAGAAGGTCGGGCAGGGGTGGACCGTCATCCAGGCCATCCCGCTCTCGGGCGAGGAAGCCGGCCCCGGCGGCGCCTCCGAGGACTTTATGCGCTACCAGGTGACGGTCGAGCGCGAGATCGATTCCGACAACGTGATCGTCGACGCCGACCGCGGCGGCGCAGCCGACCTCAAGGATGTCGGCCAGGTGTCCGGTGCCTTCGACGACGGCCTGCCCGAGGCCGAGGAGGAGGAGTAGACGGGCCGCAGTCCGCTGCAGGACCTGATCGAAACGCCCCTCACGGTACCCCCCGGCGGCGCGTCCGCCGGGCTGCGCGACCACGTCGCGGTCGCGCTCCTCGCTCCGCGGACCGTCGCTCCGGCTCCGCCCCGACGGTCTGGATCGGTCCTCGGGGACACGGTCCGCCCCGGCGCCGAGGCGAGTGATCTCGCCCCCGCCTCTTCGCTCTGTTGCCCCATGCTCTTCCCGATCAGCGACGACGACTCGCAGTTGCCTGGCCCGGCCTGGGCCACGGTTCTGTTGCTCGTCGCCAACGTGCTCGTGTTCGGCCTCCAACTGGTCGACCCGGCGTTCACCTATGGGTGGAGCGTCGTCCCGCAGGAGATCACGACGGGGCAGGACCTCGTCAACGCCGCCCCGATCCCTGAGGTGGACCCCGCCGCCGAGGTGCGGACGCCCCTCGACATCCCCCAGCGCCCCGGTCCAGGCCCCGCGCCGTTCGTGTACCTGACCATCCTCTCAGCGATGTTCATGCACGGCGGCTTCGGGCACATCGCGGGCAACATGCTCTACCTCTGGATCTTCGGCGACAACGTGGAGCACCGGTTCGGGACGCTGAAGTTCGTCGCGTTCTACCTCGTCAGCGGGCTCGTGGCGACGCTGGTGCAGGTCGCGATGCACCCTTCTGGGCTGGTGCCCAACCTCGGCGCGAGCGGGGCCATCGCGGGCGTGCTGGGGGCGTACCTGGTCCTCTTTCCGCGCAATCGAGTGAACGCGGTGTTCATTTTTCGAGTCGTGTCGGTCCCAGCCATTCTGGTGCTCGGGCTCTGGATCGGGCTCCAGTTCGTCAACCAGTGGGGAGCACTGGCCGCGACCGAGGAGACGGGCGGGGTAGCCTACGGTGCCCACATCGGCGGTTTTCTGGCGGGTATGGCCCTCGCGGTGGTGTTCCGGATGACCGGCACGAAGGAGCGCCCGAGCGTCCTCAGCCGCGCCATGGAGGCGCCGGGCAATCGGCGCCTCTGGTAGGCACGGGCCTTGCTGGAGAGGGAGTGCTTCTCACCCGTAGGATCTGTTTGGATCTTCGGCCCGTACACCCGATCTTGAACGAGGACTCCCTCCGCCGATGACGCCTTTCTACTCCCTTCGTCGCCTCGCCGCGCTCGCCCTGCTGGGGCTGGCGCTCGGCCTCGCTCCCGCCCAGGCGGCCGTCGCGGCGGTGTCCGGTGCGGAGCTGTCGCTCGTCCACATGGACGACACGCCGCAGCCGTTCCGGCTTTCGGCCCCGAGCCCCAACCCGTTCAGCGGCTCCACCCGGCTGACGCTCACCGTCGAGCAGACCACCTCGCTGTCGGTCGCTGTCCACGACGCGCTCGGCCGTCGCGTGGCGCTCCTCCACGATGGCACCGTCCAGGCCGGCACCTACTCGCTTCGTGTGGATGCCAACGACCTCCCGCCGGGCCTCTACCTGATCCGCGCCACCGACGGCCGCGGTCAGACGTCCACTCGCTCGGTCTCGCTCGTCCGCTAGGACGCAGACCGCCTCGGCTCCGACGCCGGCTCCCAGGTCTGGGGGTCGGCGTTTTTTTCGGTCGGCCCAGATGTTCGCACAAGTGGATAGGTGGTTCCTCCATTTCGCTGTGCCGGGGTGTTGGCGCCGTCCCGTCGTCGAGGCTGTGTAGCCTCCGAAGAGCGATGAGGGAGGAGGTCTTCCATCACGAGGTGCGTGCGCTCCGGAACGAGGCGAGCGGCCTTCCTGCGGGCGCGTCGCCTCGTAGGGCCTGGGAAATCAACGATCTGGAAGCGCTTCCATTTTTGGTGGCCTCACTGAGGGTTGGCCTTGACGCCCCGGTGGATTGGTGCTATTGTGGAAGCGCTTACGCTACTCTCCTCCGCATGCCCGTCACGATTTACGACATCGCCGAAGGCGCCCAGGTCTCGATCGCGACCGTGTCTCGTGCCTTCAACGGGCACCCGCGCGTGTCCGACGCGACCCGGGAGCGGGTGTTCGAGGTCGCGCGCGAACTCGGCTACCAGCCCCATGCGACGGCGCAGAGCCTCGCCCGCAAGAACACGCGCCTGATCGCGGCCGTCGTGCCCATCATGACGTCGGCGTTCTTCATGGAGGTGCTCCGCGGCATCCAGGACCGGCTCGACGCGAGCCACTACGACCTCGTGGTGTACGCCAGCCGGACGCTGGACGGCATCGGCGGGCAGCTCGACCGCGCCGTCCAGCGGGGGCGTGCCGATGGGCTGCTGCTCGTCTCGACCCCCCTCGACGCGGTCCGCGTCCGGCGCATCGCGGCCTCCCGGCAGCCCGCGGTCCTCATCGACGCCTACCAGCCGGAGATCGACTCGGTGACTGTCGACAACCGCCAGGGCGGGGCCGTGGCGACGCGGCACCTCATCGAGCGCGGGCACGAGCGGATCGGGCTGGTGCTGCCCGTGGAAGGCTCGGTCCCGTCGGACCGGCGCCGGGCAGGCTATGAGGATGCCTTGCGGGATGCAGGGCTGCCGGTGGACAGCGACCTGATCGTGCACACGGACATGGACCTGGACCACGACGGCTACACGCTGTTTGCGGGCTACAGCGCCATGCGCACGCTCCTCCAGCGCTTCGAGGGGCGCCCCGACGGCCCGACGGCCATCTTCGTCGCGGCCGACGTGATGGCCTACGGAGCGCTTCGGGCCGTCCGCGAGGCGGGGCTCGAGGCCCCCAGTGACCTGGAGGTGATCGGGTTCGACGACATTGAGTCGAGCGCGTACGTCGGCCTGTCGACCGTGCGCCAGCCCATGTACGAGATGGGCAAGCTGGCCACCGAGCACCTCGTCCGTCGCCTGGAAGCCCCCGGCGCCGACCCCGTGCACACCGTGTTTTCGCCGGACCTCGTCCTCCGAGAGACCACCGGCGAAGCCATCCGCGAACTGGCGTGACGGTCCGAGCCTCCTCCATGCTGCCTCTGGGCGCCCTCCTGCTCGGCCTCGGTCTGTGGGCGGGGTGCGCCGCCGACGCGGAGACCCGTGTCGGCGAGACGGTGGTCGCGCGCGTGGGGGAGGGCGTCATCACCCTGGACGACGTGGCCGAGGCGTACGCCGAGGTGGTCGTCCGCGCTGGAGCGCCGGGCGGGGCCGGCGCGCTGAACGAGGTGGTCGAAGGCCTCGTGAGTCGCCAACTGCTCATCGAGGAGGCCCGCGCGGACGGCATCGAGCAGACCGCCGAGTACCGCGCGGCGCGCGACCTCGCCGAGACGAAGGCGCTCGTGGACCTCTACACCGCGACCACCCTCGGCGACGAACTCGCCGTCACCGACGCGGACCTGCGGGAGACGTTCGCGCAGATGAACACGACGTACGACGCGCGGCACCTCTACGCCCGCGACCACGCCACGGCCGAGGCGCTCCGCGTCCGGCTCCTCGCCGGGGAGACGTTCGAGGCGCTCGCCCGCGAGACGTTCGCCGACTCGGCCCTGGCCGCCTCGGGCGGCCACCTGGGCGCGTTCGGCCACGATGAGATGGACCCGTCGTTCGAGGCCGTGGCCTTCCGCCTGCCCATCGGCGAAGTCTCCGAGCCGGTCCGCACCGCGACCGGCTACTCCGTGATCCGGGTCGACGCGCGGACGACGAACCCGCTGCTCACCGAGGACGCCTTCGCCACCAAGATCGACCAGGTGCGCCGCTACGTCCGCAAGCGGAAGCGCAACGACGCCCGGTTCCGGCTGAGCCGCACCGTCCGCGACGACCTCGCGCCCCGCTTCGACGAGGCCGCCTTCGACCGGCTCGTCGCCTTCGCGACCGGCGTGGCCCCGGGCCTCGACGCCGAGGCGCTGGCCCAGTGGCGCCGCACCCCGCTGGTGCGCTTCGACTCCGACGCCCTCGCCGCCGACGCGTGGACCGTGGGCGACGTGGAGGACCGCGCTGCGACCATGACCGAGCGCCAGCGCGCGGCGGTCCAGGACGGTGCGAGCCTCCGCGCGTTCATCGAGGGCCTGCTCGTCCGCGAGGAGTTGACGGCGCGGGCCCGTGGCGCCGGGCTGGACCGCGACCCGCGCCTCGCGCGCATCGTGTCCGACCAGATGGCCGAGTGGACGTTCGAGGTCGCCAAGCGCCGCCTCCGGCTGGCGGACGACATCCCCGCCGACTCGCTCCGGGCAACCATCGCGGCGCACCCGGACCTGTACCGGATGCCGGAGCGCGTCCGCGCCCGCGAGATCCTGGTCCGCACCCGCGCCGACGCCGACGGGCTGCTCGCGCGGCTCCTCGCCGGGGAGTCGTTCGACGCGCTCGCCCGCGCCCACTCGCTCCGCCTCGGCGCCGCGACCGCCGGGGGCGACCTCGGACCGGTCACCCGCGCCCAACTCGGCCGCATGGCCGAGGCCGTGTTCGCCGCGGCGCCCGGCACGGTCGTCGGGCCGACCGAAGTGGAGGGGCGCTACGCCCTCATCGAGCGCGGCGAGACCCTGCCGTCCCGCCCCATGACCGTCGCCGAGGCCGAGCCCTTCGCCCGCGAGGCCCTCGACATCCCCTTCGCCCAGCGCCGCCTCGTGGCCGCCGTGGCCCGCCTCCGCGAGCGCTTCTCGATCCGTGTGGACCGCGACGCGCTCGCACCCCTGCTCGACGCGGTCTCCGCCGCCCGCTCCTGACCCCGCGCCCCATGCGCCTTCGCTTCGTCCTCCCCCTGTTGGGACTCCTGCTCGGGCTCGCCGTCCCCGCGACTGCCCAGACGACCGGTCAGCTGTCCGGTACCATCCGCGACGCCCAGACCGGCGACCCGATCATCGGCGCGAGCGTGCTCGTGGAGGGCACCACGCAGGGCGCCTCGACCAACCTCGACGGCGAGTACCGCATCATCGGCGTCCGGCCGGGGACCTACGCGCTCGTCGCCTCCTACATCGGCTACGCCCAGACGCGCGTCGAGGGCGTGCGGGTGAACGTGGACCTGACGACCACCACCGACTTCTCGCTCACCTCGGAGACGCTCCAGACCGAAGAGGTGGTGGTGACGGCCAACGCCGACCTCGTGCGCCGCGACCTGACCTCGTCCGAGTTCCGCGTCACGAGCGAGTCGATCGAAAACCTCCCGGTCCAGGAGGTGGGCGACATCCTGCGCTCGCAGGCAGGCATCACCGGCGAGGGCGGATCGATTAACATCCGCGGTGGGCGGGCCAAGGAAGTCGCCTACTTCGTCGACGGCGTCCGCGTGACCGACGCCTACGACGGGTCGGTGTCGGTCCAGATCGAGAACGAGGGCATCGAGGAGCTCCAGATCATCGCGGGGACCTATAACGCCGAGTATGGGCAGGCCAACTCGGGCATCATCAACGTGGTCACGAAGGACCCGGGCAGCACCTTCGAGGGCAACGTGGAGGTGTTCTCCGGCTCGTACCTCGTCGGCGGGGAGGGCGGCGCGGACGCGCTGCGGGGCCGCAACACGGACGCCTACCCGCTGCTGGCCGGCCTGCCGTACCTCGACGTCGACCCGTACTCGTACCTCGACACGAACCCGGCGCAGTACGTCAACGCGCAGGCGTCGCTGTCGGGGCCGATCGTCGCCAACCGCTTCGGGTTCTTCGCCCTGGGCCGCTACTTCCGCAACGACGGCTGGCTCTACGGCGCCACCCTCTACAACCCGGACGGCACGCCGGGCGACTCGTCGCTCGTGCCGATGAACGCCTTCGAGAAGGTGTCGGGGCAGGCCACGCTCAAGCTGCGCGTCAACGACACCATGAACCTGTCGCTGACCACGCTCGCCTCGGTCGCGATGGGGGACGGCGGCAGCGACTACTTCTCGTTCCGTCGCAACCCGGGTGGCATCCGGAGCTACCGCGACGAGGGGCTGACGGCCAACCTCCAGTTCACCCACACGCTCTCGAACCGCGCCTTCTACACGCTCAACGCGAGCACCTTCTACAAGCGCAACACGACGGCCGCCTTCGACACCATCGAGGAGTACGACAACAACACGTTCCTGCTCCAGACCCCCGAGTTCGTGCCGACGGCCTTCGACGCGATGGGCGTCCCGACCGACTCGACGGCCGTGCTCACCGGGCCGGGCCGCTTCCTGCGCGGCGGTGTGGACCTGGGGCGCTTTCAGCGTGAGACCCGCAACGCGTCGTTCAAGGGCGACTTCACGTGGCAGGCGCTCTCCCAGCACCTCGTCAAGACCGGTCTGGAGGTCCGCCTGGACGACATCTTCCTGGAGAACTACGCCCTCATCCTCGGCGACGACGGGACGCTTCAGATCCCCGGGCCGAACACGAACCAGTACCAGATCATCGACGGCGTCCGCCCGCTGACGATCAGCGCCTACGTGCAGGACAAGGCCGAGTACGACTCGTTCGTGATCAACGCCGGGCTCCGGTTCGACTACTTCGACTCCAACGGCCAGGTCCCGGTGGACCCCGAGGAGCCCAACGTCTTCAACCCGCAGAAGCGCATCAACCGCTTCAACGACCTCGACGGCGACGGCGTGATCTCGGACGCCGAGGCGGTCGACACCAACGCCACGACGCTGGAGCAGCGGCAGGCCTACTTCTTCGAGGACGCCACGCCCAAGGTCCAGATCTCGCCCCGGCTGGGCGTCGCCTACCCGATCACGTCGCAGGGCGTGATCCACTTCTCGTACGGCTACTTCTTCCAGATCCCGACCTACGAGTTCCTTTTCCAGAACCCGGGCTACCGCATCGGCACGACCTCGGGGAACTACGGGCCGTACGGCAACGCGGACCTGGACCCGCAGCGGACGATCATGTACGAGATCGGGCTGCAGCAGGGCGTCGGGGAGGACTTCCTGCTCGACGTGACGGGCTTCTACCGCGACATCGAGGACTGGGTCTCGGTCAGCTTCCCCATCCGCGCCACCGCGCCGGGCGTCAACTACCTCGTCTACACCAACCTGGACTTCTCGAACGTCCGCGGCATCACGGTCGCGCTGGGCAAGCGTTTCAACGGGCGCTTCTCGTTCGACGTGGACTACACGTTCCAGGTCGCGGAGGGCTCCAACTCGGACCCCAATGACGCCATCGCGGCGCGCTCCGACGCCGACTCGCCGACGCTGCGCCTGATCCCGCTCAACTGGGACCAGAAGCACACCTTCAACACGAACGTGTTCGTCGGCGGCCAGGGCTGGGGCGTCTCCGGGCTCGTCCGCCTCGGCTCGGGCTACCCGTACACGCCCGCCGCCAACGCCGACGGCGACCCCATCGGCTCGCTCCCGGCCGTGCCCGCCAACTCGCTCCGCCGCCCGACGACCGCCTCGGTCGACGTGTACGCCTTTCGCGAGTTCGCCCTCGGCGGCGTCCGCCCCCGGGTGTCGCTCCAGGTCTACAACCTGCTCGACGCGCGCAACGCGGGCGCGGTCTACTCCGACACCGGCCTCCCAGACGTGACGTTCCGCGACGTCGCCCCGACCGACGACGCTGGCTACTACGTCCGCCCCGACTTCTACCAGGAGCCTCGGCGTATCCAACTCGGCCTCTCGGTGGGCTTCTAGACGATGCGTCGTTCCCCTTCCCGTTCCCTGTCGTGTGTGGCGTGTCGCGTTTCGGACGCGGCGCGGCGACGCACCACGCACCACGCACCCCGCGCTGTGCTTCTCTCCCGCTTCGCCCTGCTCCCGCTCGTCCTCGGGGCAGTCCTCGTCGGCGGCCCTGCCTTCGCCCAGGGCACGATCGACCGCAACCACGTGCCGTCCGACGAGCGCGTGGACCTGTTCGAGCGTCGCCAGACCGACCTCGACGGCAACGTCATCCGGACGACGGTCTTCAACTTCGGCCAGACCGGCCGCACCTCGGAGACGCCGGGCGACGGCATCCCGTACGAGTGGCCGCGCAACACGCGCCGCAATTACATCGCCCTGACGGGCCTCTTCGCGGGCGCGGAGGTGACCGGCGACGACGGCGAGCGGGTCTACGTCACCGACGTGCCGAACTACCGGACCAACGAAGCCAACCCGAACCGGGCCTGGACGTGGGCCCCCATCTCGGGCTACGTCAACTCGGCCGATGAGGACCTCGGCGTGGCGCGGAGCGACCGCCCGGAGACGTGGCCCTCCTTCTGGCCCGACAAGCTGGACGACCCCACCGACCCCGGCTGGGCGGGCTCGTGGAGCGGCCTCTTCGGCAAGGACATCTTCAACGCCGACGTGGAGGTGTTCTACAAGATGGGCGACGACCAGTACGACCGGAACAACTACTACCCGGACGAGACGGACCGAACGCGCCGCGGCCTCGGCCTCATCGCCGACACGCGCGTGCTCGCCTGGAGCCAGGTCCTGATCGACGACGTGGCCTTCATCCTCCACAAGATCAAGAACGACGGTACGAAGGACCTCCCGGCCGTCGGCGTGACGCTCTGGCTGGCCGACTTCGTGGGGGGGCAGCAGGACGCCGGCGACGACCAGCCGTTCTTCGACCTCCTCCTCGACACGGCCTTCCTCGTCGACTCCGACGGCCAGTCCTCCGATCCGGCCTTCGCGGGCGTCGAGGTGGGCGGGGCCATCGCGTTCTTCCTGGAGAGCCCCGGCAACGCCACCGACCGCATCGACAACGACGGAGACGGCACGACGGCGCCCGACATCGGCGAACTCAACCAGTATGGCGTCTCGCGCGGCGAGCCCGGCGGGCCCATCATCACGGCCGAGTTGCTCGCAGGGGAGGGCGACGGCGCCCCGCGCCTCCGCTACGACGGCATCGACAACAACCGCAACGGGCTCGTCGACGAGGACTCGTCGCGCGCGGCCTTCGGCACCCAGGTCGGCGTGGGGTTCGCGGACTACATCGACAACGACGGCGATGGCGAGGAAGGCGGACCCTTGGTCACGCAGGCCATGATCGACCTCGCCGCGACCGACATCTACGGCCGCTGGCCCGCCAACCCCGGCCCGAACGAGCCCATCCACCTCGTCGGCGTGGGGATCCTCTACGGCGCCACCGACACCGACGACCTGGGCAAGACCTTCCGCGACGGCATCGACAACGACGGCGACGCGCTGGGCTCGGCACCGCCGGACCTGCTCTGGGAACCCGGTAGCCCGCTCGTGACGCAGGCGATGGTCGCCGCCGCCGCGTCCGACGCGCCCTACTACCGCTACCCGGTGCCCGGCACGTCGATCATCCTGTACGACGTCAAGGCCGAGGACATCGGCAGCCCCTACGCCGACGGCATCGACAACGACGGCGACGGGGCGGTGGACGAGGGCATCGACGAGAACATCGACGAGATGATCGACGAGCGCCGCGACGACGGCATCGACAACGACGGCGACTGGCGCGGTGCGCTGGACGACGTCGGGCTGGACGGCTCACTCGGCACGGGGGATGCGGGCGAGGGCGACGGCCTGCCCACGACCGGCGCGGGCCTCGACCTGCCCGGCGAGCCCAACATCGACGTGACCGATGTCTCGGAGTCCGACCAGATCGGCATCACGAACGTCCAGTTCCGGGCCGCGGGCGCGATCTCGTTCCAGACCGCGACCGACAAGTTCTTCTTCGACGCCTTCCTGATCCCGGGCCAGTTCTCGCTGCTCCAGCCCGGCACGACGCCTGGCAACCGCGACACCGACCTGTTCGTGTCGTCGGGCCTGTTCCCGCTCCGCGCGGGCCAGACCGAGTCCGTCTCGTTCGCCGTCATCCTGGGCGACGTGGACTACACGCGCGCGCCGACCGACGTGACGGGCCGCTACCGCGACCTGCTCACGAAGCGCCAGGACGCGCTCGAAGCCTACGAGGCCGACTACCGCTTCGCCCAGGCGCCCATCTGCCCGACCGTCCGCGCGGTGCCGCGCGACGGCGCGGTGACGCTCTACTGGGACGACGCCGCCGAGAACTCCTTCGACACCTTCATCGCCGACCTCGCGCAGCCGGGCCTCGACCCGCGCGACTTCGAGGGCTACCGCGTCTACCGCGCCACCGACCCGGGCTTCCTCGACGCGCGGACGGTGACCGACGGCTTCGGCAACCTGAGCTTCCTGCGGCCCATCGCGCAGTTCGACAAGATCGACAGCTACGTCGGCTTCCACCCGACGCCGGTCAACGGGACCCAGTTCTACCTCGGCACCAACACGCGCGACCCGGGCGAGGCGGCCAATGGGCTCGCCAACACGTTCGTCGACTCGACGGCCGTCAACGGCGTGACCTACTTCTACGCCGTCACGAGCTACGACTTCGGCGCAGCGAGCATCGACATCTCGCCGTCGGAGTGCCCGATCTCGATCACCATCGGGCCGGACGGCGAAGTGGACCGCCTCGGACGCAACGTGGTCCAGGTGACGCCCTCGCAGGCGGCGGCGGGCTACAGCCAGGAGGCCGTCGAGATCGAGCACACGCGCGGCACCGCGTCTGGGCCGGTCGGTTACAGCATCATCGACCCGACCGCGCTCCAGGACGGGCACCGCTACCGCGTCACGTTCCGCGACACGCTCGTGCTCGGCCAGCTGGGCTCCACGGGCTCGCAGATCACCGAGGACATCGTCACCACGCGCGACGTGTCGCTGGTGGACCTGACCGACGGCGAGGTGCTGTTCGAGAACATCGAGGCGTGGCGCGCCGATGTGCTCTCGCCCATCACGGAGGGCTTCCGGCTGTCCTTCGACCCGGTGCCGTTCGCGACCGTCGTGCCCGAGGCGACCCGCTGGGAGGACGCCGCCGTCCGGCCGCTCCTCGCCGACCGCTTCCGGTACGACCGCAATTTCCCCGGCACGCGCTTCCCGTCGGACTACCGCGTCGTCGTCGGGGCGCCGGGGTCCGGCCGGGGCGAGGAGTTTCAGATCCGCTTCGGCCTGACCCGCACGATTCCGGAGAAGCCGACCAACGTCCGCATCTTCCGCGACGCCGTCGGGCCGGACGGCGAGGTGTCCGAGGTGGAGGTGAAGTATGCCTTCCTCGACGTCGTGGGCGAGGGCGCGGATCGCTACGGCGTCGGCACGGCGGAGACCAACCTCTTCGACGCCGACCCGACCGCGACCGGCGGCCAGGGCGACACCGACGTGCTCATCCTGCTCGAAGACATCGAGGGCGACCGGGTCGACGGCCTCACGCCGACCTGGATCCTGACGCTCAACTTCGGCCCCAACGCCGGGCGCAACCCGCAGCCGGGCGACGTCGGGCGGCTGGTCACGCGCAAGCCCTACACCGCTGCCGACGTGTACGAGTTCACCGTCGTCGGCCCGACGTTCGACGCCGAGGCAGCCCGCGCGGCGCTCGACGACGTGCGCGTGGTGCCGAACCCGTATCGCGGCACCAGCCAGTTCGAGCGCGCCAACCCGTTCCCGACGGGCCGCGGCGACCGGCAGATCCGGTTCGTAGGCCTGCCGCCCCGCGCGACGGTCCGCATCTTCACCCCGAGCGGCCGGCTCGTCCGCACCCTGACGCTGGACGAGGGCTCGAACGAGTCGCTCCCGGCGGGCGCGCTGCTCAACGGCTCGCTGCCGTGGGACCTGCTCAACGAGGACCGCCTGGAGGTCTCGTACGGCGTCTACCTGTACCACGTCGACGCGCCCGGGGTGGGCGAGACGACGGGGACCCTCGCCCTCATCAAGTAGCCCGATGCTCTCTCTCTCTCTCCTGCCTCGGGCGGCGCGCCGGACCGCGCTCGTGCTGGCCCTCGGGCTCAGCGCCGGAGCCGCCTCGGCGCAGTCGGGGACGGCGGCCTCCGAGTTTCTCAACATCCCCGTCGGCGCGCGGGCGACGGCCATGGGCGGGGCCTTCGGGGCGACCGCCTCCGACGGCTCGGCGCTGTACTGGAACCCCGCCGGCCTGGCGGGCCTGAGCGACGCCACGGCGACGTTCGAGTATGCCCAGTGGTATGTCGGCGCGGACGTCAACTTCGTGTCGGTCTCCAGCCCGACGCCGCTCGGCACCGTCGCCCTCGGCGTGACGGCGCTCACCTACGACGACATGGACGTGATCCGGGAAACCGGCAACGCCCAGCAGCCGACCGGCGAGACGTTCTCGGCGGGCTCGTACGCGGTCTCGCTGGCCTACGCGCGCCAGCTTACCGACCGGTTCGCGATGGGCGGCACCGTGAAGGTGGTCCGCGAGCAGATCGCGCAGTCCGGAGCGACGGGCGTGGCCTTCGACATCGGGACGCTGTTCGTGACGCCGTTCCAGGGCGTCCGCCTCGGGGCGAGCATCGCCAACTTCGGCACCAAGATGCAGATCGACGGCGCCGAGCTGAACATCCCCTTCGACCCGCTGCCCGGCCAGAGCGGCAACAACAACACCATCCCGGGCCGCATCGTGACCGACGAGTTCGACCTCCCGATCACGATGCGCGTCGGGCTCGCCACCGAGGTCTACCAGCAGGCCGGGACGCGCGTCACGCTCGCCGTCGACGCGCTCTCGCCGTCGGCCGCCGCGCAGCACGTCAACGCGGGCGCCGAGGTGGGCCTGCTCGGCGACCTCGTCCAGCTCCGCGGCGGCGTCCAGGAGCTGTTCATGGAGGAAAGCACCCGGTCGTTCACGGCCGGGGCGGGCCTCCGCTACGGCTTCGGCCGCCTCGACCTCTCGGCCGACTACGCCTACGAGGCGGCCGAGTACTTCGACGGGGTCCACCGCCTGTCGGTGGGCCTCCGTTTCTGATCCGGGCCCCGGCGGGCCCCTCGACTTCGTTCGATCCGTCCGGGAGCGACGGCGCCTTGCGCCCGACCCCGGCTTCTGGCCTCCGGGCCGTCTTTCTAACCCCCTCAGGACGCACATGCGACCCTTCTCTACTCCCCTCGGGCGCTGGCTCGGCGTGCTCGCCCTCGCGGCGCTGTTCGCCACCCCCGCGCTCGCCCAGCGGACCGTCACGCTCCGCATGAACTCCGCCACCCTGGCGGACACCATCAAGGCCGACACCGACCTCGCCGGCGCGGAGATCCGTGGCCAGGTCACGAGCGGAACCGCGCTCCCCGATGGCAACACCATCGACTGGGGCAGCAACACGACGCTCAACCCGACCAACGACGGCGGCGACTACTGGTCGATCGAGTTCCAGATCCCCGACAACGAGCAGCTGGACTTCAAGTTTTACTTCCAGCAGTCCGAGGACGCGGGCCTCGGTGGCTACGAGGACGGGGGCAACCACGTCATCGCGGCCGGCACCGGTGACGTCGCACTCGACCTCCACTACTTCGAGAAGGGCGACGACAAGGCCTACGACTGGCGCCCGTTCGCCGAGGCGACCAGCGACGAGATCAACGTCTGGTTCCGCGTCTACATGCTCACCGCCGACGCGTTCGCTGAGGGCCGGAGCTACGACCGCGACAACGCGGCCCTGGTCGTCGGCGCGCGTGGCAACTTCGGCACCCTCGGTGGGGTCGACGCCGACGGCCCGATCACGGACTGGGGCAACGGCAGCGACGACGATCAGATCGTCGCGCTGACCCGCGAGAGCGGCGACTCCAACCGCCCGGGCTACGACCTCTACTCGGGCCTCGTGACCTACCCGGCCTCGTCGGCGGGCATGGATGCGCAGTACAAGTTCTACTTCCGCGACGGCGACACGACCGGTGACATCGGCTACGAGCCGGCCGACAACCGCACCTTCACGCTCCCGGCCGCAGGCACCGACACGACCCTCCACTGGGTCTACTACGGCGACTCGCCGGCCGTCGACCCGCCGAACCTCGTCACGCGCGAGATCGCCTTTGGCGTCAACGTCGAGCCCGTCAACGACGTCGGCCTGTTCGCGACCTCCGACGACAAGATCCTGATCCGCGGTACGGTCGTCCCGATGACCGGCTGGAACGACTGCACCGGCGGCGACAACCCGACCGACAACTGCGTCCTCACGCGCGACCCGGGCACGCTCGACTACTTCTCGGCGCAGAATGTCACCGGCGCCCCCGACGACGTCTTCGAGTACAAGTACTTCGTCGACTTCAACGACCCCGACGACAGCCCGCAGTTCGAGGACGAACTGGGCAACGAGATCGTCCTCGGCTGGGAGGAGCCGCTCGACTTCGGCGGCGGCAACCGGCGTTTCCTGTTCACCGGCAACGACGAGGAGGTTGGCCCCGAGTTCTTCAACTCGATCCGCCCCGGCAACGTCATCCCCGAGGGCACCTCGGTGGACGTGACGTTCTCCGTGTTCATGGGCCGCGCGATGAACGCGGACCTGTTCTCGCGCCCGTTCAACCCGGAGACCGACTCGGTCACGGTCCAGTTCGAGGACCCGCTCTGGCTCATCACGCAGGGCTACGAGGCCGTCGACGACCGGATCGCGGTGGTCGACAACAACCGCCTCATCAAGGGCTTCAAGCTGACCGACCCGGACGGTGACATGGTCTACACCGGCACGCTGACCGTCACCGGCCCGACGTACAACGCGATCGCGTACCGCTACGTCTTCGGCGACGACACGAGCCTGTACTCCGAGGGCAGCGGCGGCGAAGGCGCCGAGGGCCGCCGTCGGTACCGCTACGTCACGGACACGTCGACGGGCTCGTTCGACTTCGCGCTCGACGCGTTCCGCCGCAACGGGACCGAGGGCACCGGCGCCGAGGACACGCCGTGGGAGTACAACCCGACGGGCTCGTTCTCGGCCGAGAACAACCCGTTCGAGTTTGCCAACGCCATCCCGGTCGGCGCCGACGACCCGCTGGGCCTCGCCGTCGCCAACGAGGGCTCGGTCGAGACCTCCACGCTGGCCATCGGCCGCGTGCGCCCGAACCCGACCGCGGGCCAGGCGCGCGTGCAGGTGGACGCGCCCGTGGGCTCGTTCGTCACCGTCCGCGTGTTCGACGTGACCGGCCGCATGGTGCGGACGGTGGTCGAGGACGCGCCGGTCGCTGGCCGCATGCTCGACATCGACACGCAGGGCCTCGCGTCGGGCCTCTACCTCGTCCGCGCCGAGGCGGGCGGAGAGTTCGCGACGACGCGCTTCACGGTGGTCCGCTAGACCGACGTGGCGTCCGGGGCACCCTGAGAGGGGCCGCCTCGGGCGTCGGCTCGGGCCTCCCGAGCCTGCGCCGGTCGCCGTAGCAGGCGGCCGGCGTTTTTTCTCCCCGACCGATGCCCATGCCTCGCCTTCTCCCCGTCCTGCTCGCCGTCCTGCTGGCGCCGCTCGCCGTCGCCCAGTCGGTCGACGTGACGTTCCGCTTCGTGCCGGACCTCACCGGCCCGGCCGCCGAGCCCGTCGTCCGCGCCTTCGTGCCGGGCTCGTTCAACGACTGGGGCCCCAACGCCAGCGGCGTCATCGCCGACGGCGCGCCGAGCCAGGCGGCGTACCTGCCGCAGTTCAACGAGTACCGCTATACGACCGCGCTGCAGGCGGGCGGGGGGCCGGTCGCGCCCACCGAGGCGGGCGAGGGCAACGGCTACGCCTACAAGGTGCACTACCACCGCAACAGCACCGGCTCGGAGTACACCTGGCTGACCGACCCGCTCGGCACCGAGACCACCGGCCCCAACTCCGACTCGGTGGTCCGCGTCGAGGACCCGTTCGTGTTCCAGATCGCCCGCGAGCAGGAGGGGGGCGCGATGGTCCAGGCCGTCTCGGCGGGCATCTTCGGCTCCGCCGATGTGACCTCGGTCACGGTCACCGTCAACGAGACGGTCTACACGGAGGGCATCGCGGACACCGGCGACGGCATCTACCGGCTCTCGCTGCCGACGCCCGTGGCGCCCGGCGCGTTCGTCCGCTTCGAGGCGTCCGACGCCGACGGCCGGACCGCCTCGGCGGAGGTGGGCACGCTGCCGCCCGACGTGATCGACGCACCCGTCCCGGAGGGCCTCGCCGATGGCATCACGTACGACCCCGCCGACCCGACGCGCGCCTGGCTCGTGCTCCGCGCGCCCGGCAAGCAGTACGTCTACGCGCTCGGCAGCTTCAATGGCTGGACAGCCGACGAGGGCTCGCTGATGTTCCGCGACGACACCGACCCGCTCGGCACGCGCTGGTGGATCGAGGTCACCGGCCTCGTGCCGGGCACGGAGGCCTCGTTCCAGTACTGGGTGGACGGCTCGATCCGCGTCGCCGACCCGTACACGACGAAGGTGTACTACCCCGGCGAGAGCGGCTACCCGAGCGGCGCCGTCGCCCACGCCGTCGGCGTGCTGACGCCGGGCGCGGTGGCCTTCCCGTGGACCGACGACGCCTGGGAGACGCCTGCCCCGGAGGACCTCGTGGTCTACGAACTGCTGCTGCGCGACTTCCTCGCGACCGACCGCTTCACGGCGCTCACCGACACGCTCGACTACCTGGAGCGACTCGGCGTGACGGCCATCGAGCTGATGCCGGTCTCGGAGTACGACGGCGATGAGTCCTGGGGCTACAACCCGGCCTTCCACCTCGCACTCGACAAGCACTACGGCACGCCCGAGCAGTTCAAGGCCTTCGTCAACGAGGCGCACGCGCGTGGCATCGCGGTCATCCTGGACGTGGTCTACAACCACGCGACCGGCCAGAGCCCGCTGGTCCGCCTCGACAACGTGGGCGACTTCGGGGCGCCGACGGCGACCAACCCGTGGGCCAACACATCCGCGCGGCATCCCTTCAACGTCTTCAACGACCTCAACCACGAGAGCCCGCTGACGCAGCTCTGGCTGGACAAGGCGAATCGCTTCTGGGTGGACGAGTACCACGTCGACGGCTACCGCTTCGACCTCTCGAAGGGCTTCACCCAGACCTGCGGCGGCGGGCCGTGCACGGACTCGAACTTCTCCACGCGCAACCCGGCCCGCATCGCGATCCTGACGCGCATGGCGGACGCGCTCTGGGCCGAGCATCCGGACACGATCGTGATCCTGGAGCACTTCGCCGATGCCAACGAGGAGCGCGAGTTGGCCGCCCACGGCCGCGCGGACGGCTTCCCCGGCATGACGCTCTGGGGCAACATGACCGAGGCGTACGCGGAGGCGGCGATGGGCTATCTCGGCTCCAACTCGGCCTTCACCCGCGCCACCCCGCCTGCGAGCGGGTACCCCATCTGGGGCCAGATCGCGTACATGGAGAGCCACGACGAGCAGTGGCTGATGTACAAGAACCGGACGTTCGGCAACCAGGTCGGCGACTACGACACACGCGACCTCGCGACCGCGCTCGACCGGAAGCGGCTCGCGACGGTCTTCTTCCTGAGCGCGCCGGGCCCGAAGATGCTCTGGCAGTTCGGGGAGGTCGGCTACGGCGGCGGGCCGGGCGAGTGCCTGGAGCCCAACAACGTCTGCCCGACCAACACGCCTGGGCGCGTCGCCAACAAGCCCGTCCGATGGGACTACTGGGCCGACGTGGCGCCGTTCGCCAACGGCACCGTGCTCGCGGTCCCGAAGGCGAGCGCGTACGACCGCGAGCGCCGCCAGCAGCTCTACCGCCTCACGGCCGCGATGCTCGACCTCCGCCAGACCTTCGCCGTCTTCGGGCCCGAGGCGACCTACGCCGCGCGCGTCGGCGGCGTGGCCGACCGCTGGATCAAACTCTCGCTCCCGTCCGCCCCGGCCGACCAGCCGACCGAGGTGGTGGTGGTGGGCAACTTCGGGATGACGGAGACGACCGTCACGCCCACCTTCCCCGCCTCGGGGACGTGGTACGAGCTGTTCACCGACACGGAGCTGAACGTGACCGATCCCGAGATGGGCCTCACGCTCCGGCGTGGCGAGTACCGCATCTACACCGATGTCGACGTGCCGTCGCCCGCAGGCGACCTCGGCGCCGTCGCGGAGGAGGGCAACCCGAGCGACCGGGCCAGGGAGGGGCTCGTCGCGGTCTTCCCGAACCCGTCGGCGGGCCGGGCGACGGTCACGCTGGAGGTGGCCGAGGCGCAGCCGGTCCGCATGGAGCTGCTGGACGCCCTCGGTCGCCGCGTCGCGGTGCTGTCGGACGCGACGCTCGCACCGGGCTCCCACGCCATCGAGGTGGACACGGCCGGGCTGCCCGCGGGCGTCTACGTGGTCCGCTTCGGCGGGCAGGCGCTGCCGCTGACGGTGGTGCGATAGCGCGGCCTCACCTGTCGGTGCGTCTCGCGAGACGCACCGGCTCAGCGCCGAGTCGGTCTCGTACACCACGCGGACGTCCACCTCCACAGGAAATCGGTCCCGAGCGAGTTCTCTCCGCATGACTCCACATCGCCTCGTCCCGGTCGCCGTGCTGGTGGCGCTCCTCGCCGTCGCCACGGCCGCCCAGCCCGCGCCCCCGGCCTGGGCGCAGGACGCGGTCTGGTACCAGATCTTCCCCGAGCGCTTCGCCAACGGCGACCCGGCCAACGACCCGACGCGTGCCTCGCTCGAGAATCCCGACGCCGTCGGTGAGGACTGGGCCGTGACGCCGTGGACGGCCGACTGGTACGCTCGCGCGCCCTGGGAGACCGCTCGCGGTCCGGACTTCTACGACGACGGCGTCTTCGACCGTCGCCTCGGCGGGGACCTGCAGGGGGTGATCGACCGGATTCCGTACCTCGACTCGCTCGGCGTCACGGCGGTCTACTTCAACCCGGTGTTCTGGGCGGCGTCGCTCCACAAGTACGACGCGACGAGCTACCACCACATCGACCCGTTCTTCGGCCCCGATCCCGCCGGAGATGTGGCGATGGTCGCCGACGAGACCGCCGACCCGAACACATGGGTCTGGACGAGTGCCGACCGCCTCTTCCTCGACATGGTCGACGCGTTCCACCAGCGAGGCATCCGGGTGGTCATCGACGGCGTCTTCAACCACACCGGCACGCGCTTCTGGGCGTTCGAGGACGTCCGCGAGCGCCAGCAGGCGAGCCCGGTCGCGGACTGGTACGAGGTCACCGCCTGGGACGACCCGGCCACCGAGGCCGACGAGTTCGACTGGAACGGGTGGTGGGGCTACAAGCCGCTCGCCGTGCTCGCCAACACCGAGGACGGCACCGACCTGCACCCGGGCGTCAAGGCACACGTGGTCGACATCACGCGTCGCTGGATGGACCCGAACGGCGACGGCGACCCGTCGGATGGCGTCGACGGCTGGCGGCTCGACGTGGCGGGCGAGGTGCCGGACGGCTTCTGGCGCGACTGGAACGCCCTCGTCGCCGGCCTCAACCCGGACGCGATCACGGTCGCCGAGGAGTGGGGCGACGCGCGCGACTACCTGGACCGGACCGGCTTCCACTCGACGATGAACTACCACGCGCTCGCGATCCCGCTCGACGCGTTCGCCTTCGACGGCCGCATCGACGCGGCGACCTTCGCCGACGAGGTCACGAGCCGCTTCGACGCCTTCCCGGAGGCCACGCGTCCGGCGCTGATGAACATCCTCGCCGGGCACGACACCGACCGGCTGGCGTCGATGATCGTCAACGGCCGCCTCGGTGGGCACTTCGACCGCCTCGCCGGTCCGCGCGACACGATGGCTTACCTCGTCCGCGCGCCGAGGCGGGAGGAGCGGGACCTCCAGCGGGCCGTCGTCCTGTTACAGATGGCCCTGCCCGGCGCGCCACTCGTCTACTACGGCGACGAGGCGGGCATGTGGGGCGCCGACGACCCCGACGACCGCAAGCCGATGGTCTGGCCCGACCTCGTCTACGCCGACGAGTCGCTCGCGCCGCGTGGCCTGACGCGTGACCCGGACCCGGTCGCCTTCGACCGCGACCTGTTCGCGTTCTACCGCCGTGCCATCGCGCTTCGCCAGTCGGACGCCGTGCTGCGCCGCGGGACCCTGCAGACGCTGGCCGTCGAGGGCCGCGCGGTCGCCTTCGGCCGGACGCTCGACGGCGACCGCCGCGTCGTCGCCTTCAACGCGGGCGACGCGTCGGTCTTCCTGCCCATGCCGGGCGAGGGCGTGCCGGAGCCGCTGGTGCCAGTCTCGGTATCGCGCGACGACGCTGCGCGCGTCGCCATGCTGGTCGCCCAGTTCGACGACGAGGGCGCGACCTACGGCCTCCGCATTCCACCGCGCACGACGGTCGTCTTTCGCCCGGCCGACCCGGCTGACATCCGCCCGCGGGGGCTCGACGAATGAGAGCAGAGACGCCCCCTCGGCGCGGCGGTCGGGACCTCCTGCAGGGGTTCGCGGTGTGGACCCTGCTCCTCACCCTGGTCCCCTCTGCGTCCGCCCAGCCGGTCATCGAGGTGACCGAGGTGCCGACCGCCTCGGTCGCCCCAACTCTCGCGGGCCTGGACCCGGCGTCGGCCGCAGGCGCCGCCTTCGCGGCAGGGTGGGAGGGCTACACCGACCTCCGGCTGACGGACGCGATCGCATACTGGCAGGAGGCCGTCGCTCAGGCGGACGACCCCCAGGCCTCGCGGGACCTCCGGGCGTGGTTGGCCGAGGCCACGCGCCGCGTCGCCCAGCAGAACCGGGACTCGGTGTTGCAGGCCGTCGCCGTCGCTCACGCGCGGAGAGTGCTCGCGGAGGACGCCTGCCACAGCCACGCCCACCTCGCGCTCGCCGACGCCCTCAACCCCCAGTTTTTCATCTCCTCGCTCGCCTCGGCCGACTCGGCGTGGCACCACATCCAGCGCGCCGTGGGCTGCGACCCCGACGACGGCAACGCCTGGGTGTCGACCTGGGTCGAGGCCGTCCGGCGAGGGGACACCGCACGAGCAGACCGCGCGCTCGACGAACTGGCCCGAGTCGGCTTCTGGACGCCGCCCGCCATGGCGTTCGCGCGGTGGACACTCCTGAACGTCCCCGAGGGCGCCGTCCTCCTCACCAACGGCGACGCCGACACGGTGCCGATGCGGATCGCGCAGGCGGTCGAGGGGCTTCGGCCTGACGTGGCGGTGGTCAACGTGCCGCTGCTGGACGTGCCCGAGGTCGCCCGCCACGTCGCCGCGACGGAGGGCCTGCCGCTGCCGGACACTGTAGAGGCGTTCCTGGCACGGTACGACGCGCGCGGAAGCAGCGACTCGCCCGACGGGCGGCTCTACACGCTCCGCGACGCCGTGCTCGACCGCTGGCTCGCGGCCTCTGCCGACGGCTCGCTCGGGCGTCCCCTGGTCGCGGCGCTGACGCTCGACCCCGGCCTGCTCGGCTTCAAGACCGGACTCGTGGACGCCGGCGCCGTCCTCGTTCCGTCGTCGGAGCCGGGCTTCGATGCCGACGCCGCCCGGGCAGCGTTCGTCGGACTCGATGGCGTGGCGTTCCAGGGGGCGCTCGTTCACCCGAGCGACCGGAGCCCAGTGCGCCGCGCGTTCCCCTTCGACCCCGGCTCGATCGTGCTCTTCCAGATGCTCCAGACGGCCGTGACCTTCGCCCAGGCCCTCCAGCCCGCCGATGCCGAGGCGGTCCTCGCCGACGCGATCGTCTTTGCCGCCGCCGCCGGCCGACCCGACGACCCGCTCATCGCCACCGCCCGCGAGTGGCTCGACGCGGATTGGGGAGGGGAGCCGTGAGGGGGCAGGGTGAGGGCCGCACCATCTGCCGTTCGTGTCGCCGTACCCTTCGGGCCTGAGCATCTTCGCCTCACGCCACACCGTCCACCGTCTCGTCTTCCCCCCATGCGTGCTCTCCTGTTCGCCCTCGTCCTGACGCTCGGTGTCGGCGGCTGCACCGCGCCGACGGGCCCGCCGCCCGAGGGCGAGCCGGTGGTCGTGCGGATCTGGCACCAGAAGGACGCTGCCGAGCGGACGTTCCTGGAGGAGTGGGCCGCGGCATACAACGCGCGCCAGGACAGCGTCCAGCTGGACGTGCTCTACAAGGAGACCGAGGAACTGCGCAACCACTACGTGTTCGCCGCCATCGGCGGGAAGGGGCCGGACCTCATCTTCGGACCCGCCGACAACATGGGCACGCTCGGCATCACCGACACCATCCGCCCGCTGGACGACCTCGTGGACCCGGCCTTCCTGGCGGGCTTCACCGACGACGGACGGGTGATGTACGACGGCAAGATCTACGGCCTGGCCGACCAGATCGGCAACCACCTCACGCTCGTCTCCAACCCGGAGTTGCTGCCCGAGCCGCCCGAGACGCTCGCCGACCTCGCCCGCCTCGGCAGCACGCTCACCCGGGACACCGACGGCGACGGCGAGCCTGACCAGTACGCGCTCGTCTGGAACTACACCGAGCCCTTCTTCTTCATCCCCTTCCTGACATCCTTCGGCGGCTGGGTGATGGACGACGCGGGCAACCCGACGCTCGACACGCCGGAGACGGTCGCGGCCATCCAGTACGTCCTCGACCTCCGCGACGAGTACGGCGTCATCCCGCGCGAGGCCGACTACGAGACCTCGAAGGCGCTCTTCCGCGACGACTACGCCGCGGCCACCATCGACGGCCCGTGGTCGTGGGGCGGCTACCAGGAGGCGGGCGTCGACGTGCGCCTGTCGCTGCTGCCGATCAACGAGGAGACGGGCCTCTACGCCCAGCCCATGGCCGCCGCCAAGGCCTACTCGCTCAACCCGGCCGTGCCGGACTGGAAGCTGCCCACCGTCCTCGGCATCCTGCGCCTGCTCACCGACGACGCCATCCAGGCCGACATGGCCCGCGAACTGGCCACCATTCCGGTCCGCACCGCCGTCCGCGCCTCCGACGTAATGACCTCCAGCGCGACGCTCCTCGGCAGCCTCGCCCAGATCGAGCACTCCCGCCCCATGCCGACGGCCCCGCAGATGCGCCAGATCTGGGACGCCATGCGCGGCCCCTACCAGCTCGTGATGAACGGCCAGGTCTCCGCCGCCGAGGGGGCCCGCCTCATGCAACAGCAGGCCGAAAAGCGCATCGCCGACACGTTCCTGAACTGAGAGGGATGGAGGGACGGGCTTTCTCCCGCATCCCTCTTCCCTCCTGCATCTCCCATCCCTCCCCCATGCTGAACGCCCCGACTGACGCGATGGCCGTGGAGGCCTCGACGCTGGCGACTCCGTCCACGCCGCCGCCGAGGCGGTCCGAGGCGTGGAGCCGCCGGTGGTTCCTGGCCGCGCTCCTCGGCCCGACGGGCCTCGTGGTGCTGGCCGTGGTCGCCTTCCCGTTCGTGTACAACGTGGCGATCTCGTTCAGCAACATGAACATCTACACGCTGCGCGACTGGGAGCTGATCGGGCTCGACCAGTACGTGGCCGTGTTCGCCGAGCCCGCGTTCTGGGGCGTCTTCCTGAAGACGATCATCTGGACGCTCGTGAACGTCGTGTTCCACGTCGGCCTGGGCGTCTTCCTGGCGGTCATCCTGCACCAGTCGTTCATCAAGGGCAAGAGCGCGTGGCGAGTGCTCCTGATCCTGCCGTGGGCCGTGCCCCAGTACATCACGGCGCTGACGTGGCGGGGGATGTTTAACTACGAGTTCGGCGCGGTCAACCTGCTCGTCGAGTCGTTCGGCGGCGGCGCGGTGTCGTGGCTGAGCGACCCGCTGACGGCGTTCATCGCGGCCATCCTGACCAACATCTGGCTGGGCTTCCCCTTCATGATGGTGATCGCGCTCGGCGGCCTCCAGTCGATCCCCGGCGAGCTCTACGAGGCGGCCGAGGTGGACGGGGCGAGCGCGTGGCGCCAGTTCTGGTCCATCACGGCCCCGCTGCTGAAGCCGGTCATGCTGCCGGCCATCACGCTGGGCACCATCTGGACCTTCAACAACATCAACGTCGTCTGGCTGGTGTCGAACGGCGGCGAGCCGAACGACCAGACCCACATCCTGGTGAGCTACGTCTACGAGGCGGCGTTCTCGATGTACCGCTTCGGCTGGGCGGCGGCGCTGTCGATGGTCATCTTCGCGGTCTTGTTCGTGTTCACGCAGGTCTTCCTGAACCGCACGCAGGCCACGGAGTCGATGTACTAGCCCCGCCCGCCTCGGTCTGTCCGCGACGGCACCGAGGCCGGGAGTCTCTACCGCGTCTGCGGTCTCCCGAGCCGACCCTCCGACCACCCGTCATTCCCGCGAACGCGGGAATCCATACGCGCCCGTTCTGTGCCTCGTCCCGGCTACGTCTCCTTCCTCGCCTGTCGATCCGACAGCCCGCTCCGCCTCGGCGCGCTGGTGGCCATGCTCGCGATCCTCCTCAGCGCGTGCGGGCCCGAGGCGGGCGAGAGCATCCTGGCGGGCGAGGGCCCCGAGTCGATGGTCGCCCTCGCCGTCGAGGCCGAGGCCCAGCCCGACGACTCCCTGGGCGCCGTCCGCTCCACGTTCCAGACCGACGCCGCGGGGGCCGTCTGGTACGACGCCCTCGCCGCGCCCGGCCGCGACCCGGCGATGGGCCTCACCGCGGGCGGGCGGACCCCCCTCCACAGCTGGCGCTGGTGGTCCGACGCCGACTCGGTCGCCCTTGGCCCCGCCGACCGCATCAAGGGCATCGCCCGGCCCGATGTCGCCATCCGGTCGTACCTGGAGCGCGACACGACGGGCTTCATAGGGCGCGTGATCGCGCAACTCCAGGGCGACCGCCCGGCCCGCCTCAGCGAGCGCGTGACACTCCTCGACGGCACCGGCGACGGCCAGGCCGCCCTCCTAATTGAAGTCGCCGACTCGGTCGGCGTGGTCGGCTTCCGGCCGGTCCGCAGCGAGCGCGGCGCGGCGGGCGACTACCGCATCCGCGACGTGGGCGGCACGCTCGTGTTCGCCGCCGCCGCGGACCTCCCCACCGACAGCACCGTCGTCCCGGCCGGCCCGCTCTGGACGGCCGTGGCCACCGACGGCGGGAGCGTCCGCTCCACGAGCGCCGCCGCCGACGCGCCTGAAGGCGGGCGCAAGCAGGCGTTCCGGCTGGGCGAGGTGACGCTCCAGACGCCCGGCGCGCTGGCCGTCGGCACCGGCGCCACGGCCGAGGCCGCCGTGGCAGCCGCGCGGGCCGCCCTCGCCAACGGCACCGCCCGCCGCGAGGCCCGCAGCGAACGCCTCGCCGCCATCGTGGACGACATCGGGTTCGACACCCAGGACGAGACCACCGACATGGCGGTCCGTTGGGCCGTGCTCACCCTCGACGCGCTGACCGTCCGCGACTCGTCGCGCGTGTCCATCCTGCCCGGCCTGCCCGGCGCCGAGCCCGCCTCGTTCCCCTCCGCCGCGTGGACGCTCGGCGCCTTCCTCGACACCGGCCGCTGGGAGACCGCCCGCGCGCTGCTCACCACGATGGGCCAGGCGCAGCGCTTCGACCGCCGCCAGGACCTGCTCGGCCGCGCCCCCGACCTCGTCCGCCTCGGGCCCGACCAGGACGACGTGTTCGCCACGGCCGACGGCACGCCCCTCTTCCTCGCCGCCGCGGGCGACTACGTCCGCACGACGGGCGACCGCGGCCTCGTGACCGGCGGGCCGGACTTCTGGTTCAAGACCGTCTTCGCCCTGCGCGGCATCTACGAGCCCGACTCGCGCAACGGCAACGCCACCGACTCCACCTCGGGCTTCCTGCTCGCCCGCGACCGACGCGGCACGTGGCTCGAAGGCGACCCCGAGGCGGGCGCGCTCCGGCGCCGCGGCGCCATCGCCGAGGGCCAGGGGGCGCTCTACCGCGCCCTCGGCACTGCCACCCAGTTCGCGCGCATCATGGGCGTCTCGCAGCGCTCCTCGGCCACATGGTACGCCGACACAGCGGCCGTCCTCCTGCGCGACATCCCGGCCCGGTTCGTCCGCGACGGCGTCTTCGCCGACCGCGTCGACGCCTCGGGCCCGGCCAGCGACATTCGCCCGGACGGGCTGCTGGCGCTCGCCCAACTCGACGGCGTGCCCGACCGCGCGGCGCTGGCCCGCGCCCTGGCCGAGCGCCTCGTGTTCCCCTACGGCGTCGCGTCGCTGGCGCAGACCGACTCCCTGTTCCACCCGTACCTGGAGGCGCCGGGCCTCTACACGCCCTCGTCCGCCCGCACCAACGGCGCCGTGTGGACGTGGCTCGCCGGGCCGGTCGCGACGATGATGGCGGAGACGGGCGGCGCCACGTTCGCCGCGCAGCTGATCCGGTCGCAGGCCGAGCTGCTGCTCGACGCCGGCACGGTCGGCGCGATCCCTGAACTCGTCGCCGGGCACCCCCGCTCGGCCGAGGCCGCGCCCGAGGTCGGCGGGGCGCCCGTGCAGCCGTGGAGCCTCGCCACCTTCCTGGAGGCGACCCTGGAGGGCCTCGTCGGCGTCTCCTACCCGAGCGCCGACACGCTCGTGATCGCGCCGCGCCTGCCGGAGACCTGGGGCGAGACCGCCGTCCGCTTCCGCCTCGGCGGCGGGACGGTCGGCCTGCGCCTGACCCAGGACGCCGACGGCGTGCAGGCGGCCGTCGAGCCGGGCGGCGCGCTCCCCGAGGGCGCCACGCTCGTCCTCGACGGCGGCGGACGCCGCGTGGCGGTCGCGCTCGCCGAAGCCCGCGGCGACACCGCCGTGGTCGCCCGCGACGCGTTCGAGGTGGAAGTGTCCGGCAGCGGCGCGACCGTCGATGGCGAGGAGGTCGTGTCGGCGCCGTCCGCCCCGCCGGGCAACGCCTGGGACGGGTTCGCCTTCGCCGAGCCGGTTCTCCGCGACGAGTACCCCGTCATGCGCGCCGTCGCCAACCAGCGCTCCCTCGGCGACGCCCAGATCCTGCGCGACAACCCGTCGGCCTCGGTCAGCCTCACCCAGACCGACCCCCAGGGCGACGACCGCGGCGGGACCACCACGTTCACCTACCCGCAGGGCGTCACGCCGGGCGCGCTCGATGGCACCTACCTGGAGATCGCCTACGACGACTCCACGACCTACGTCCGCGCCGAGTTCGCCGACCTCGGGCCCGGCGGGCAGACCATCGTCGCGTTCGCCATCGACTCCGAGGACGGCGGCGCCCAAACCGTCGGCCGCGGGGCGGACTACGACTTCCCCGACGACGGCGGCTACGAGGTCGTCGTGTTCGTCGGCGACGGGCTCGTGGTCGAGGACGCGTCCGGCCGCGAGATCGGCCGGCTGTCCGGGCAGACCGTGTTCGACCCCTCGACGGGCTCGCTCCAGTTCGCCCTGCCCACCTTCATCGTGCCGTCGCTCGGGCGCTCCCGCGTGACCATGCTCGTCGGTGCCCTCGCGCCCGACGGCGGCGTCGGCACGTTCCGGCGCGTCGAGCGCGACGCCACCGAGGAGGTCGGCGGCGGGCGCGTCGACCGGCGCTCGCCCAACGTCTACGACGTCATCGTGGGGACGACGCGATGACTGCCGCCCGCTGACCGCCATGAAGCTCCTCTCCCGCCTCGGCGCGTACGGCGTGCTCGCGCTGTTCGTCTTCATCGCGGTCTACCCGATCTCGCGCATCCTGACGATCTCGCTGCGACCGGGCGACCAGCTGCTGTCGCGCTCGCTGGCGCTCATCCCCGACGGCGCGACGCTCGACAACTACCGCATGCTCCTCACCGAGACGCCGTTCCTGCGGTGGCTCGGCAACAGCCTGCTCGTCGCCCTCGTCGTCACCATCACCGGCGTCGCGCTGGCGAGCACGGCGGGCTACGCGCTGTCGCGGCACCGCTTCAAAGGGCGAAAGGCTGCGCTGAGCGGCATCCTGGTCACCCAGATGTTCCCCGCCACGATGCTGCTGCTGCCGCTCTACATCGTGCTGATCAACCTGGGCCTGATCAACTCCTACATCGGCATCGTCATCATCTACTCGGCGACGGCGCTGCCCTTCTGCGTCTGGCAGATGAAGGGCTACTACGACACCATCCCGGCGAGCCTGGAGGAGGCCGCGCGCATCGACGGCGCGACCCCGTGGCAGGCCTTCTACAAGGTGATCCTGCCGCTGGCCGCGCCCGCGCTCGTCATCACGGCCCTGTTCTCGTTCATGAGTGCCTGGAACGAGTACGTCGTCGCGGCGGTGGTCCTGCAGGACACCGAGCTGTTCACGCTGCCGGTCGGGCTGAAAGGCTTCCAGGCCTCCATGTCGACCCAGTGGGGCCTCTACGCCGCGGGCAGCCTGCTCGTCTCGATTCCCGTGATCGCGCTCTTCCTGGTCCTGAGCCGGTACCTCATCTCCGGCCTCACCCTCGGCGCCGTCAAGGGCTGACCCCGCCCGCCTCGGCCCCGAGGCGGGGAGGGGAGGCCTCCGACAGCGCCTGCCGCGCCGCCGCCCGCCCGGTCGCGAGGCAGCCGGTGATGAGCCAGCCGCCCGTCGGCGCCTCCCAGTCGAGCATCTCGCCCGCGGCGTAGACCCCGGCGTGCCCCGCCAGCCGGAACCCGTCCAGCGCGTCGAACCGGAGGCCGCCCGCCGTCGAGATCGCCTCGTCCATCGGCAGCACGCCCGCGTGGCGCACCGGGAGCGCCTTGATCGTGCGCGCCAGGTCCGCGCCTAACGGACGGCCGAACTCGTGAAACAACGCCGCCCGCGCGCCGTCGAGGCGGAGCGCCTTCCGCAGACGGGTCGCGAGGCTCGCCTTCGCACTCTGCTGCGCCAGCCGCTCGGCGACGACGGCGTGCGACAGGTCCGGGAGCAGGTCCACCGTCAGCGCCGCCCCGTCGCGGACGGCCGCGCTGACGCTGTAGACGCCCCCGCCTTCCAGCCCGCGGGTCGTGACCACCGCCTCGCCCCGGCTCGTCACGTCGCCCGCGTGGAACGCGACCCCCTTGAGCGGCTCGCCGTGCCACCGCGCCATGTGCGCCGACCAGTCCACCCGCAGCCCGACGTTGGCCGCCCGGAACGGCGCCACCGACCCCGGCATCTGCGCCGCCCACGCGCCGTCACTCCCCAGCCGACGCCAGCTCGCCCCGCCCATCGCCAGCACGGTGATCTCCGCGTCGACCTCCTGCGGACCCTCGGGCGTGTCGAACACCGCCCGCCCGTCGCGCCAGCCCGCCCACCGCCACCGCGTCCGCAACGCCACCCCGCGCCCGTCCAGCCGCCCCAGCCACGCGCGCAGCAGCGGCGACGCCTTCATCGCGACCGGGAACACCCGACCCGTCGAGCCGACGAACACCTCCTGGCCCAGCCCCTCGGCCCACCGCATCACCTCCTGCGGACCGAACGCCGCGACCGCCCGCGCGAAGGCCGACGACACCTCCCCGTACGCCCCCTCGAAGCCGTCGTCCACCTTCGTCAGGTTCAGGCCCGACTTGCCCGCCATCAGGAATTTGCGAGCGGGCGTCGGCATCTGGTCCGCCACGACGACCGACACGCCTGCCCCCGACAGCACCTCGGCCGCCATCAGCCCCGCAGGCCCCGCCCCGATGACGAGCGCCCGGACGGTCTCCGCGCGTCCCCCTCGACCGGTTGGCTCAGACACGCTCACGCCTCGACCAGCCTGCGAGCTGGCTCCGGGACCCCGTATGACGGGAGCCCGACGCCGGGCGCCGTGATAGCAGTCCCGGCGGGGACGGACAGAAGGCGGATTGGGAGCGGCATCGGGAGGAATGGAGGCCCGACAGGGTACGGCTTCGCCGCGCTCAGGACGCCGGGCCGGTCAGTCGGACAGGGCACGCACCGCCCACGGCCCCTGACGCTGCCTGCCTCGGGGCCGAGGCGGGGAGAACCGCGCGTCTCCTCGACACCTGGGCGGACGCGCCGACCGTGTCACCCATCGTCCCGGCTCCTATATGGCAGCGAGGTGGGCCCTGTAGTCATTGATCGCTCGGCACACTCGTTCGAGATTCGCGCTCACCTGCGTATGCGGCACTCGGACACGATCCGTCGCTGTGCGAACGACCAGGTACTGGACGCGCTCGTCCCACTCCACCTCCACGGTGTCAATGTCCTGCCAGGGTATGAGATCGATCGGATCACGGCTTGGCGATACGGCGAGACCCCCAGGCGATAGCTCGATCGCTGGAGGTTGGGTCCGCACTCTCCGGTATGAGAGCCGGACCATGTAAGCCGTGAGGCCGAGTACCATGAACCCGAGTACGAACGCCACCTCCCGGGTATGGATGCCACGGCCGACGCCCGAAGGCTCGCTCACGAACGCCGACGGGCTCAACACCATCGCGAGCCCGAGCCCGAGCCCGATTGCACTCAGTAGCACCAGGGCAACGATGCTCGCGCGCGAGTCGCGGAAGGAGACCGTCTCTTGCACGGCTAGGAAGAGGGAGCGGAAGCCAGCGAACAGTTTGCGGCTCAGCCGCGCGGGGCTGACGCCGTGAGGTTCATACAAGGCAATGTAGACGCCGACGCCCGCACGAATCGAGAACGCTGGAGCCCCGCGTCGGTCTGCAGTCGCGGGCTATGTGGATCTGACTGGCGGTGTGGGGACGAAAAGCTGGCGGTGCGCTTCGATCCGATCTGCAAGTTCCTCAATCAGCTTCCCAATCATCGAAATGAGCCTCCTGAGTTCTTGCTCATCGAAATCCCGAATCGGAGGACCCGTGACTACGGTTGCGCGCCCCGCGAAAATGTCAACCTCAGCTTCCCAGACGTCCGCATCTGAGTGCGCGACGGCTCGCTTCCTACGTGCCAGCAACTCGTAATGGAGAGCCAGGTCGTCGGAGTCATAGAGCGGTTTCCAGATCCTCTCGGGGAGGACTGGCTTGGCGGCCTTGGCCCCCTTGCTGCTCAGGAAGGGGCGAGAGTATGCGACGATAGCGCTTTGAGACAGACCACGGAGGATGATATGGTCTTCCCCATTGAGGAAACCATCGTCGTTCCAGTCAACCAGCGGATCGCACAGCTGCCTCGACAATAGCAGGTCAGCGAAACTCAGAGCTTCGTACAGATCCTCGTCAGAGATCACCAGGCGCCGGAAGAGCCTCTGCGCGTCCTCTCTTCGGGCTTGGCTCATCGGTGGGGATCCATATAACAGATGGCGGCTCAGCCGCCCAGGGCAACGACCGCAAGCGTCGAACGAAGCGAAGGTAGCGCTGGCGCTAGAACGAGCCGAGGACACTGGAGCCCTGGGTCGGCCTGCAGCCGCGGGTTAGCTAGCCGCTGGCACCGACTCCGGCAATAATCTCTCTGAGTCGTTCAAGCGGCATAGCTGGGCGAGTACGGTGAACCATCCTGTGACAATTGGAGCAGAGCACAGTCACTTCGTCCAGCGAGGTACTGGAAGACTTGCCCTCATCCTCCCGCTCAGAGAGAGGATTCAAATGGTGACACTCGATGTAGTTGCCTCCTAGCTCGCCATACTTATCACGGAACCGGAAATTGCAGGCTTGGCATACGTACTTGTAACGCTCCTTGGCGGCTTGGACAAGTTGAGGGTTCCGCTTGAAGTAGCTCCTCTCGCGCACGAGCCGCTGCCCCTCTTCGAACTCTATGTTGGGTGTGACCTCTGCGACTGAACCTGAGGCCGCTCCAGTTGGGTATTTGAGCGTGTTGCCAGCAAGTCTCTCGACGTAGGATTCCGCACCACCGTGTTTGCGGAGACGGTCCTGCCGGACCCGGTAGACGTTCCCGCTCGGCCGAAAGTTGGGAGCGTAGTCCACGTCTTTCTTGAACTGCGTCCAAGTCAACTCGATCGGTTCTGTCTTGCAGAAGAACACGTATGGGAAGCGGTCGCTACCCCAAAGTGCAGTAGATAAGCTGGGCATCGGTTCCTTCCAGAACGCTTGGACCGGACACATTGCTGGCATATCGCCGTCGCCGCCAGTCGTGCGAATCAGCACCATAACGTCTCCGACTTGGAGGTGCTCGATTGCGCTCTTCGCTCCGGCTGGCACTCCCCAGCAGTTGAACGTCCCTGAGGGAAACAAGGACAGGAGAGTGTCTACCATCTCTGCCCTCAAGTGAGATGGGGCAGAGCGCTCTACTAGCTCTACCGCCACGTCTCCGAAGACAGTCTTTGGGAAGTCTCGCTCTGCACCTTTCAGTCCAACATCATGAAAAAATAGTTGCATACTGTTAC